>DAONFJ010000019.1:21204-47660 GCA_035403545.1 Spirochaetota bacterium
AGGCAGCCGGGAGTGCAGGAGCTCTGTTCCTTGTCGACGGTACACAATCTGTTCCGCACATGCCTGTAAATGTGCAGGATATCGGGTGTGACTTTCTGGTTTTTTCCGGACACAAGATGCTCGGACCGACAGGCGTTGGAGTTCTCTGGGGGAGAGAGGAACTGCTGAAAAAGCTTCCTCCGTTTATTTACGGCGGCGGAATGATTAAAAGTGTAAGCCGGTTATCAGCATCATGGAATGGCCTACCGTGGAAATTTGAAGCCGGGACTCCGGATATGTGCGGAGCTGTGGCCCTCGCAGGCGCGGAAGATATCTCAAGGGGAATAAAACTTACCGGTGCGATAGATTATCTCGCAAACTTAGGAATGCAGAATGTATTTATGCACGAACAGTCTCTTTGTAAATATGCATTGAAAAGACTTGCCGCAATTGAAGAGGTAAAAGTATACGGTTCGTATTCTGCTGAAAACCGTTCCGGAATTATTTCATTAAATATATTTAAAAACGGAGAGATGGCAGACCCGCATATTCTCTCCGAATTTCTCGGCAGTGACGGTATTGAAGTCCGGGCGGGAGGGCACTGTGCTTATCCGCTTATGGATGAACTGGAAGTTTCAGGCACTTTACGGATAAGCTTTTATATTTATAATACAACTGATGAAATAGATTATTTTATCGCATCACTGAAAGATATAATATGTAACAGGCTGCTTTAGCGGACGACTGGTTAACCGGTATGCGGAGGCGGGAATAATCTGCTGATTTACACGGCCCTACCATCTGACAGTCAGCACTTCTCCGGCATTGGCCGTGATGATTTTTGCAGGACTAATATTCACACTGTGCGTGGTGAAGGTGTGGAAGAAAGCATTCGCCGGATAACGCCGGGCTGGCGGGAGTAATATGGTGTGTGCTGATTCTGTTTTTAACTGTCCGATAATGTTATTTATACCAGGGAAAATATAATGGAAAAACAGGAACTCTCAAGCTCAAGGCCGGTAATTAAATATATAAACGGCATAAAAACAGAGGTATCTGACCCGGTGGTCAATGAAATCCCCCTTACTGTGATGCTCAATGGAGAGGAGTTCGCAACACTCGTGTGTTCTCCTGTCTTTGAGAAGGAACTTGTAATAGGGTTCCTTGCGGGAGAGGGTATTGTAAAAGATCCCAATGAGATAAAGGATTATTTTTACAGGGACACTCAGGGAGTGGTGTGGGTCGAAACAGCAAATCCGGCTCCGCAGCTTGATACTTTTCTCTGCCGTAATTTTGCAAGCTGCTGCGGCAAGGGAAGGCCCCTTCTTTATTTTGTTAATGACCAGAACCTGGTTACCCCGGTAGAGGGAAAAGTTTCGCTTTCAGCAGAAAACATTTTTAAACTGATGCGCCAATTTGAAGAGGAATCAGAAACTTTTAAAATGACCGGAGGTGTCCACTCCGCGGCTCTTGCTGAAGGTGACAGCATCCTTGCGAAGTATGAAGATATCGGACGGCATAACGCGCTTGACCGTGTCATGGGATATACCTTTCTTAACCGGATAAACACCGGCGGAATGGCTGTGCTCTTAAGCGGGCGTATCGCTTCGGAAATGCTGATAAAAACAGCACGTATCGGTGCCCCGGTAGTAATATCGAGATCAGCGCCGACAGGCCTTGCTGTTGATTACGCGCTGCAGTACGGAATTACTATAGTCGGATTCGCCCGGGGAAACAGTTTTAATGTCTACTGCAATGAAGAGAGAATAACGTATTCATAAACCGGACTCTCCACCGGGAAAATCAATTATCCCAGGATTTACTATTTCCGGGATTTAATAATGCGGCTGTTGCCGCACCTCTACCATATTACTATATATAATTATGAATATTATGTATCAAAATTATGAATAATAATTGACTATAAAATCAAAGTATAACAGCTTTGGATAAAAGTGAATTTTATTGCTCACGCTCTTCGGCAGTCAGGGGTATTAAAATCCGGCACCATGCTCTAAAATTTACACATATAAATTAAATCTATTAAGGTGATTATTATGAAGGATAGAATCAGAATTTCAGTGATTTTCGGTATTATTGCTTCCCTTTTAATTGTTTCATGCGGAAAGAAAGGCAGCGATCAGCCGGCTCTGACCGTAGATAAACAAACCGGTACAATAACTTTTCTGGCGGAAGTAAACGGGAAATATCTTTTAACTCCCACAAGACATGGTGTTGTTTTTAAAGATGGTAAAAACGGAGACAAATCAATCTTCATAGGCCTGACAGACCATAAAACATTTTACGATGCCCTTATTGCAATCGGCGCCAGGGCCGGTAACAATATGACAATGGAAAACAAGGAAACAACAAAGGTCGAAGGCGATCTGCTCGATGTTACTGTTACATGGAAGGGCGCACCAAAAAGTTACACGCTTGATGAAGTTATAAATGACAGTAACAAAAAACCTATATTAATGCGTTTTGGCGGTAATCTTGAAAAAGCCATGTCACTGAACACAGGATGCCTGTTTTGTCTGGACAGCTGCCCCGTCGGTATAGTAAGCAACTGCAACTACACATTTGGTGCTGTTGAAAAAAGGAAAGAGGTAGCTTTTACGGGAAATAAAGATATTCTCCCGGCGGACAAAACGCTGGTAACATTTACGGTAAAATTAAAAAAATAATTTAATCAGGCTCTATCATGGCAAAAGAATATTTTAAATCGATTTTCACAGGCTTTATTGCGGGTAATATAATTGCCATGATATTCAATCAATGGATTTTTTTAGAGATGAGGGTTAACATCGCTCTTGTTATCCCTCTCTCCACATTCATCGTATTAATTGTTTACCATTTCAGCCGCATAAAATTTCATCTGACGGTTATCTTTTTCCTGGAGCTTATTTTCGGGCTGCTGGTTTTTTTGTTATACAATTTCAGTGTAGAATCATATCGCATAATTCCTGCATCAATGTTCAGAGAAGGTTTCCATCTCAACTCCCTTAGCCTTGGAGAAGTTAACGCGGTTATTTTATTAATATTTGTCATTGCTAACTTTATAATATTCCGGGACTCCGGAATTGTCAGCACCTGGTTTGTCAGGCAGCCGGATGAAAGTTGAAGTATCCGGTAGATTTAATGAATGGCAGTAAATATTCTTTTCGGCTCCACGTTACGCCTGAATTAAAAAGGTCAGTTTATGAATGTAATTAAAGAGAAGAATTTTTCAGAATCTTTTCAAAGTGTGCTGGAAGAGATTTCTGAAAAATGTAATAAATGCGGCCTCTGCAGCAAAGATTGTGAATTTCTTAAATTTTACGGATTGCCGAAAGATATTGCCGGATCATTTGATATAAACAGTAAAAAAGGCTGTTTAATGCCTTTTGAGTGCAGCCTGTGTAATTTATGTTCTGCAGTGTGCCCTCAGGGTTTGAACCCGAAAAATATGTTCCTCGGCATGCGGAGGGAGTTGAACAGGCTGGAAAAAATTAATTACAATGTTTATTCACGGATTCTAAATTACGAAAAGCGCGGCATTTCAAAAAAATATTCCTGCTATCTGATACCCGAGAATTGTAACACTGTTTTTTTCCCGGGATGTGCCTTGTCAGGAACAAGGTCCGGGAAAACTTATGATCTGTATGAAAGATTAAAAAAAGGTATTCCGAACCTCGGCATCGTTCTTGACTGCTGCACAAAACCATCCCACGACCTGGGGAGATCCGGTTTTTTCAATGAAAAATTTGGTGAATTAAAAAGCTGTCTTGCGCAACGGGGAATTGTTGAGGTAATTGTTGCATGCCCGAACTGTTATAAAATATTTTCAGAATACGGCGATACAATTAAAGTGAAAACAGCGTATGAGGTTATTGAAAAAAACAACCTGTCTGAACTGAATAATTTAACAGGTTCTGTAAATGTACATGATCCCTGCGGAGTGAGGTTCAATAATAAAGCATATAATGCTGTCCGTAATATAATCCGAAAGAGCGGCCTTACTGTTGTTGAGACAGTACACTGTAAAGAGAAAAGTTTCTGCTGCGGAGAAGGCGGCTCTGTAAATTATGTAGACAACAGATTCGGGGGGAAATGGGCCCGAAAAATAAAAGAAGAAATAACAGAGAGTAAAGTTATTACTTACTGTGCCGGATGCGAAAATTTTTTAAAACCGCATGTTCCCGCAGTTCACCTGATTGACCTGATTTCTGAACCTGAAAATTTACTTGCAGGTAAAGTGAAAGTAACACGTTCACCCTTTACATATCTCAACCGGTTAAAACTCAAAAGAAGATTAATTAAAAATTCTGTTCCTTCTGAAATAAGCGAAAGAAACAATATCCGGTCCGGCCATAAAAACAGTAAAATATTTACCTGGCTGCGTGTGCTTATTTCACTGGTACTGCTTGCAGTCCTCGTTTCGGCCGCAGATCCGGTAAAAATAAAACAATCCGTTTCAGGTTTTAACGGTTCATGCCTTCCGCTGGTTTTCGGTCTTATTGCACTGTCGGTTTTCATCAGCGCACTGAAGTGGAAAGTATTGCTTGATGCACAGAATAACAGAATCGGTTTAATCCGGCTGTTCAGAATATATGTAATATCTCTTTTTTTTAATAACTTTCTTCCTTCGAGTATAGGGGGGGATGGTGTACGGATTTACCTCGCGGGTAAGCATTACAACAGAACCTCTTCAGCGGCAGCATCAGTTGTAGTTGAACGGGCAATCGCAACCATATCCCTTTCGCTTCTGGGCCTGGCAGGTTTTCTGTTCTCTGTTAAGCCGCTTGTGATTGCGGTATGGCCGCTGACTATTGTTCTTATAGCGGGAATTGCATTAACATTAACACTTCTCACCGGGTGGACACCGGGCTTTATAAAGAAAAGAAAAGGCAGGCTCCGTGATTCATGGGTTGCTTTTTCTACCGCAGCAGGGGAGTTGAAGAATGAACAGTCTGCCCTGCTTGTGAATCTGGTTTTATCTCTGGCGTTTCAGATCAGCGTGGCTATGGTTGCGGCAGCTGTTATCCGGGGGCTGGGCCTGCCGGTTCCGGGGATGGCGGATATGTTTTTTATCACCAGCGCATCGTCTGTTTTTGCCATGATTCCTGCAGGGATAAACGGGTATGGACTAAGAGAATGTGCATATGTTATTCTCCTCCAGCCTTATGGCTTTTCTTCATCGCATGCTTTAACAATATCAGTTCTTTTTGCTCTTTTTGTTTCAATTTTCAGTCTTGCAGGCGGTCTCGACTGGGCTATTTCAAAACAGCGGGATAATAAGAGTTTAGAAAATAGTGAGGTTACAATATGAAATATTTTACAAGATTTATTAAAATAGCAATACCGGTTATCATAATTGTTCTGTTTATGACACCTGCCGGGAGAGAGTGGATCTTTAAAATTGCCGGGCTTTTCAGTTCGATTGATCCCGGTCCGGTTAAAGATTATATCCGTTCCTTCGGCGCCCTTGCTGTAGTTATTTCTTTTTTTCTTATGGTATTTCAATCAATTGCCGCACCTCTTCCGGCATTCCTTATTACTTTTGCCAATGCGGCGGTATTCGGATGGGCATGGGGAGCACTGCTTTCGTGGTCAAGCGCTATGGCCGGAGCGGCTGTATGTTTCGGTATAGCAAGGCTTTACGGCCGTAATGCTGTCATTAAACTTTCAGGTAAAAGGGCTCTTGCTTCTGTTGAAGATTTTTTTGAAAGACATGGAGGCAACGCGATACTTATCGCCCGTCTTCTGCCGTTTATATCATTTGATATCGTGAGTTACGGTGCCGGCCTTACATCTATGCGTTTCTGGCCGTTTTTTATTGCCACAGGTATAGGGCAGCTTCCAGCCACACTTATATATTCATACGCGGGTCAGATGCTTGGAGGCGGAGCTAAAAAATTTGTTTTCGGCCTGCTGATATTATTTGCTGCTGCGGCATTCATTTATCTTCTGCGTTCAATTTTTGCAGAAAAAAAAGTTACGGAAGAAGTGTTGCCTGCCGCAGAAAGTGAATAAATCATGCGGGCAATGCTGAAGAAGTAATTTATTTTTCTGAAAAATCATTAAGCGGATTTAATATCACGATAACGTGAAAACAATAGTCCTGATACAGGAAGCACTGCCGCGCGCGGTAGAGAAATTGAAATTGCAGATATTACAGGAACGCACCTGAACTGAATCCGTATTTTCATTATAGAAAATTCAGGTTAACGAATAAGAGAATCATAGGCCGGCGAATCGAAAGAGTTAACACAACATCGCTGAAATGAAGTATGAATGTATTCTCAGATCGTCTGAAAGTTCCGGGTGAAAACTTGAAGCAAGGATATTTCCCTGCCTTACAAGGACCGGAACATTTTCGTACGAGGCAAGGACTTCAACGTTTTCTGATACTTCTATAATTTTCGGAGCACGGATAAATATGCCGTTTACAGGATTTCCGCTGATACCTTTAACTGGAAATACCGCTTCGAAGCTGTCAATCTGCCTGCCGTAGGCGTTACGTTCAACAGAGACATCCATTACTCCGAGGAGCGGCTGTTCCCTCCCGGTAACAGATTTGGCAAGCAGAATCATCCCGGCACATGTACCGAAAACAGCCATACCATTATCAATCCTTTTTTTTATCGGATCAAGCAGATTGTTTTTTACAAGAAGTTTGCCTATAGTTGTACTCTCGCCCCCGGGAATTATAAGGCCGTCTATAACATCAATGTCCTCTGTTGTACGGACTTCGACGGAATTTATTCCGAGTTTACGCACGGCTTCAGAGTGCTTGTGATAAGCGCCCTGTATCGCCAGGACGCCAACAGTTCTGACTTTTACAAAATTCATTTACCACCCCCTCACTGCCAGCCTTTCTGTATCCTTAAGCTGTGTCATTCCGATCCCTGTCATCGGCTCTCCGATATTACGCGAAATTTCCGCGAGTTTCGCAGGATCATTGTAATATGTAACTGCTTCAACAATTGCCTGCGCCCGTGCCGCGGGATTTCCCGACTTAAATATTCCTGATCCTACAAATACAGATTCAGCCCCGAGATAAATCATAAGCGCGGCATCAGCTGGAGTAGCAACTCCTCCTGCGGAAAAATTCGGCACAGGAAGTCTGCCTGTAGCGGCAGTCTCGAGAATAAGTTCGTATGGTGCTCCGAGTTCTTTCGCAGCAGTCATAAGCTCCTCCTCAGGAAGAGAACTGATTCTTCTGATATCATCTTTCAGTGTTCTCATATGCCGTACGGCTTCAACTATATCTCCTGTACCGGCTTCGCCTTTAGTACGGATCAGCGCGGCTCCTTCGCCGATTCTCCTCAAAGCTTCGCCAAGATCACGGCAGCCGCATACAAAGGGTACTTTGAATCCATGTTTCTTAATATGAAACCTGTCATCGGCCGGTGTGAGAACTTCACTCTCATCTATGAAATCGACTCCAAGTGATTCAAGTATCTGTGCTTCAACAAAATGTCCGATCCGGCACTTTGCCATTACAGGGATCGTTACAGCCTCCCGGATTCTTATAATCAGTTCAGGATCTGACATTCTCGCCACTCCGCCGGTTGCCCGGATATCGGCAGGAACACGTTCCAGGGCCATAACAGCTGCAGCGCCGGAGTCTTCCGCAATGCGCGCGTGTTCGGGAGTGACCACGTCCATTATCACTCCGCCTTTAAGCATTTCCGCCAGCCCGGCTTTTTTTTTCCATGTTGAATCCTGATTTTGTGACCATGATATATTGCTCATAGATATCTTCTCTCCTGTCAGATGTTTATAAAATATTTTGCAGCTTTTGAGTACCGTTTCCCGCAATAAACACCGGTTTCTGAATGGTATTTACAGTAAATAAAATTATTCTGTTTTCCAGCCTGTAAAAATAATATTTCCTTCAGCATGAAAGTTCTGTCTTTAAAATTTTTCTTTTCACATTCAGTGCATAGTTAAACCTGGAGAGGCGTCCGCTTTCCTCTCTGCGGAACTGCTCCGGGTGACGGTCAATACATTCGAGCAATTCCCTGAAAGCAGTCGCTCCAATTCTCGGCACAACTATGGAAGGGATGTCGCTCTGCTTCGCCACACGTTTTGCAAGCTGTACTCCGCCATGGCTGTTAACTGTAATCTGGATGATGACAAAGGATGATTTTTCTATGAGCCTCCGCAGTTCGCCGGAACCATGCCCGCCGATCCTGCCTGAATGACTCTCAAGAATGTGGCCTGATTTTGCAGCCATTTTTGCCATCATCGATTCGTTCCGTTCTATACCTCCGACTACTGCGATTTTCATATCAATCTCCTCTTAATATTATGCTGTATTTTTTATCTAAGCATGATCTTTCTTTTTTGCAGCATAGTCTCCTGCACTCTGCACTCCCTGAACGAGAATTATCAGGGCAATAACCGTTGTAATCATTACATCAGTCTGATACCGGTAGTAACCGAAACGTATTGCAAGGTCACCGACTCCGCCGCCTCCTACAATACCGGCCATGGCTGAATAGCCCACCAGATTGATTGCAGTTACAGTGAGCCCTCTTAAAAGTCCGGGCATAGATTCAGGCAGAAGCACATAACGGATTATCTGTAAGGGAGAGGCGCCCATGCTGTTTGATGCCTCAATTACACCCCGGTCTATTTCCCGCAGCGAAGCTTCAACAAGCCTGGCATAAAATGCGACTGCTGCGACAGACAGCGGGATTGATGCAGCAACCGGGCCGATCGTTGTACCGGTCATTATCTGGGTGAATGGAAGCAACAGCACCAGTAGAATGACAAAGGGCACTGAACGGATAATATTTACAGCAAACCCGCTCACAGAGTTGACAACCCGGTTTTCAAAGAACAATCCCCTGTCGGTAGTAAATATAAAAAGTCCAAGAGGTATCCCGAATAATGCAGCGCATGCCAGTGAAATACCAACCATCTGGAATGTCTCAATAAATGCTTTTGTAAGATCCGGTACAAGAACTGCCAGGTTATCCATATATTACCTCCGTTACAGCAGTGCGCTTTTTCAGATATTCTATTACTTCGTTTATTTCGTTTTTTTTACCCCTGAGGTTCAGAATCAGAATTCCTATAGGGAGGCCTGCAATATATTCAATCTTGCCGTGGATGATATTGATGTTAACAGTAAATTTTTTAATTGCATTTGAAAGCACCGGTTCAAGTGCTGTTTCATTTAGATAAACTACTTTTACAACCGAACCATTCATTGAAGAAAGTATATTTTCAGGAACTTCGATGTTCAGTGAGTGCCTTACCAGTTCCTTTGATGTTTCGTGTACAGGTTCTGAAAAGATGCCGTATGATGTATTTGTCTCTACAACTTTTCCGTTTTCCATTACGGCAACCCTGGCACAGATGCTTTTTATAACATCCATTTCATGTGAAATCAGTATAACGGTTATGCCGAAGCGTCTGTTAATGTCGCGTATAAGGTCAAGTATCGAACGTGTTGTTTCAAGGTCAAGTGCCGATGTCGGTTCATCGCAGAGGAGTATCTCCGGGTCATTCGCAAGCGACCGTGCAATACCGACGCGCTGCTTCTGCCCGCCGCTCAGTTGTGACGGGTATGATAATGCTTTTTCCGAAAGTCCCACAAGCGCAAGAAGTTCCGGTACGCGGACTTCGGTTTCTTTAACGCTTTTCCCTGCGATTTTCATTGCAAGGGCTACGTTTTCATAAACATTTCTGGTATGCATAAGGTTGAAGTGCTGGAATATCATTCCAACTTTCTGTCTCATCCTTCTCAGGTCCCTCCCCGCGAGAGTGGTTATATCTGTTTTACCGATATAGACTTTTCCTTCCGCGGGCCTTTCAATCATATTTATTGTCCTGAGCAGTGTGCTTTTCCCTGCGCCGCTTGCCCCGACTATGCCGAATATCTCACCATCCTCTATTGAGAGTGAAACATTCCGCACAGCATCTGTTATGCCGCTTTTTGTTCTGAATTGAACTGAAACGTTTTCAATTTTTACCATTTTAAATCCATCCTGATAGTGAAAGGTAACCGCCGAAGCGGCTGTCCTTTCATATTTCTCATATCCTTTTCTTTAATTAATATCCATAGTGTTACTCCGCAGCTTTGACTGCGCCTTTGTATTTTTCAGCGATAAATTTTTTGATCTCTTTTGATTTGAGAACTTTTATAAGCTCGACGATCTCCGGCCTTTTTTCGTCACCTTTACGTATGGCAACAATATTAGCGTATGTTTTTGCAGCAGCGGACTTCGCGTTTTCTGAAACAATGGCATCCTTTGCGGGATTAAGCCCGGCGTCGATGGCATAATTCCCGTTGATTACTGCTCCTGCAACACTTTGAAGTGAACGTGTTATCTGAGCCGCTTCAAGCTCAACTATCTCAATTTTTACTTTATAAGAAATAATATCAGCCCTGGTTGATTTGAGATTAGACGGATCTTTAAGAGTAATGAGTCCGGCATTCTGAAGGAGTATAAGCGACCGCGCCTCATTTGTAACGTCATTCGGGACAGCAATTTTATCGCCTGCTTTCAGCTCTTTTAAACTTTTGATTTTTCTGGAATAAAATCCAAGAGGTTCAAAGTGAACTGCTCCTGCTGATACAAGAGAGAGTTTCTTTTCTTTTGAAAAACTTTCAAGATACGGTAAATGCTGAAAGTAATTCGCATCAAGGCTTTTGTCGGCAAGCGCGAGATTTGGAACCACATAATCGGTGAAAACTTTTATCTCAAGTTCAATGCCTTTTTTTGCCAGGATTTCTTTTGCCTTCTGGAGAATTTCCGTATGAGGCACAGGGGAAGCACCTATTATTAATTTTGATTTTTTCTGACTCCACGATTCAGAAGAAAAACCGATTGAAAACACCAGCGAAGCGAGTAAAACATAAAAAGATTTTTTCATATAAAGCCTCCTTAATTAATATACTAGTAATTCTAGCGAAATAGTAGTATATGGAAAATTTGTCAATGAATTTCATAATTTTTTTTAAAAAATATCAATTGTAGTGAATTACTAAGAAAAAAGTGTAATTGCCTGTATAAAATATTCATATTGTATATGAATGCTTGGTTATTTAAAGAAATACCTGGAAAAGGATAGAGAGATTATCTCTATCCCTGTAATGCCGAAGCGATATCTTCTATAATATCTTCAGCATCTTCTATCCCGACAGAAAGCCTTAGAAGCAGATTGTTTATTCCGAGTTTTTCCCTAAGTTTGAGGGGAATATCCGCATGAGTCTGCACTTCGGGAAATGTAATGAGGCTTTCTACTCCGCCAAGACTTTCTGCGAATGATATCAGTTTGGTTTTTTTAAGAATCTGCGGTATAAGTTCGTGGTTCTGAACTTCAAATGCGATCATCCCGCAGAATCCTTTTGACTGTTTTTTCATCAGCTCATGCCCTGGATGATCCTCCAGCCCGGGATAAAAAACTTTTTTTATTTTAGGGTGAGTTTTCAGCCACCTGGCTATTTTGATTGCATTCTCCTGATGACGGTCAATCCTGACACCGAGGGTTTTCATGCCGCGTATAACAAGCCATGAATCCTGAGGCCCCAGCACGGCACCTGTCGCGTTATGATGAAAATAAACTTTTTCCGCCAGTTCCGGATCTTTCACGACCGCAAGCCCGGCGACAGTATCGTTATGGCCGGACAGATATTTTGTTGCGCTGTATATTGTAATGTCCGCGCCGAGATCAATCGGACGCAAAAGATAAGGTGTAAGAAAAGTGTTGTCCGCTATAAGAAGGAGATTCTTTTCGCGGCATAAAGCTGAAATTGCCGGAATGTCTGCAAACTTCAGAAGCGGATTGGTCAGGGTTTCGATGAATACACCTTTTGTTGATTCAGTGAGAGCGGATTCAATCATGCTGATATCTGTCGTATCAACATAAGTAAAAGTCAGGCCGTACTCCGTGAGTATTCTGTCGAAAAGTCTCCTCGTGCCTCCGTAGATATCTTCGGTAACAACAAGATGGTCTCCCTGTTTAAAGAGAGTCATGATGCCTGTGATCGCAGCCATTCCTGAAGAGTATGCAAATCCGCGTGAACCGTTATCCAGTTTAGCGATCCCTTCCTCAAGCGCCTGACGTGTGGGATTTCCTGATCTGCTGTAATCAAATCCCGTGGTCTCACCCAGCGCGGGGTGACGGAATGTGGCATTCTGGCAGATCGGGACCGATATTGATCCCGTTTTACAGTCCCGGCCAATTCCCAGCTGAACAGCCTGTGTGGATATCTTCATGATAATCCTCCTTAAATAAAAAATCCCCAACCGGGGGCGGAAGGGGATTTGTATCAATCGGATATCCCTCTTCCTTATCTTCCGGAACTTAAAGTTCCGCTGGAATTGGCACCTTCCTTAAAGGAGGTTGCCGCGGTGTCGCCGGGCCAGTCCCTCAACCGCTCTTGATAAGAAATTAATATACTACTTAATCTATTTAATTGGTAGTGTATTAATTTATGGTTAATATTGTCAATAAATAAAATCTGAGGAATAACAGATTTTTTGGTGGAGTCATATATTACGGTTTGCTGGAGGTTACAGATTTTTACTTTTTTGCGGAATCCGTAATTTCGCGAATGCTATTGTATTAAAGGAGATAATTTGTACAAAGTGCCAGGACTGCCTGAAGTACTGTATCAATAGTTTAATATATTCGGCTGCGCAAATGAGTGTACTAAGACGAATCGGCAAATTGCCGGAAGAGGATGTTTCACAGCAGGGGAGTCTGTATTGTTAAATCAATCGTCAAATCTCCCGTCAGACAGCTTGCCCTGTATTTCTTTTTCTTTTCCGGAAAACCATCCTGTCCGTACATCACCGGCATCTTCAAACATCGGTACAAAAGGTTTGATGTCAATTAACGGTGTACCGTCGAGAATGTCCAGCCCCTGTATTTTGAGGATATTCCCGGTGACTGAAACAAGTTTTACAAGTGACAATCCAACCGGATTCGGCCGGGCAGGGGATCTTGTTGAAAAAATTCCTCTCTCCACTGTGTCAAGAAAAGGGATGACTTTCAGTCTGCTGCCTTTGCTCTCATGAAGATGAAAGATAAGATATATGTGAGAGAATCCGCCGAGATCAGCGAGTCCTTCTGAAAATTCGTCATATATTTCGATCCATCCTTCCGCTGACGCATCAGCTGTCGGCTGGACCGGCATATTGTTTACGTTTTTAAAAGGCGTGTGGATAATTCCGATTGGCGAGAATTCTATTTTCATAAGTCAAATCCTGATTTCAATATATAATTTACTGCTGTTCAATTCTTTTTAAATGTGACGTTTCCGGATCAGTCCATGATATCACACCATGGCTACAGCTGTCTATACATATACCGCATGAGTTGCAGATACTATAATCAAATGTTAAATATTCAGGATGACACGGCACGGGTAATGATATACAATATTTAATACATTTCGCGCAGCAGCTGTTTGAAATAACAGAAATTGCATTCCCCGGACAGATATCAACACAGTTATTGCATCTTACACATTTTGACTGGTCAACGATTGGTATTTTTTTCATGGTGCCTCACAAAGTTTTAAATCCGGCATCCCAACGGGCCTCATACACGGATGGCCGGACTTTACCGTTCTGTAAAAATTTAATTATTGAAACTATCTCTGACGGTTATCACCGGTTTATCATCATCATCATCATCTCTTTGGAGGGTACAGAGACCATCTTTTATTCCCGCAAACCTCTCGTCAGAAGCACGGAGTTTATTAAAGTCAGCACTTCTGAGAAAGTCTTCAAGAAGTTCAAATTGTTCTGATAAAACCGGAGACACATTTTCTTCAGCAGAGTACAGTATTTCAAGAGAAATACGCCGTAGCTCTCTTTTTGCGGCACTCTGAATGCAGCAGCTTCCGGTTTTGAGCTGAATGGAGACTTTCTTCATTTTCTATTAATGATCACAGGCATTTTCACCTGTGACAAGCTGTCCGTTAAGATAACTCCGTAGAACTGATTCAGGATCGCCAACCGGAGCACCTGTGATTACATCAACTCCGCGTTCTTTAAAAAGAGTTACAGCATGTGCGCCCATCCCTCCGGCAATCACAAAGTTTACACCACGGTCTGCAATCCATCCCGGAAGAACTCCCGGTTCGTGAGGGGGAGGTGTAACGGATGATGTTGATGTTATACTTTTTTTGTCAATATCCACATCGAAGAGTAAAAATTCCTCACAATGCCCGAAATGCATGCATAGTTTTCCTTTTGTTACAGGTATTGCTATTTTCATTTAATTTCTCCATTTATTATTGATTCTACGATTTTGCTGAATTTTTCCATTGCGAATGACTTACTGTCCGCCGCCATTGTTGAAAATGGATTTCCGCTGTCTCCGCTATGTACTATGTGAGTCTCAAGCGGTATTTTCCCCAGGAAGTTTACCCCCATGTCTTCCGCCATGGATTCACCGCCCCCGGTCTTGAATATATCCGTAGTTTCACCGCAATGGGGGCATACAAAAGTACTCATATTTTCTATTACCCCGATTATATTCATTTTAAGCTGCCTGCAGAATGTTACAGATTTTCTCACATCGGCAAGTGCTACGTCCTGAGGAGTAGTTACAATAACCGCACCATCGGGATTTTCAATTAATTGGCAGACAGATAAAGGCTCATCGCCTGTTCCGGGAGGCGAATCGACTATGAGATAATCGAGATTTCCCCAGACAACGTCTGACAGGAATTGCTTAATAATTCCATATTTCAGAGGCCCGCGCCATACAACAGCCTCGTCAGCGTTCTCCATGAGAAACCCGACTGACATTACAATGAGATTGTCGCTGTATTTTACGGGATAAATCTTTTTGTCACCTCCGCCCCTTGCCATTGTACCGTCAAGCCCCAGCAGCTTGGGAACACTTGGTCCGTGAATATCTACATCGAGCAGCCCGACTTTAAGTCCTCTTGCTGCAAGCGAGACAGCAAGGTTTACCGCAACAGTACTTTTTCCGACGCCGCCTTTGCCGGAGAGGACAACTATCTTGTGCCTGATTTTTCCCATATTGTCCTTTAGAATCAGGTCGTTCTGGTCACCGCCCGGATTGCTGCCATGCGACGTGCAGGCTGACGGCTTATTATTGTTTTTGTCATTCATGCTTTATTTAAACTCCTTCTGTTAGTATTTCTTTTTTAATTTTATTCCACATTACTTTAACAGCTTCCGCTGCCGGCCCTGATGAATACTCAACTATGCTTTTCCCCGCAACCTGGGCCTTCGTTACGTCGTCATCATATGGTATTCTGCCAAATAATGGTATTTCTTTTACGCGGCAGAATTCCTCTATCTCGTCAGCTTTTTCCAGATTGATGTCATACCTGTTTATGCACACCGCTGACCTGACCCTGAAATGTTCTATAAGTGTGTGAACCCTTTTAAGGTCATGGATACCTGAAACTGTAGGTTCTGTTACAATAAGTACAAATGAACTTCCTGTAACAGTTGCTATTACCGGACATCCTGTTCCCGGTGAACCATCTGCAATAATGAGATTAATATTTTCATTTTTTGCAATCTCTTTTGCTTTATTTCTTATAATTGTAACGAGCTTGCCTGAGTTTCCCTCTGCGATTCCAAGCCTCGCATGAACCAGCGGGCCGTATTCTGTTTCAGATTCAAACCATTTCCCTGACTGATGAGGCTTCATCTCAATAGCATCCGCCGGACAGAATACAGCGCATACTCCGCATCCTTCGCAGGAAAGAGTATCCACAGTAAAAAAATCGCTGATGGCATCAAACCGGCATAAATTTATACATTTTCCGCATGATACGCAGTTTCTGCTGTTTATATAAGCCTTATTCCCTCCGCCGAAAACCTCCTCTTTATAATTTTCAGGCGTTAAAACAAGATGCAGATCAGCGGCATCAACGTCACAGTCTGCCATTATTTTATTCTCAGCAAGTGCAGCAAATGATGCTGCTATGCTTGTTTTGCCGGTCCCGCCTTTACCGCTTAAAATAACCAGTTCTTTGATCATGTCATATCAGCCCTGACAGAACTGCTGATATGATTTGCGATTTTATCCAGTTCATTTCTGTAGTTCTCCTTAATATACGAAACAGAATCTCCCCGTGAATAACGAACGGCGATCTCCTTCGTGTCTGGTATTGACGCGATTAACGGAATAGATTCACTCTTGCAGAATTCTCTTAAACTGTTATTTCCCGGCGAAGTCCTGTTCTCTACAACTCCGAACGGTATCTTCATTGCACGGGCCATTTCAGCGGCAAGTTTAAGATCATTCAGTCCGAAAGGCGTAGGCTCAGAGACAAGAACAAGAAAATCGCATCCCTTCACTGATTCAATTACCGGACATGATGTTCCGGGTGGTGAATCCATAATGCGTATCACCGCGCCGGAATAATACTCTTTAACATCCTTTATCAGAGGCGGCGACATAGCTTCTCCGATATTTAGCCTTCCGCCTGCATATTGAATGCCGTTTAACTCGCCAAGTTCAATTACTCCTGTTGTTCGTTTTACTTCACTGATCGCTTTCTCCGGGCATACAAGAAAACATCCTCCGCATGAGTGGCACATTTCTTTTAAGACAAGAGGCTTCCCTTTTATCAGCACTATGGCGCTATACTGACATATTTCGCCGCACTTACCGCATCCTGAGCAGAGTGAATTATCTACTGAAGGGATAAGTACATGTGCCTCTACCTTTCCCATGATTTCGGATTGAAGAAAAAGATTAACATTAGGCTCCTCGACATCACAGTCGAGAAGCGCTACCGAAATCTCTTTGTCGGCATAGTACGAAGCCAGGCATAGGGAAATAGTAGTCTTACCTGTCCCTCCCTTACCGCTTGCAACCGCTATGTTCATTTAGTAATTCCTCCACTACCCCAATGTCGTACAACGCTTTACATACCATACATCCGCGATAGGCAATTGAAACTTTTGATGATGGTTTAAACAGGTCTTCAAGTTTTTCCCTCGTTTCTTCAGTCAGATTTTTTTTATGGTCATTTACCGCAGTAATCAGGCCTTCCGCACGTATACAGTTCAGAACTCCTGCGTTTTCGAGAAAATCCGGTATAGTACCTGTTCTCATCTCTCCGATATTGCAGAGATCAAATCTCGGATCGTCCTTAAACGGCAGGCAATAGTGCCATTTATCATCTATGAACGGGCTCATTCCGCAATGGGTATGGAATGACATTCTGTCAATGATCACCGAGTTAGGCAGCCTGTCGAATTCTGTTCCTGATATCTTCAATTTTTTCATCACATCTTTTTTGTAGTGAGGGTAAAAAGATCCGAGTGGATCTTTCTTCTTTCCCTTAAGGCTTAAAGATGGAGAAATATCCTTCATGTCTGAAGCATCGCCAAGCGGTGCAAGAGGTGTAACTCTCTGAAAAACACCGGGATATATCTTGCTTAATCTTTTGTCTGTATCGTCATTAACTGAAAGAGTAACAAGGATAACGGGGAGTATTTTCATTCCCGGCTCCCGGCTCAGGCGGATCAGGTTATCCATGGCTATGTATCCCGATTCGGTGAGGTTCTCCTGGTATTCTGCGATGCTTATTCCCACTATCATTTGACTGTTTATACGGGATGATAATCTCGTGAAAAAATCGCGTGCGAAATTTATATCTTCAAACATCTTTCCGTTACTCGGCATGGAGATTGTTTTAATAAAATTCAGTTCAAAGAGTGATGCCAGTACTTCTACGATATCATACCCCTGGCTCTTCCAGATTGTCGGCTCACCTCCTGTAACAAACTGGTATTCCAGTCTGTAAGATTCGGAAATGTTTATCAGGTCATCCAGATACTTTTCGAAAACATCGTACTCAATTTTAGCAATATCTGAATTGGCGGAGCGGAGACAGGCTTTGCACTGTTTATTGCAGGCGTTAGTCATCTGTATGGCAGGATAGAGGTTATTATTTATAACTTTTTTTTTCGTCATTGCCGCCTTGAATTTTTTTATCTGAAAGTAATTGTTAATATTTTCCAAGATCATCTGAAAATCTCCCGTCTGGTATACTGTGTCCGGCAATAATTTAAACACGCGTTTGCTGAACGCAGCCGAAACTGCATTAATTTAAAAATCAAAAACTTTTCCAACTGAGGCGTTTGCAAATTTATTACCGAACTCGGAAGCGAACCGTGCAGCCACTCTGAACCCGGTACAGTGAGAAACAGCAATTTTATCAACATCATATTTTTTTACAGTATCAATTGCTTTTAAAACATATTCTTCAGGTGCGCTGTCCAGATGGGTTCCGCCTATGACCGCGTGAAATTTTTTTATTCCTGTATTTTCCGAAATCCGGTCAAGTATTTCAACCATACCGGCATGTGCACAGCCCAGCAATACAACAGGTCCAGACAGAGTATCAAGAAGAAGTGAAAGGTCATCGCTGAACAGATCATCTGCCATGCCGGAACCGGATTTAATCTTGAGCATTTTATCCCATGGCCTCCACTCCGGTTCATGCTTTACTCCGCTAAGAGATGTAATTGATTCTATAATTCTGCACATGCCGTCTGTTACTTCATAAAATTTTGCTCCGTTTTCTTCATATGCCTCACGGGACTGTCTCATCCCGATAGGGACAGCCGTACCCGACGGAAGAAGTGCAAATTTTTCATTAAATGCAGAACCGTTCAGATAAACAGGCATAGTCCCTCCGTGCTCTTTAAGAACCGGGAGCAGTCCGCCTGTATGATCATAATGCCCATGGCTGAAAATGATTCTTTTAATGGCCGGAATGTTTTTCCCCAGAGCTTTAAGATTATGTACAACTCCCAGGCCCTGACCTGTATCAAAAAGGGTTATATCCTCACCATCCTCGATGAGAAATGATAATCCATGTTCACCGATCAGAGGAAACGGCACCTGAACGCTGTTCTCGCATATAACTGTAATTTTTTTTATCATGATAAATCCTCTCAAGTTAAATGAAAAATTCCGGACGGGAACTTCATGCCGTTATCAGGATGAAATACCCGTCCAGGAGTTTTATGGTTTAGAAGGAAAGCTTTTCTGCAAATCAGATAAATATCTGTATATTTTTATTCCTCTGCTTCGAGTCCGGTTATTCGCGATTTTATTTTATTCAATGATGATTCCAGGATTTCAGCCTGAAGTTTTAATTCCCGGATTTCATTATCTTTGTTATAAAATACACCTGATGTTGTTTTATAACCGGATAATTGCCGGCAAAGACCTTTACCATTTCTTCCGGAACCTCTGTAGAATCCTCTTTCGTAACTGCTATTACCTGATCCAGTCCCTCTGTTACAGGAACCTGCACCTTTCCCTGTTCCGGGTCCTGCGCCGGCAGGTCCTCTTCCATCTCTTCCAGCCATATACGGCCTCCTTAATCAGTTATAAAATTACCAGTGCCCCTCAACATTCGCAGTTGATGTAAGCTCCAGCTCACCCTTGCCGTACTTATCAATGGCGGTACCTGCAGTTCCATCTTTAAAGAGAAAAATTTTTACACCTGCAGCATTCAGCGCTGTAAATGCTTTCGGTCCTACATTCCCGGTTATCAGGGCATCTGCTCCCGCATCAATTACAGTTTTTGCAGACTGTATGCCGGCTCCCTGCGGCGCTTCAAGATTCTGCTTATTGTCAACATACACCGATTCATTTGTATTAACGTCGTAAATCAGGAATCCCTTTGCTCTGCCGAATCTTTGATCAACAACTGATGACAGATCTTTTCCTTCAGTTGATATTGCTATTTTCATATAATCTCCTTCCTTTCATTTTTGGCAGGGTCACTGCCGAATGTAATATTCTGAACAAGTTTTCTTTTTCTCATCATCCCCCCGCAGCTTCCTCTTTCCGGGCGGACAGGCTGCAGTGTATTATTAAGGAACAGGTCAATTGCATCATCAACGCGGCCGCTTATCCATGGGATAAGCCTGATTCCGGTTTCGACGATAATAAAAGAAAGATACCTGCTCACTGCACCGCTGATAATAACCCCGATACCTAACTCTTTCAGCTTATGAATCCTCATTCTCTCGGATTCAGCATTGATGCTGATTACAATTCTCTGGGTAATCATTTTATCTCTGACCTCAAAGAGCACAAATCTCTCTGACACATCAAGGAGAGGGGATATGCGGTCCTCATATACCGGTATTGCAATAAGTTGACTTTCCATATTATATCTATAAGCACTTTCCGTGCCATTTACTGTGATTGTTCGCGGCCGGATAAATTATCCGGATTTTGGGTGGGATTTATAAACACTTCATTGATTCTGCCGGCAATAATGAGAATTAGGGAGTGATTAAAATTTTTTTTAAGGAGGCCGTTGTTATAATGTATATCTGCTTAATGCGGTTTATTGCATTCTGCAACGTGCTCTGTTTTTTAAGTATGTGAAGGATGCCGTTTGATTTATAATGATCTGACTTCGCATGACTGGTCTCCATGCGGAAATGTATGGTTTGGTTTTGGCAAAGAGGGGTGTTTATGACCGGATTAATGAAATTTAACTGAGCTTATATATCAGGCGTAAACACGTTTTCTTTTGAATATCTCCGTCCTTTTATGAAACAGGTGTTCAATTTCCATGAAGCAATTGCTCATCTGCGCAAAGTGTTCAGATATATGTATATCTGTCTCCAGACAGGTTAAGGGCTCGATTATCGCGTAGGCCCGGGTAATATATTTTTCCAGCAATAAATCCACTTCCCGCAGCTCAGATTCGTCTGAAGGCGATAATTTATCAAAGGTATATTCACCTCCGATGAGTTTATGATCCATCTCTTTTTTCATCCTTTCAGTGCGTGTTTTGACCTGCAGCACTCTGGACATAATCTTCTCCATCCCCATATCTTTTGCTTTGATCAGGCAGGTGTTATTCTTTTCCATTATCCTGCTGAATAATTCGGACAGCCTGCTTCGGATCATCTCTTCTCCTGTACCGGCAGGGTATGCATTGTACCCGTCAAAATTCTCATATAGTTTAGATTCGTTCATATAATACCTCCTGGAATTTTTTATGATGCATTCATACATACAATCGCGGGAATAAACTTCCTCCTCCATAAATAATAACGCACTTTTCGTTCCGTCAGGTGAAATAACCGGCTTTAAGCATCGATTGTTAACGTTTATTCAGTTTTTGATCCGGTTTTAGATGATTTATAAATATTAATCAGGCTTAATGGTAGTTTTAACACGGCTGCATATGTTTTGAAATTTTGTGAAGTGATTTTTCAGATTTTTATATCGTGGTTTGTTGCATTATGCACTATGAATATTGTCAACTTATTGCAAAATGCAATTTTGTTTTCATCGGAGTTTTAGATACGGCACTCTGCGGGAAAACTTATTCAATATTCATTTTTTTTAATTTTCTCCACAATGTGGACGAATCTATTCCCAGTGCCTCTGAAGCTTTTGTCCTGCTGCCGTTATTTTTTTCAAGAGCCCTGATAATGTAAACTTTTTCCATCTCTGCGAGGGTCAGAGCCCCGTCGATTGCAGTTACTGAATGCCTCAGATGATTCGGAAGGTTGTGTATTCCGATGTAGGCTTCGCGGCACAGAACGAAGGTGTGCTCAATAATGTTTTCAAGTTCGCGGACATTCCCCGGGTAATTATAATCCATGAGGATATTCATAACCTCATCCGTAACTCCCTCAATATTTTTACCTTTTATGATATTGAACTTTCTTATAAAGTGATTAACCAGCAGCGGAATATCCTCTTTTCTGGCCGCAAGGGGAGGGAGTGTAATGTTGATTACATTTATCCTGTAGTAAAGATCCTCCCTGAATCTTCCGTTTTTTACTTCTGTTATAAGATTTTTATTAGTGGCAGAAACTATCCTTAAATCAGATTTGACAGGAATTGTACCGCCAAGAGGTTCATATTCCCTCTCCTGAATAAAACGAAGAAGTTTTGCCTGGATTGCAGGCGACACTTCACCTATTTCATCAAGGAAAAGAGTTCCCCCTTCAGCGAGTGCAGCTTTTCCCGGTTTATCTTTTCTCGCGTCAGTAAAAGCGCCTGCTTTATACCCGAATAGTTCGGATTCCAGAAGATTATCTGGAACTGCCGCACAGTTTATTGTAACTATAGGTTTTTTATTCCTGGTACTCAGGTTATGAATTCCACGCGCAACAAGTTCTTTCCCTGTACCGCTTGGACCTTCGATGAGAACAGTGCTGTCGCTTGCGGCTATGTCGGGAAGAACCGCAAAGAGCTCTTTAAAATATTTACTTTTGCTTACAATGTCTTCTATAGTGTAAGCTGATTCAATTTCTTTACGAAGGACTTCCATGTCTGAAATATCCCTGAAAGTTTCTACTCCTCCAATTACTTTTCCGTCTTTATCTTTCAGGAGTGCGGTGCTTATAGTAATAGGAATTTTGTCTCCGGAGGAATTTACTGCATAAACCGTTTTGTTTATAATGTTTCTGCCGGTATTGAGTGTTTCTTTTAATGCGCAGGAGTGTTCACAGATACTTGCATGAAACACTTCAAAGCATAGTTTGCCTATGGCATCCTCCTCCTGAATCCCGAGAATTTCAGCAGCTGCCCGGTTTATAGAAGTTATTCTGGAATCCATATCGACGGTGAAAACACCATCGGCAATGCTGTTGAGAATAATATTTTTTTCACCATGTTCAATCATAAGTCTCAATTTAACATTCATCATTAAAAATGCAATAAGAAACATTAATCAGTATTGAAAGATGAATTTTATAATACAATTTTCTGTATCTCCCGGAAATTTAACATATGGCATGAATAATGCTTAATAATTATAATATGCTGTTATCAATTAATAGTCAGATGGATATTATTAAACAAAAAATTATTCTATTTGACAAAAATAATAGCAATATATAATTAAAGCATATAATAAAATATTAAAATAGGTGATTAAATGTCAGAAAAAAAAATTGTTATTATCGGCGGATCAGCCGCAGGCCCGAAAGCGGCATCAAAAGCAAGAAGGCTTGATGAAAATGCTGAAATCATTATTATCCAGAAAGAAAAAGATCTCTCAATGGCATCATGCGGATATCCCTACTATGTTGGGGGAAATTTTCCGAACAGGGAACAGCTTATCTGTACACCGACTGGTGTAATACGGGACCCTCAGTTTTTCCGGAACGTAAAAGCTATCACTGCAAAAACCGAAACTGAAGTGTTTGAGATTGATAAAGAAAAAAAAGTATTAAAATGCAGAAACAGTATTACAGGAGAACTGTTCAGCCAGGATTATGACAGGCTTATTATCACTACAGGTTCAGTACCTAATATCCCCAATGTTCCCGGCAACCGGCTCGAAGGGATCTCAACTCTCCAGTCGATGCAGGATGCAGATTACCTGAGAAAAGTCAGGGATGAAAAAAAAGTAAAAAATGCCGTTGTAATAGGAGGCGGGCTTATCGGT
Source organism: Spirochaetota bacterium (assembly GCA_035403545.1). Classification (GTDB taxonomy): domain Bacteria; phylum Spirochaetota; class UBA4802; order UBA4802; family UBA5550; genus WRGT01. The sequence goes on from DAONFJ010000019.1 coordinate 44,582, forward strand.
GTAGAGACCTGTGAAGCGCTTCAGAACTCCGGCATAAAGACAACTGTAATAGAAATCCTTCCGCAGCTGATGACTTTTCTCGATGTGGAAATGGCAAAGCTTGTTGAAAAACATATTAAGAGCAAAGGTGTGAATATAATCACGGAGAACGGGCTTGCGGAGTTCATCGGAGTGAATGGAATTCTTACCGGTGTTAAACTGAATGACGGGACAGTCCTCCCGTGTGAACTGGCTGTGATATCTATCGGCGTGAAACCGAACAGTGCCCTGGCAGTCTCAGCAGGATTATCTGCAGGTGTAACCGGGGGAATCTCTGTAAATGAATTTATGCAGAGTTCGGACCCGGATATTTACGCTGCCGGAGACTGTGTGGAGATAAAGCATCTTATATCGGGCAAAAATGTACATGCACCGTTCGGTGACCTTGCAAACCTCCAGGGACGCGCGGCTGGTGAAAATGCAGTTCTGGGAAACAGCGTAAAGTTTAAGGGTACAATCGGCACTGGAATATGTAAAGTATTTGATTACGGCGCGGGTTCAACAGGGCTTACTGAAAAAAGCGCCCGTGAGAACGGATTTGATATTGAAACTGCTATAAATGCCGGCCCCGATAAACCGGGATTTATGAACGGCAAACTCCTGATTACAAAGCTTGTTATCAACAAACCTGACGGCAAAATACTCGGAGCACAGGTTACAGGCCCCGGTGATGTAAGTAAACAGCTCGCCATCTGGGCCATGGCGATTCAGGGTAACATGACAGTGGAGGATATGATTAACGCTGATCTTCCCTATGCTCCGCCTTATTCACTGGCTATTGATCATTCAATTACAACAGCTCATATAATGCAGAACAAGATGAAGGGGAGAATGAAAGGTATATCCGCGTACTCCTTAAAATCTAAACTTGATGCGGGTGAAAATCCGTTTATCCTTGATCTGCGCGGGCCAGATGAATTTGCTGAAATTGCCCTTGGGATTGGCGAAAAGCTTATACCTTTAGGCGCACTGCGTAAACGGATTGAAGAGATACCGGCTGATAAGAATCACGAGATTATATGCTACTGTAAAGTGTCCCTAAGGGGATATGAGGGCGCGGCGATTCTTGGCAATATGGGATGGAAAAATGTAAAAGTTCTTGAAGGCGGAATCGGAGCCTGGCCTTTTTAAATATGGATTAAAAAAGTATTAATACATTTCTTATAGTTGAGGTAATGAGCCGAGCGGCCTGTATTCACAGACTGGTTCAGCTCGTTACCCTCCCGACGCGGGATTCGAACTTTCTAATCCAGCTTAATCATTTCTGTTCTGTACCGCATTGCAAGATTCTGATATATTTTTTTTGCGGCACTCCATTCTGTTTTGTGTTTTTCCTGTACATCCCCTTTCTCCACGGCCGGGACACCGGCATAAATTTTTCCTGCGGGGACAGACTGGTTCCGTTTGATTAAGGAATGTTCGGCTACTATTGACCATTCCCCTACGTCTGAATAATCAGTTATAGTGGAATTCATCCCTATAACAGCATTGTCGCCAATAGTTGTGTTGTGTATCATTGCGTTATGGCCGATTGTAACATCTTTACCTATTTTTGTTAAATTTCCCGGCCTGGAATGTATGGTTACATTTTCTTCAACGGCTGTTCCGTCTTCTATTATTATGGTTCCGTAATCTCCCCTGAGTACAGCACCCCATCCTATATAACAATTTTTTCCGATTATAACATTTCCTATTAAGTCTGCGGAGGGTGCGACCCATGAGGAGGGGTCTATAACCGGTCTTTTGCCCCCGATTTCGTAGAGTGACATATATTACTCCTTTTAAAATACTGTAATGTAATAATGCAAGTTATTCAAAGTAGTAATTTTAGATCAATAGAGAAATTGCCTGCAAAAAATTAATTATAATGATATGGAGTATTATACTTTCACAGGCAGTGTGCGGCGTTTCTAATCCTGTCAGGTTCAACTGCCGGTTATTCAGAAAGTTTTCCGGCAATCTCCGCAGACTATATAGTATGTTTTTCTTACTTCAACAATTTCACATCCGCGAAGAGATTCCGGAGCGGCCTGTTTTTCTTTCTCCGGGTCTATATCGTATACACGGCCGCACTTAACGCAGTAGGCATGGTCGTGTTCGGATACGTCAGGATCATAAAATGATTTTCCTTTAGCTATGGGGAGTTCCAGCAGGTAATTGTTTTTTACAAGAGTTTCCACAGTGTTATATATAGTAGAAACTGATATTGAAGGATAATTCACTTTCAGGTTTTCATAAATTGTATTGATAGAAGGGTGGGACTTATTTCCCTCAAAAAATTCCATGATGGCAATTCTCTGAGGGGTAATTTTAAGTCCCGCATCTTTTAATTTTTGTATATTCTGATCCATCTTATTTGCTGAAATATTCCTTTAGTCCTTCCCGGGATGTCTTCATCGTTTTGTCTCCCGGCTTAAAATTTGCAGGGCATACTTCGCCGACCGTCTCGAATGTGTTAAGCGCATCGACCATTCTGACCGCTTCATCAATCGATCTGCCCAGGGGAAGATCATTAACAATCTGATGCCTTATAACACCATTTTTGTCAATAAGAAAGAGGCCCCGTAATGCAACACCCTCATCAAGAAGTACTCCATAATCTGATGAGATTTTTTTTGTCATATCAGAGATGAGAGGATAGCTTATCCTGCCGATGCCGCCATTTTTTCTTTCTGTTTCTCTCCACGCGAAATGCGAGAATTGGCTGTCAACGGAAATTCCAAGTACCTGGGTATTCCTTTTTTCGAATTCTGAAATTTTTTCGTCGAAGGCAATAATTTCCGTCGGACACACAAATGTAAAGTCCATCGGGTAGAAAAAGAGTACTACATTTTTTCCGCGGTAGCTGCTTAATTTTAATGTTTCTATAGATCCGTCAGGTAATACTGCATTGGCAGTAAAATCCGGAGCTTCTTTTGTTACCAGTAGTGTCATTTAATTTCTCCTAATTTAGAATAATTACTAAATAATAATTATTCTAAATTAGGTCAAGCAAATTTCCTGATTTTTTTGTTACATGATGATAAAAAAACATGTTTTT
>DAONFJ010000020.1:0-23946 GCA_035403545.1 Spirochaetota bacterium
AGTATATAAAAACTTTTTTTTAGTGTTTATATACGTACAGCTCATTTTTATAAAACCACTCATTATTTTTGCAACTCTTTTTTAAAAATTTTTAATTGCACATAAAAACTGTACCGGTGAGTTAAACCGGCGGGTTAGTTATTTTTCTTGACTTTATGGTACAAAGTGTGGCATCAATTTGTTATAATGATTAAAGGGAGACCTTGTTTAATGTTAAAATTTCTGAAAAAAGAACTGATTCTTTCACTCGCACTGCTGCTTGCATTAACCGCATGCGCCAGGAAGCCCGAAAGCCCGCTCTCTCCATCTGTAAAAATCGGAGTTGAGAAAAAAGGTGAGGATAAAATATTTGCTGTTAACTTTACATGCGGACTGAAAAATGAAAATGACAGCACTGCATTCACCAATATAAATGGAGTTATTGAAGTAAAGAACAACAGCAGTGAAATTTTACTTACAGTTCCGTTTAAAATACCGGCAATTCTGCCTTTTGAAACAGGCATTGTCCAGGAGAGGATCGAACTCACGGCTGATGAGGCCTCCCCGCTTCTTGATCTCCTCGCCATAAAAAAAGAACAGATTGAATCCGGAGAGGATCAGGGAAACAGATTTATTGAAGACCGGAATATTGTAATAAAAAAACTCGATCTTGAAAAAAAAGATATAATTGAACTTCTACGGAGCAAACTTAAATAATGAAAAAGATAAATGACACAAAGATATATCTCTCAATTATTATTGCACCGCTGGTTATTGCAGCAGCAATCGGCGGAGTTTCGCTATACTCAAAATTAGTTGTTGAACCTAAAGTAAAAACACTCATCTCATCCGAAACAACGATGAAAGAGGGATACCTGGTACTTCGAGAACCTCAGATTTTCGGAGGGTACAAATACTGGGATTCTGATGGAATGGCTGTTAAAAATTCATTACGTTATTTTGACAAAAAACTTTTTAACGGCGGAGAAATCACCTCTGACGAACGGATTTACCTCGAACTGATTTTAAAACGAAGAATTTCAGGATCGGAGCTTGGGATTAAAAGCGCTTTTTTTCTCTTAATTGTTTCCCTGGCTGGCTTTATCGCTTATATTATTGAAATACGTAAGGGTAAAAGTATATAAAGACAATCAGAGACTGAAACATGAAATTATTTTTTTTAAAGGACACTTTGAAGAAAACTGCCGGTATAGTTATTATATCAGCCGGTACTCTTCTGCTGTTTATCGCAGTATTTGGTGTCGTTTCCGGCCTCGATAAAGGGGTCAGGGAAGATATAAATACAGGTTTAATAATTGGAGCCTTCTCTCTGGCAATTATAATTCCGGGTGTAAGACTTTATATTTCCGGTGCAAAATTATCAAAACTTGAAGAAAATCTGAAACAATTAGCATCTCTCGTTAAAACATACAGACGGATCAGTATTAGTGAAATCGCAAAAAAACTAAATGTAAACGAGATGGAAGCAGAAAAACTTTTAAACACAGCGATAGACCTTGACCTCATAAGCGGAAATATGGACAGAACTACCGGGGAATTTTTTATTTCTGAGTCTCTTGAAGAAATTAAGAAAATATCATTCTGCCCGAATTGCGGTGCGTCACTTACACAGGTAATCCACAAAGGTGAAACAGCAAAATGCTATGCATGCGGAAGTATGTTTAACTGATCAAACAGCTCCCTCCGCCTTAAGGAGCGGAAGTGTAAACAAAATTTAATTCCTTTTGTGCCGCGATTATGAAGGGGTCAAACTGAAGCAGATAAAATTTTTTAAATAGTGTTCCGGGTGTGATATCTGAATTATGTTCTGCTCACCATTCTCTGGTCTCTCACTTCAAGGATGGTGAATATGGATAAAGCACCTTCCGGACCAATAATAAATATGCTGGAAAATTAAATCTAATAATGAAAAAAAGAATACTACTAATCGATGATGAAGCACCTGTAAGGGATTTTATGAAAAAAATCCTTGTCCGTTCAGGCTATGTTGTCTTCACAGCTTCTGATGGTAAAGAAGCTATAGATATGCTGGAAACTCTATACGTTGATCTCATCATACTCGACATGCATATGCCTAATATGAACGGACTCGATGTTCTGCGCCACATCAGGAAAAACGAACTTACAAATAAACCGGTTCTGATGGTTTCCGGATACCACGATGCTGATTTACGGATTGAGAGCTATAGGCTCGGCGCTTATGATTTTATCACAAAACCGGAACAGACCGAAGTTATGCTTAAACGAATTGAAAACGGAATAAAAATCGGAGAGATTCTCGACTTTAACGAATTTATGAAAGTAGAACTCTTTATGGCGAAAAAACTTCAGAAGTATATTTTCCCGGAGCCGGAGTATATTTCAGATGATCTTGACATTTATTCATGGAATCTCCCTCTCTCGGACATCGGAGGGGACCTTTATGATTATATACATTTTCGAAACGACAGTTTACTCATTTTCATTGCTGATGTTTCCGGCCACAGTATCTCGGCATCTATGTTTACCGCGATTGTAAAAATGGTTTTCCGGAACGCTATAAAAAACTCGGAAAATCCCGGTGATATCATGACCATAGTAAATAATGAACTTGCGGCAAATCTGCCCGTTGAATCGTTTGTCACAATGTTCTGCTGCCTCATTGACAGTAAAACCGGTGAGATAAAATATTCAAATGCCGGACATCCTAAACCCTACATAATCGGCAAGGACCGTATTACCGAACTTATAGAAAATGATCCGTTCCTCGGCCCTATTAAGGACATGAAATATTCAACTTACAATACCGTATTAAATAAAGATGAAAGCCTGTTCCTCTACACCGATGGCCTTCTTGACATTATTGATGATGAATATCACCAGGTTGATCTGAACAGATTTATCGGAAAGCTTACCGGAAAAGATTTTATAAACAGAGAGTCTTTTAACGAACTCACCGCGGATGTATCCAATCAGAGATTAATCAGATCTGACGACTGCACTGTAATGGTTATAAGAAAAAAATAATGGGCCTTAAAATTGTTGTTGTATCAGATACTCACGGGAACACCGACCTGCTCGAGAAGGTTATTGATGACTGCTCCCCTTTTGATATCATTGTTCACTGCGGAGATGGAGTTAGAGACATATGCAGGGTGGACATTCCTGAAAACAGCACTGTTCTGAAAGTTCTGGGAAACACTGATATATATTCCGGCTGTGAGGCTGATGACATTTTAACAGAAAAAATTTTAAACAAAACGGTAATGGTTATTCATGGCCATCAGTTCAATGTTAAAACAGGTTTTAAACATTTACTTCATGAAGCGGAATATTTCAAGGCTGGAATTGTTCTATTTGGCCATACGCACGAGCAGTATCTTCGCAAGGGTGTTCCGCTTCTGTTTAATCCGGGGAACCTTTCCGGCGGAAGCTACGGAATAATTCATGCTTTAGATGACAGGGAGTGGCAGTTTGAACACAGAAAAGTAAAAAGAGGGTAGCCCCCCTTTTTTTATTTCTCGTTTGATTTCTGTTTCTTAAGTGTTACTTCTCCAAGTTTTTCCTGAAGTTCAGAATCTTTCTGCACTTTATCATAAAATTCTTTATATTGAGCATATGTATATCCGTATTTGGCAGTGATAGTTTCCACTCTGGCTGGATCAAGTTCCGGATCAGGTATCTCTATTTCACTCTCTATTTTTGCATAATCCTCAATAGTCATGGCCTTGTTTTTTGAACCGCAGCCTGACGCTAAAGAGAGTGCAATTGCTAAAACCATTAAATAATTCCAGAAACGCATAAATCCTCCTTCAAATACATTTTTTATTTCAGCATGCAACTCCTGCTGTATAACAAAAGCCTGTTTAAACTTAAATAATACTTCTTAAAAGATTAACGAACAGTTATTACGAACAAAGTAAAGCAACATCCCGTGCTTCGCAGTGACAGAATTTGTATCAATTAATCCATTCCAATCAAATACATTTAAATTTATAATAACGCTTATTTTAAAAGTGTCAAGAATAAATCATGACAGTTTTTTATATATTCCATGAAGCCAGCCGCTATTGTTATTTTTGTACCATTTTGAAAACGGACGGTCGCAATTCCCGCCGGTTGTATTTGTCAGCAGACACTCATCCGACATATCTGCTATAATTCTACATGAAGGGCTGAATGTCGTTGTCCGGCCCGCTGATTTGAATATCTGTCCCTGCACTACAGTTGCTCTGCCTCCGGGAAGTTCAACAGGGCCGTAATCCAGGCCGAAAAACGAAGGGATCTTACCTCCGAATAAAAGATGCTTAAAATATATTTTTCTTGTCTTTCCATATTCGGGCGATTTCTTTTTTAATCCTTCAGAGATCACTCTCCGTAAAAGGTCATCTCTTGTTCCGAATTTAAACCAGCATGATTTTTTATTAAAAAGAATGTTATCAAAATTACCGTAATAATCGTTGAATATGCTTGTCTCGGCAAAAAGATATTTCACTGTATCTCTGCCGAATCCGTAATCGCCGAATACTGTTTCAACCATTGACCTGTAGACATTTTCAAAAACAGTAGCGCCCTTTGAATCAGATCTGTAATGGAGGTCCCACTCTTTGAGAATTCTCCCCTTTTTTGTATCTGTCACAAGCGGAAGAATTATCTTCATCATCATCTCTGCCTGAATTGAATAAAGGTCATAATGAATCTCTTTCATATATTCTGTTCCGACTTTTTTTCTCTTCCTGAGCATCTGTTCAATTCTCTCCGCCCTGTAGGGAGCCATTGCCAGATTAATAGGGCTCGACGTTCCGAGATGATTGAGGTCCTGGTTTGCGGTTACTATGATTCCTTCTTTAGGATTGTAGAGCGACGGGAGCCTGTTTTTTGAAACATATCCCCTGTTGTTATATTTCCTTTCCCATGCGGGGAGAGGCAAAAGTCCGCTTACGCCGGCAGGCCGGTTGAACATCCTGCCGCTCATCTGGTAACCGATATTCCCGCCTGTATCAGCCATAACAAAATTGAATGATGCCGAGTCAAGGTCACGGTAATATTTCATCCCCTCTCTTACCGTCTTCGCCTTCATTACATTATATGTACTGTTCAGTTCCTGGGCACCACAATCTTTTCCTGCCGACCATTGGCGTATAAGGTAGAATCCGTCAACAGAGGGATCACCTTCAAGTATACCAAGTTCATTTTCATAAAACTCGACCTTAATCTCTTCGCCTTTTTTTGTTTTAATAACTTCGCGCCTCACATCAAAAAAATGCCAGGTATTGCCGCGCCTGTATTTTCCATCTCTGCACTCTTCAATACGGAAATCTATCATATCCATGAATGAATATGTAGGTGAAAACGCAAGATGCCTGTTTCTTCCTACAACTATTAAAGGAGTGCCCGGCAGCGCGAATCCTATTATGGTATCTTCCGGGAGCCGTATTATTACCTCGTGCCAGATTGCGGGCATTCTATTCACTTCAAGATGAGGGTCGCCGCAGAGTATCGGCTTGCCGCTCTCTGTGAGTCTGCCGGAAACCGCCCAGTTATTGCTTCCTGTAAACCTGGGTATTCTGGAAAGCCATTGTACTGCTCCTGGAACGATCGGCGGAGCGAGTTTTACTTTCTTTAAAAGTTCAACATCTATATCATCAGTGAGGTACGGAAATAGTTCCTTTATTCTTTTTTCATCAATATCGTTCTGCACCATCTGGACTATCAGTTTTTCCATGTTACCCTGCACATCGGTCAGGCCGAAGTATGTAAAAACTTTAGAGAGCATCATTGTATCTTCCATCTTCCACGGCTCGGGGATGCATTTAAGAAGTTTCAGTTCAAAAACTATTCCGCTCTCTTCCATGCAGCTGTTCACTCCCGCGGAATAATACTCCGCAGCTTCGCGTACGTCTCTATCGAGAAGTTTTTTCTGTTCTGCAATATCGGGATAAAGGTTGAGCGATCTTATATATTTATCTGCTTCTATCAGCTCGGCTGAAGCGGCTATTTTTTCGGCAGCTCTCCCCTCGAGTATTATCTTTGTAATCATCATCTGGAGCTGCCTGTCGTTCGCGTGGACCCATCCCAGGGCAAAGGAGGCATCTCTGAATGACGCGGCAGTAATTTCAGGAATACCATGTTCATTTCTCTGTATTTCAATCGGGCCGTTTTTACCCTTCAGAGTAACTTTGTTATCTGTTAGTATCATCCGCCTCTCCTTTTAATTCTTTTATCTGTCGCTTAATGGTATCTCTTTTACCCAGATCATTCATTATCTGAGGATAACCGCAAAGTAACGCGACCTGGTAACAATATGCCATGATAAAAACAATTACTCCGCCCTTCATTGTATCACTTAAAATTTTTCTTCCTGCTATTCTTTTAACAAGCGGGGTGTGAGGTTCGAAACCTTTAAACAGGCACCCGCTGAATGGAATACATATTTCAGAATCTTTATCCTCCGGCACAAGGGGAATATTCCGCGGTTCCGGTTTTTCTTCATTCCCGGAGGCTTTTACATGATTGTGATAAACCTCTTGAAGCTTTCTGCCGAGGGCATAAAATCCGCTTCCGGTTTTGAATACTATCGCCTCAACATGATTCATTGAAGAAATCTTTTTAGCAATTATCTTCTTCACTTCCTCCGCGGAGATTTTCAACGTGGGGCTGAGATTCCTGAAATTGTATATGTCAACTGCTGTTGACTCAATCTCCCTCAACTCTTCAAGAAAAAAATCGCGTGAAAAGATAGCACCCTCAACGGTCTCACCGTATGAGTCGAATAAAAGAGAATTGCCGTTAAGAACCGGAACCATTAAATTTTTGAAATACTGAAAAATCCCTTCAAGGAATACTATAAAATTATTTCTGCAGGAATCATCCGCGTCCCTGTTTATCCGGTCAACATACTTCCACTGCTCCTCTACAGACTTCACAAGTATATTCTGACCGTTTTCTTCAATCTTTACTATCTGGAAGATTGTGTCATACCAGAATAGCTCCCTCTTCAGTTTCTCGGCCTGTTTCCTTCTCCTGGACTCGGGGTCTTTTCCGTAAATCTTCAGCCTCGCGTTGTTCAGGTCCCATATTTCGCTGCTGATCACAAGCGGCCTGATTTCAAAATATTCTCTAAGCTCGCTGCCGGTGAAAGGTCTCTGGAAGACAAGGGCTTCAAGCGCGATGTTGAGCACATCCTCAAGAGTAAAAATATTGTACTTCTTCTTAATGAATGCCGCCAGAAGACTGTCTGCTTCACCATGTATTGTCATGAAAGAGCGGACTGTTCCAAGGTATTCAAAGATATACTTTTCCTTTCTGTAATTTTCGTTCTCTTTGCTTATTGAAACTCCGCGATCGTCTTCTTCAAGAATATCCTCTTTGACAAGATCAGGTTCTTCACGGAGAAATCTTTCAATCATTGCAAGGACCAGTTCCCTCGCTTCATTATCCATGCGCATAAAAGAATGGAAATAAGTTGTGTATGATTTAAGCTCACGTTCAAAATCCCACTGTTCCATCCATTTTATCCTGTCGTAAGGAGTGGAGGAAAATGGAGAAAGGATCATCCATCTCCTGAACTGACGGAGATAATTAAATTCAAGCGGTGTTTCTATTGATTCATCTTTGAGAATATGTTCAAGAATCTGCGGAAGCCGGGTAAGTATATCCTCCTGAAATGACTTTATATCATTCATCAGAGCAATAAATTTTTTCGTCGGGACAAGTCTTTTACTCCAGCCGAAACCTAACCTGTTATCTCTTCTCACAAGGTATCTTTTCTTAAACAATTTGTATCTTTTAAATTTCAGATAAATCTCATCAATAAACAGTTTAGTCGCAGTCGGGCCGTTTATATCGGGGTATTTGTTAATAACCGGCTGTACCGGAGTGGCCTGTCTTTTATACACCTTTGCCGGAGGAGTTTTTATTAACAGTTCAGGTTTCTTTATATCCGGAACATCGTCCTCCTCATCTTCTACATCAGCAGTTTCCTTATCTGAGGCTTTTTTTAGTATATTAATAATATTTGTATATTTCTGTTCCTGGGAAATACCCTGATTTCTCATTAATGAATTAATCTTATCTCTGTCATCAGATGATATCTCTTTTGTCAGTATAAGAGACCTGGCCATTCTCTCCAGCCGTTTTCGATTTTCTTCACTATTCATTTTATCAAACCACTCTCATTATCTTTTTAGTTATACTCAGGAAGTTTATTTAGTCAACTAAAATCTCCTTAATGATTTTTCCGAGAGTGAACGGATGAAGAATGATTCTTTGAAATGAAACAGTTCCCCGGACACGATTTAAAAATTTTAAAGATTACAGGGTTACGGGAGAGTTCATTCGCAGTTAATCTTTTAAATACTTTAATCCACATAATCCTGTTCCGGAGTTGTGTTATATGTAACCGTTTTATCACAAAAAAACAGGACACCTGTAATAATTATGTCATATAGTTATTCCGGATTTTTCCGATAATAAATATGTAAAAATCGTATTTTTGGGGAACATTATGTATAGATCCGCAGCCGTATTTCTTATAATACTTTTTTCTACCTCTGTATTCAGCGCAGATTCAAGAACGGAGAGATGGAATATCAGAATTGACCGTCTGAAAAAAATTCAGGGTGAAGCTTCGGCCGGGAAGTTTGATAAAACCTTTGTCGATAAAATAACCGCAAGTGAAATAAAATCATGTGAAGAATTCCTGAGCCTCCTTGACAGGTACAGAAAAGAGGACGGATCACTGAAGTCTGATACAAAAAAATACTCTCTTACCGACATAGAAAAAAAAGTTAAAGAGATCTCCTCCCCTGCCATATCGCTCAATTATATGTCAGAGCTTTTCAAAGCTGCAGGAGACACGCAGGCGAAAGAGAGAATTTCATCGGAAATCACACAGTACTCCGCGAAAAAATTCGGATCTGCCATCAGGATAACGTCTGCGGAAGGAATCTCCATGGCTGAACAGTATATACTCGAAAGAGGTATGGCGGAATTTGACTCCTCCCTGAATAATACCATGACAGATCTGCTCAGTAAAATCCAGTATGAGCTGAGCAGAAGCGACTACAACTCCAACGAGGCCGATCTTGGAAGAATGATTCTGAAGCATATTGAAGAAACGCTATCAACTGTAAAGTTTTCTGAAAATAATTCATTTAATGAAAAGTATCTCTTAAATATACCCCAATGGAAATTTATGGAGGAACAATTTTCAAAAATTGAAGCGCGGAACAAATCTATCTGGAATTTTGTTTATAAAGGAAAAAGTCCGCTTAACAGTACTGAAAATATAAAAGATAAAAACAGCGCCGAAGAGGAAATATTCAGTAAAGCCAAAGAAAAAATTTCGGACATGCTGCAGAACACAACTCCAAGCAGCGGAGCGATGGGCAACAATCCATACTATGAAATTCCTGATGTAAAAAGGCTCGGAATAACACTCGATGAAATTGACAAATACAGAAATAATCTCGCGCAGAATATAAGCGGAAGCGAAGATAAAGAATTAGCCGAAAAATTGAAGGGCAACAATACCGGTATCGCAGCCAGGGGAATTAACCGCATTGATGCCCAGTTTAAAAGCGAAGAGGCGCGTATTGAGCGGCTCAAAAAAATGAAGGGCGACATCATTATTTATAATGAAGAGGTATTTAAAGCCTCCAGAAACCATTTTTATGAGATAAGAACGGAGATCTACAAATACACAGCTTTATCGGAAGAATTTTTAGAAGCTCTTTATTCATCGGGAAAAACCGATCCTCAGAAATACATCGATCTTCACAGATACAGATCTGACAGGTATATTTCATACATTTCATTTTCTGAAAAGCTGACAGCAAATACTCTCACTCTTCCAGTCACGGGTTCTGAAAAACTGCACTCTCTGTACAAAGGGACAATACCTAAAGTTCTGGCGTCAGCAAAAAGTTTTCTGAAACCGGAGGCCATTCCTGCTGAAACAAGAGCAGCTCTTCACAGGGAACATCTCAAAGAATATGCCGCGATAAATGCCGATTTCCGTACAAAGGGTTCTATGCTCATAAATGCCGTGAGAAAAAATTATGATGAATGTAATACCGGATTTGCGGAAATCTCTGCATCAAAAAAAGAATCATCAATCAACTCTGAAGTTCAGATCGGGCAGGATGAGACGGACAGGCTTTTCAGCTTCGCAAAAAAATGTTCCGATGCTCTTGCATCAATGAACTATACTGAATCAGTTTTAAATAAATATAAAGAAGAATACAACAGGGTAAGTGAAGAGTTAAAGAAAGGAAATAAAACAGCAGGATTTCCAGGCGGAGATGCATCCGCGCCCTTCTTTGAATCTATTCCCGGTTTCGATGCTGCAGCAATAGATAAAGAAACCGCGACAAGAGAACTTCTTGCAGGTGAAGGAATGGAGGCTCTAAGCGGTTCTATTACACTTGTTCAGTATTATAAAAGAAGAGGATTCCCTGTAAAATTCTCTCCGGCAAATGAAGAGATAATTATTATGAAACAGAACTTCACCAGAACACCGGAAGTAATTGTTTCAGCATGGAAGATGAATGGTAAAAATTTCAGGCAGATAGATATAAATATAACTGCTGAACTGAAAAAAATGCAGAATAAAAACGCCTGGAATTCCAAAGTAAATGAAACACCAAAAGAAGTTCTGACGGTTGATGAAACAGGTATAAATGTATCATTCAATCCCCCTCCTGGATGGAAAAAAATTCCTGATCCGGAAAATGATCATTTCCGCAAAATAATTTTTGAAAGCCCGGATATGAAAGGCACAATAGAATTAACTTCAATCTGCGAAGATGAAAAAAACCTCCAGGTTTTAGTCTCCCTGTGGCCGGAGAAATGGGGATTTTCCATGACAGAAAAAACCTGGGGAAAAATAAAAAATTCTGATTATATAAAGAGTACCGCAAAAAACAGGTATGACGGAGTTATGGAATCGTATATGGTAGCAAAAAACGGGCATGTAATAATTCTTTCGGGGAAAACTACAGGCGATATGTACAGGCAGCTTAACAGGACGCTTGCGGATATATTTAATAATATGGAGATCACCGGGTCGGCGATATAATAATTTAAAATCACTAAAATCCGTGCCCTCACCCGGCCGCTGGCCACCCTCTTCCGCTTTGAAGAATTGACGTGGGAGAGGGTTTCTTTATTACTGAATTTTCAGTTCCAAACTCCCCTCCCCACTCTTCTGTTCGTTAAAATAGGACTGCAAACAGGATGTTTGCGTTTCGACACATGACACGATGTCGCAATACCGGTTGAATGAAGGAGTCAGGGAATGAGGTCATCCAGTATTATTCTTGAAAATTGCGGATAGTTGGCAGCCATAAGAAAATGGGGAAGGCGATTATTCAACTTTAGTATATCTCACTCTTAAACCGCGGGTCATCACCCCAGTTCCCTCTGATGGTTTCTCTCTTTACAGAAGCCTTGACAATCTTAAGAAATTCATCCCTATCCATTTCAACCGCACCCAGACTCTCCATGTGGTCTGTATGCACCTGGCTGTCGATCAGATCAAATCCGAGTTTCAGAAGATTATCAGCAAGAACTATGAATGCGGCCTTTGAGGCATTGCTCTCTCTTGAAAACATGGATTCGCCAAAGAACATTCCGCCGAGGGAAACGCCATATAATCCTCCGGCAAGCGTTCCGTCATGCCAGGCTTCAATTGAATGAGCATATCCGAGATTATGAAGTGTGACATAGGCTTCGATCATGTCTGCAGTGATCCACGTTCCTTTTTCATGTTTTCTTTTACCGCTGCACGCGGAAATCACTTCGCGGAATGAGGTATCATACTTTATTTCAAAAATTTTTCTTTTCAGAACCTGTCTCATGCTTTTTGAAACTTTAACGTCATTCGGGTAGATGACAAATCTGGGATCGGGTGACCACCAGATTATCGGAGTTTCAGATGAGTACCAGGGGAATATACCGTGGGTATACGCTTCTATGAGCCTCCCGGGAGAGAGGTCACCACCCACTGCAAGTATCCCGTCGGGATCAGAATACTCTGCCGGCGGAAAAACAGGTTCATCTCCAAGATAATAAACCGGCATAGAACGCTGTTAAACCACTCTTATCCTGACTTCATCGCCCTCAAGGTCTGCCACAGCATGGCCGCCCGCTGAGAGCTTACCGAAAAGAACTTCATCCACGAAGAAACTTTTCAGTTTATCCTGTACAAGCCGTCCGATCTGCCGTGCGCCGAACTCTCTCGAATAACCTTTTTTCGCAAGCCACTTCCTGCATTCGGGAGTAACCTCAAGCGTCACGTTTTTATCTTTAAGCTGCCCGCTGAATGAGTCTATCTCCTTTCCTACTATATCAAGAATAATGTCTTCGGTGAGATCATTAAATGTTACTGTCGCATCAA
The DNA here is from genome assembly GCA_035403545.1 of Spirochaetota bacterium. Taxonomy (GTDB): domain Bacteria; phylum Spirochaetota; class UBA4802; order UBA4802; family UBA5550; genus WRGT01. Next base: position 12,380 of record DAONFJ010000020.1, read on the forward strand.
GCCTGTTTCTGAATTCCGGAGAGAACAATCTGTCAACCGCCTTGTCTATAGCGTCCTCTTTTACATGACGTTCATCAAAGCCGACCTGCTTTTTACCAATCTCTCTCGCTCCTGCATTTGATGTCATTATAATAATAACATTACGGAAATCCGCTTTCTTCCCGGTGTTATCCGTGAGAGTCGCGTAATCCATAACCTGCAGCAGTGTATTAAAAATATCCGAGTGAGCTTTCTCAATTTCATCAAGAAGGAGTACAGCATACGGAGTTTTTCTGACCATCTCGGTCAGGAGCCCGCCTTCATCATACCCCACATACCCGGGAGGCGCGCCTATAAGCCTTGCAACAGTATGTTTCTCCTGGTATTCACTCATGTCAAATCTATGGAGCTCAACTCCAAGGCTAAGCGCAAGCTGCCTTGCGAGTTCTGTTTTACCCACACCGGTGGGGCCGACAAAGAGCAGCGATGCTATCGGTTTAACGGGATTTCCGAAACCTGCCCTGCTGCGTTTTATCGCGTTTACAACAAGTTCAATAGCGTTTTCCTGCCCGAAGATTTCTTTTTTCAATTCCAGGGAGAGGTCTTTCAGCCTTGTTTTTTCGGAAGAGGAAACACTCTTCTCCGGAAGTTTAGCCATGCGGGCAACGATCTTTTCAACTTCCGCGGTACCGATTTCTATAATATCACTCTTGGCAAAGTTGTAGATTCTCGCGTATGAGCCAGCCTCGTCAATTACATCAATCGCCTTATCCGGGAGATGCCTGTCATTTATATACTTGCTCGAAAGTTCAGCCGCAGCCCTAAGGGATTCATCGGTATATTTTACCTTATGGTACTCCTCGTACTTGTCTTTTATTCCCTGAAGAATTTTCACCGTATCTTCAACACCGGGTTCCGGTATTTCTATCTTCTGGAACCTTCGGGAAAGCGCCCTGTCTTTATCAAAATATTTTTTATACTCTTCATATGTTGTGGAACCAATACATTTTACTTCACCGGAAGTAAGAACAGGTTTAAGCATATTTGAGGCATCCATCGATCCGCCCGAAACTGCTCCCGCGCCTACTACATTATGTATTTCATCAATGAAGAGAATTACATCTTTCATATTTTTCAGTTCCTGGATTACCTTCTTCATACGTTCTTCAAAATCACCGCGGAACTTTGTACCGGCAAGAAGGCTTCCTATATCAAGAGAGAAAATTTTAAGGCCCTTAAGTTTTTCCGGAACATTCCCCTCTGCGATACGGAGAGCAAGACCTTCTGTGATTGCAGTTTTTCCTACACCGGGATCACCGACATGAACAGGATTATTTTTTGTTCTGCGGCAGAGCACCTGAATAGTTCTCTCAATGATATCCTCACGGCCGATAAGCGGATCTATTTCTCCATTCATGGCTTTTGCCGTCAGTTCTGTTGTGAACATCTCTATAAATTTCTCGCCTGATTTTTTATCGGTTTTCTCCACAACATCCTCATATTCACTCATGTCCTCATACGGTTCGTGGGGAAAAACTGACACTCCGTGAGAGATAAATTTTAACAGCTCATACCTGTTAATACCTTCCAGTCCCATAAAATAAGCCGCGAATGATTCCTCTTCATCAAGAATTGAAACAAGCACATCACCAATATCAAGAATCTCTTTCTGCGCGGAGGCAGTATGCCAGATAGCCCGCTCCATTACATTCTGAAATCCGGATGACTGTTTCGGCTCATCCACATCAATTTCTTCCATTTTCTCTTTGAAAAATTCTTCTATATTATGCCTTAAAGAACGGACATCTCCGCCTGTTGCTTCAATTATTGATCTTCCCTCTTCATACTGTAAAATAGCATACAGTAAATGTTCAGGGGTAAGATATTCGTGTTTTTTGAATTTAGCCTCATTGAATGCTTCCATGAGAATATCATTCAAAACAGGATTAAGTTCCATATTGTATCCTTTTAATTAACATTGTATTAGTCTATTCATTACTTATTGAAATAAAGTTAACTCTTTGCCATTCCGGTTTTGCGTCTTCAATTCATGCAAATAACGGAATGGCAGAAATTTTTAGATCAGCATTTATCATTTACTATCATACCTTCTCATAAGAACATCTTAAAGGAAACTGCTTTTCCTTTGCCATAAGATGTACCCTTTCAACTTTAGTTACAGCAATATCGTAAGTATAAACACCGCATACTCCTATACCCTTTTTATGCACATCAAGCATTATCTCCGTTGCCTTTGCAGCCGGCATATGAAATACCGTGGTGAGCACTTCCACAACAAAATCCATCGTAGTATAATGGTCATTGTGAAGAAGCACCCTGTACATATCCGGTTTTTTCAGACTATGTTCGGACTCGAGACTTACACCTCCGTCATAATTATTATCTGAACCCGCAGACATAACCAGACCCCCATAGAACAAATATATCATTAATATTATTCAAAATATTTTTCCTTTTAATTTTTTTTGCGGCCATGCATCATCAATTTTTGACCGCAGATGCACCTGCGCGGGTTTGCTATAAAATATCAGGTTACTTTTATTTTCCCGTGCCTGGCTATGGCTTTAATCAGGAAATAACCAAAAACAGGCATTTCTTCACCTTTTATAAGGTATATTCTTTTTATGATAAAAGCACACGCGTACTGTTTCATGTCAAGGCTTCTTATTATTTTGAAAATTGAACTGAAGACCTCTTCGAAAAAAATTATAAACAACCTCGTAAGGAACTCTTCTATATCATCTTTAACCTCAGGAAAAAATCGTAAAAATGGTATTTTTCTGTCAATATAGATAAACTCCTCCGTAAATTTCTTTATACCGTAATCCTGCCCCAGCATATAATATACAATATCCATTGCCATCAGCAGATTCTGCCGCATGGCAAGCGACCCGGGAAGCGCCTTATATACCTGATAAAGAGTGGTGACCTTTTTTCTGATATCTTCAGTGCTAATGGATTCAGCTTCCCTGATTTTTTCACCATTGAAAATGGAATCAATAATTTCATCAATTTTCTGGCCGTACTGGACACCGAAAGGTGTTAATAACAGTTTATCTGAATAATTGAGCGTATGGCCTTCACGTTTTAATGTTTTGCTGTCTGAATCACTTTCAGAAAGATTAAAATCCTGTTCCGGAACTTTCGGTTTTGTTTTAAATAAAGATATGCTCTGCAGATAATCCAGTACCTTTTTTACATTATTATCGATTTCAAAAAGAGTCAGCCTGGTTTCTCTTGTTATCAGATTAAGGCTTTTTTTCGGGGAATTATCTTCATTAAAGAAAAATTTGATATATGTTTTATCATTCCACCAGTCAAACCTGTTTAATATAGTAAGGTATGCGTCATGCAGAGAAGCCGCAATAAATCCATGCCCGGCTTTGTGAGAGATTGTAATATTGCTGTTCATCAGGTCTTTATATGTTTTAACATGCCCGTGAAGCTCGTTTAAGGGGATAGACATGGTAGTGTTGTTCTTCCCCATATTCATATTATACTGCTGAACCTGATGACTCAGCCTGTTCTCAATGACATTTCTAAGGCTTAAATAAGATGAAATAGATCCCGGATTATTAACATCGGAAAAAATATTGGAAATATACTCCAGATCAAGGTCTCTCTTGCCTTTCTGTGCTATGGCATATATTTTAGAAAGTGCCTGAATATCAACAAGAAGATCAATAACCATATTAGCCTGAGAAGCATTAAGCCTGTAGTTAAAATTAATTAAACTTGCAAGTTTTCCCTCTGTGATAATCTCCGCATAATCTGTAAGTTTATTTATAACTCTGGTAAAACTCGCGTAATCAATAAATGGCGATATTTTTTTAAGATCTTCAGTAATTTTTTCACTGATTATTTCTTCACTCATTAAGACTCCCTGCGTATAATCATTATATCACTACCGGAAACAGACTGTAACTCTGATCTCTGCTGTATCTGGCGCAGCGGAAATCTATTTTAAGCTTAAACTTACTTAGTATACGGCTTTCGAATCTGTCAGGTTAAAAATAAATCATAATATTAGAAAATAAAAGTAATATTTCTTAAAAAATTATTTGAATTCTTCCAATAATTTAGCATATTAAAATTTAATTGACTAACCTGATTTTAAATAATTAAGTCATTTTCATCAAGTAAAATTCTTGTTTAGTTAGAGTTATATAATCCTGGAGCTGGAGAATGACAAATATACTGGTAGTTGAAGACGATAAACCCTCAGGTTTGATACTGAAAAAGCTTCTGGATAAATCAGGTTATAATGTTACAGACGTTGTAGAATCGGGTGAAGATGCCATGAATACGATAATTCACAGCAAACCCGATCTTATTTTAATGGATATTTCCCTTGCGGGAGAAATTGACGGGATAGAAACCGCGGAAAGGATTTACCAGACTCACAATGTACCATTTATATATATAACAGCCGGAACAGACGACACTACCTTTGAAAGAGCAAAAAAATCACTCCCCCTGAATTATATAGTAAAACCATTCAACTCTAAAATGCTTAATTCTGCGATTGAAATTGCTCTATTCAAATTCGATCTGGAAAGCAGGCTTAAGCAGAGTGAAAACAACAAAAACAAAATTCTTGAATCTCTCCCTGATAAAATTTTTGAGATTAATGCTGACATATCTCCATGTTCAACCCGCGATAATGAACTTCTTAATGAACTCTGGCCTGATAAAATAAAACAAGAAGCTAAACCATATATTGAAAGAGCAATCAGCAACGACTCCATAGAAATTTTTGAATACGAAATAAACGGTGCTAAAAATAAAATTTACTTCGAATCAAGAATTATCAGGATAGGAGAAGATCTGCTGCTGGTAATAACAAGAGACAACTCTGCCAAAAAGAAAGAAGAAGCGAATCTTTCATCACATATTAATGAGATGGAGGGTGCTATTAAAGAAAGGACCGGAGAACTTCAGAAACTCAACAGGACCCTTACAGATGAAATTGATAAAAGGAATCTGATTGAGGAAGAGATAAAGCTCTTCATGGATGTTGTTGAACAGAGCACTAATTCTATAGTGATCATTGAGAAAAACGGCATTGTAAAATATGCCAACAGGGCATTCTCGGAACTTTCAGGTTATACAAAAGATGAATTGACTGGTATTGACGTGACTAAAATTCCTAATCCGATTCTGCCGGAGGAGAATATTCAAAAACAGATTACCAATGTAGATTACTGGAAGGGTGAAACTTACAACTTAAGAAAAAACGGCGAAATTTACTACCTTAACGCATCTGTTTCCAAAGTAAAAAATGAAAAGGGAAAAACAAAGTACATAGTCGTCTCGGCCGAAGATATTACAGATTTCAAAAAAGACCAGATAGCTCTTGAAAGAATGAAATCTACAATTAAAAATTCAGCATCTGATTCTATAGATAAAGACATGGCATGGCAGACATGGAAAGAGAAGATGCTCAGCAGAAATATATCACGTACAGACAGATCGATATTCAGTAATATCAACAACAGTTTTACTCAGGGCGCCGGATTCGGTACACTTATAACTTTTATGGAGATGATGGCAAAATCAGCTGAAGAAAAAGACGGCAACCGGATTGTCGATGGCACTCTCTTCAGCGAAGCCATGAAAAATGTAAAAATTGCGCAGGATGCATTTAAAATTTTTGCCGGAATTGACTGGATTATTTCAAATAATATTGATCTTGAAGATATACTTGTACGCGAAGTTTATTCTCTGATAAAAGGCACAATAAGTAAAAACAACAGATTTGCTGATTTAAATAAACACAGAATAGTTATAAATGATCTCCCGAAAGGATTAAAAGATAAAAGAATAAAAATCAATCCTCAATATTTCACTGAAGCTATGTCGGAATTGATCATAAATGCCCTTAAATTCTCAAGAGCCGCGACAAATATTATTGTGATGGTCTATTCTCAGAATAATACACTACGGATTTCCGTCATTAGTGACCCGCAAAAATCAAGTGACGGGATTGTCGGAATACCTGAAGAATTTGAAAAAGTAATTTTTGAACCGTTTTACCGTTTATCAAAACTCGTATATGAAAAGTACAACACTCTCGATTTCGGAATTGGACTGACATTTGTTGAAAAAATTATTACAAGGCATGGCGGAGAGATTTTTGCAGAAAATATAGTTGATTATTCTGACGTCACAAAAGACCCTCAGATAAAAGTAAATTTAATGATATCTCTCCCCTTTGTCAGGGAGTAATGGAGAAAAAATGCCTTTTGTTAATGTAAAAGTCGCAGGGCCCCTTACTAAAGATCAGAAGAAGGCTCTGGCTCATAAAATTACAGCAGCTCTTGAAGAAGTTGCTGGAAAAGATCCGAAAACCACATATGTGGTATTTGAAGAAGTAAATAGAGAAAACTGGGCGGCTGGCGGAAAACTCCTGACCGAAATATAATCTATGATAATATCAATTAAAAATCTTAATAAAACTTATAAGATCGCCGGTGAAAAAATCAATGTCATAGACAATCTATCCTTTGAACTCGACAAGGGTGAGATTATCGCTATTACCGGGAGATCAGGCTGCGGCAAAACCACTCTTATGAATATCATTACCGGAGTTACAAAACCTGATAGCGGGGAAATATTTTTCAGAGAGAAAAAGATCAAGTACTGGTCAGATTTTGTAATGTCCAGAATAAGGAACAGGGAAATAGGGCAGATATTTCAGACATTCCGTCTGCTCGATGATGAAACTGTTATGTCCAACGTAATGATGCCCGCACGCATAAGGGGAAGAGCCGGATCTGCAGTGAGAAACTATGCCATAGAAATTCTCGGGAAAGCCGGTATAGCCGAATATCAGAATACCAGAGCCGGATTTCTTTCCGGAGGACAGAAACAGCGCGTTGCAATAGCACGCGCCCTGGTCAACAGGCCGTCACTTATTCTTGCTGATGAGCCCGATGCCAATCTTGATATAGAGACTTCAATGGAAATATTTTCACTGCTTGAAATGCTGAAACGTGAAGGTAAATCCATAATCATTGTAACTCATAAAGAACACATGCTTAAAAAAGCAGACAGAGCTTATAAAATGGAACAAGGGAGACTTATAGAACGGTAATGCTCAGTAAATTATATCTTATAAAAAAAGAACTCGGAGGGGGGAAGTTTATATCTTTTATAGTATTCTGTATAATTCTTCTCTCAGTAACAGCAATAATTTCTTTCAATGTTCTTTCTGAAAACTTCAACAATTATATAAAAAATAATTTTGCCTCATCAATACCTCCCGACGAAATTAAAGTCAAGCCTGGTGAAAGCAAAAGCCTCTTCCTCTTTTCCACGGGTACAGGAAAAGAACTGAACAGCGCAGCTATTAACAGAATTGCCCGGATTCCCGGTGTAAAAAGAATCGACCCGGTGATGGCAGTTACAGTTCCTACTTCCGCTACAATCTATTTCTTTTCATTCCAGTACAGGACAGACCTTATATGTGCAGGGGCGAGTTACAAGTTTGTAGAGAAAGATCTGAAAAACAAAGAGATGCGCGACGCGTGGATTAAAGGGTCACACGAGAAGGGTATCCCTGTTCTGGTCCCGAAAGCATTGATCGAATCATATAACAACGGCCTGGCAGCGGCAAACGGGCTTCCCGAGATAGTACCTGACAAACTTGCAGGATTAAAATTCAAACTCTCTTTCGGGCGCTCGAGCGTTTCTGCTTATGAGGGAGCATATGATTCCTCATCGGTTGTTGCAGGTTACACAGATAAAGTAAATATCACAGGGCTTGTTATCCCCTCAAAAGCTGCCGAGGAAATTAATAAAAAATTCAACAAGACCGGAAGATATATGTTCGCACTGGTTAACGTTAAAGATCATAAATATTTTGAGCAGGTTAAAAACCAGATCAAGAATATGGGATTGGTTGTTGAAACCGGGGAAAGCCTGTCATCGGAGATACTCAAACTTAAAGCAACAGTAAACGCTTTTATAACACTTATGATCTCCCTTGTATCAGTACTTGCCATAGTAACCACTGCTTTATGTTCAGTAACAGCAGTTTGGGGGAGAATAGAGTACTACCGTATACTGCGGACTCTCGGTGCTTCAAAATTTTTCATAGCACTTACTATACTTATCAAGTTTGCCATCATGGGATTTTTAGCGTCCTGGGGCGGCATCTACATGTTTGAATTTCTTAGAGTATATATTCTGAAGACAATAACAATTCCGGGTGTTACTCTATCCCTTGAAATATCAGCAGCAACAATCGCGACCATACTCACTGCGGGAACAATAATTCCTACAGCAGCATCTCTTCCGGCAATAATAAGAATGTTCTCGGCGAAACTTGACAGGAACTGAATTACAGATCACAGGACCAGGGGCTGACGCCCCTTGTTCCCGGTAAATAATACAAAAAAAATCCGGCATAAACCGGATTTTTTCGTTATAAGCTGTAGAAAAATTTCAACCTGCAGAAATCGCATCAGCTGGACAAACGCTTTCGCATGAACCGCAATCAATACATTTATCAGGATCAATTGCATGAACATCACCTTTTTCTGCTATTGCCTCAACCGGACACTCAGCAGCGCATGCACCGCAGTTTGTACAGGCATCTTTATCGATTTTGTAAGCCATGATTTCCTCCATAAAGAAAAAATAAAATTTATTAAATCATAACAGCCGCAGAAATACTTCCTGAAACTGTTTTATTTAACAGAAACAAAGGTGCCATGAGGCATAAAAAAATGTCAAGAGTTTATGAAAAAAAGAGATTTTTTCTGCTGTGCATATCCGGTAATCTGACACCTGTTTTACACAGTGTCAGGTTACAATGCCGAAAATGTCACCGCTATTATATAAAAACCGGTTCACCGCCCTTTATATCCATTTTGAGGATTGAGTTCTCTTTAAAATCCCCAGAAAGTATTTTCACAGATAACGGGTTGAGAATGTATTTCTGTATTGCACGTTTAAGCGGCCTTGCACCGAATGCAGGGTCATAACCCTCTTTTGCAAGAAACTCCAGTGCACTCCGGGTGACCTCAAGCGATATTCCTCTCTCTTTTAATCTCACCGCAACATCTGTAAGCTGGGTTTTAACTATGTCTGAAATATTCTCTTTTGACAGCTGATTGAAAACAATTATTTCATCAACCCTGTTTAAAAATTCAGGCTTGAAGTTCATTTTCAATTCCTTTTCTATACCGGCCATTCTCTGGGCTTCGGGAATAGACTGGTCGCTGATATAAGAAGTCCCGATATTTGATGTCATTATTATAAGAGTATTTTTAAGATCCACAACCCGTCCCTTGGAGTCGGTAAGCCTTCCCTCGTCAAGGATCTGGAGGAAAATATTGAATACATCGTGATGTGCTTTCTCTATCTCATCAAAAAGTATAACCGAATACGGCCTTCTTCTTACAGCTTCGGTGAGCTGACCGCCCTCTTCGTAACCCACATATCCCGGGGGCGCTCCGATCAGCCTTGCCACAGCGTGTTTCTCCATGTACTCCGACATATCTATGCGTATAACAGATTTCTCATCGTTAAAGAGAAATTCAGCAACAGCTTTCGCCGTTTCAGTTTTACCCACACCAGTAGGCCCGAGAAATATAAAAGTTCCCACTGGCCGATTAGGGTCCTGTATCCCTGAACGTGATCTTCTCACCGCACCGGAGATTGCCTCAACCGCTTTTCTCTGGCCGATAACACGCTTCTCAATAATCTTCTCCATATTTATAAGTTTCTCTTTTTCGCCTTCAAGCATCTTCGAAACAGGTATGCCGGTCCACCTTGCCACTACAGCCGCAATTTCCTGGTCAGTTACCTCTTCTTTCAGAAGTGAGTTTTCACCCTGTATCTCTTTAGCTTTACTGTTGAGTTCAGCTATCTCTTTTTCAAGTTCAACAATTTTACCGTACCTGATCTCGGCGACACGGTTCAGGTTACCTTCTCTCTCCGCACGCTGCTCTTCAATTCTGTACTGTTCAATTGCTTCTTTGACGTTGCTGATTTTTTTGATTATCTCTTTCTCTTTCCGCCACTGCGCCACAAGAACTGTTTTACTTTCATTAAGGTCGGCGAGTTCATTCTCTATTTTATCAAGACGTTCCTTTGAAGCTGAGTCTTTCTCTCTCTTTAAAGCTTCGCTCTCAATCATCAGCTGCCTGATTCTTCTCTCGATTTCATCAATCTCCGTAGGCATTGAATCTATTTCCATTTTTATGAGTGACGCCGCTTCATCTATAAGGTCAACAGCCTTATCAGGGAGAAAACGGTCTGTAATATACCTGTTTGAAAGTACCGCAGCGGCAACACAGGCAGAGTCCGATATGCGGACTCCATGATGTACTTCATACTTCTCCTTAAGGCCGCGGAGAATGGCAATTGTATCCTCTACTGAAGGTTCTGACGCGAATACAGGCTGAAATCTCCGTTCAAGTGCTTTATCTTTTTCAATATATTTCTGGTATTCAGCCAGAGTCGTCGCGCCGATTGTTCTCATGGCTCCACGGGAAAGCGCGGGTTTCAGCATGTTTGAAGCGTCCATGGAACCTTCCGCCGCGCCTGCACCTACGAGAGTATGAAGCTCATCAATAAAAAGTATAATTTCTCCGGCAGATTCCTCCACCTCCTCCACTACACTTTTAAGTCTCTCTTCAAACTCCCCCCTGTACTTCGCGCCGGCAATGAGTGCACCCATATCAAGCGCTATAAGGCGCTTGTTCTTTAAACTTTCGGGGACATCCCCTTCCACCATCCTCTGGGCAAGGCCTTCTACAATGGCTGTTTTACCCACTCCGGGCTCACCGATAAGTACAGGATTATTTTTTGTCCTTCGCGAGAGAACCTGCATTACACGGCGGATCTCCTCATCTCTCCCTATAACAGGGTCGAGTTTATTCATGCGTGCCGCGTCGGTAAGGTCACGGCTGTATTTTGAGAGTGAATTATATTTATCCTCGGCATGTTCATCATCCGCTTTTTTATTTCCGCGGATATCCATGAGTACCCGGAGTATACTCTCGTTATTAAACCCGTGAGAGTTCAGTATATGTCTGGCCCTGGCGCTGTCGCTTGATGACAGCGCAAGTATCAGGTGTTCTGTACTGAGATACTGATCCCCAAGTTTTACTGCCTGGTTCCATCCTTCATTAAGCAGGTCCCGTGCTTTAGGAGATAGAGAACCGCCGCCGGGGCCTCCGCCTGTCTGTCTGGGCATAGTTGCTATATACTGGTTTATTTCATTCTTAATTTCTTTTAAGGGCGCTCCGAGTTTTTCCGCAATCGCGCTGAAAATCCCTCCATCCTGGTCTGTTGCGGCTTTAAGTATATGTTCAGGATGAATTTCGACACTATTATTTTCTGCAGCAATATTCTGCGCGTTATTAATCACATCCTGCGCCCTGAGCGTTAATCGGTCCATTCTCATAATGATTCTTCTCCTCGTTTTATTCGGGGGTTAATATTTGAGGATAAAATGGGTAGTTGTTATAACAGATAATATCTATAATAATAATTATTTTGTTTTTAAAATACAAAAATTGTTACATTTTTTCTAATCAGCCTGCAACGCTTTA
>DAONFJ010000020.1:24046-47031 GCA_035403545.1 Spirochaetota bacterium
CGGCGGCTATACCCGCCAGAAATATATATAACGCTTTTCTCATTTTTTAATCCTTCTTGTAGTAGTTTAATACAATTTATAATATTGGCATTCTCTTTCAAGGATTTTTTACATTTTCTTACAATGAATTTTTTTTAATATTAAAATTCTCATGCTTCGACTGGCAGATGTTAAAAGGCACAATAAAAGACCAGCTATTAAAACCATCGAAGATTGAACTATAACTGCCGTACTTACCGGATTTATAAAACACTTGACTGGTGTTTTGACTTTATGATTCTTCTTTATGCTGTACCGTAATGACAGGCGGCATTAGAAAATTTAATAGAGATATCAAGGATTAAAGCATCAGGATTCATTATACCCGGAATAATCTCTTCTGGAAGGTTACAATAATGCATAAAAGAATTTTAATAATTGCAGACATTGAGGGAAGCACCGGATGTGCAAATTACGAATCTTCATCATTCAATACAGGTGCATGGTATGACGCATGTATTGAAATGTCTCTTGATATAAATGCAGTAGCCACCAGGCTGTTTGAGAGAGGAGCAGAAAAAATTTATGTTAAAGATTTTCACCGTACAGGCTTCAATCTTCTTCCGGAACTAATTGATAAACGGGCACATATAATCCATGGATATAAAAAAGGGCCAGTCCCGGGTATTGGAAAGGTTTATGATACAGAAGCGGTTATGTTCATCGGGATGCATGCTTCTTCCGGATCCGGCGGATTCCTTGCTCATACTCTTACATCAAGGTACAGCCGTATTATTGTAAACGGCAGAAGAATTTCGGAGCTGCAGGTATTTGCATCCTCACTCTATAAGTATTCGCTCAAGCCGGTTTTCTTTTCAGGCTGCCCGGCCGCATGCGGTGAAGCAGCGGAAGACGTACCGGGCATAAATATTTTTTCTATCGTTAAGGATGAAACCGGTTATATTGATAAAATAAAATGCAGAGAAAAACTTGCACTCGCCGCCGCTGATTCACTTAGTAACGATATTGTTTCATCTTACATTATGCACCCGCCGTTTAAAGCAGAACTGCAGATGCGTGACGGCGCATCAGAAGCAGAAAAAATATCGGGCAGATGGGGACTTGACTGTACCGGAGACCGGATCTCTTTTACTGCGGCAGACTTTGATGATTTCTATAAAAAACTAATAAGCATAACCTATTTTACCCCGCTAATTGAAAAGATAATTCCTTTAGCACTTTTTCTGTTTAATCTTTACGGGAGGTCGGGCCTTTACTTTGTCAGGTTCAAAAGGCATCGTGAAATAAAACAGCTGATTGAAAAACAGAAATGACCGGAACAGTTAATTGAAATTATTTTAGCACTATAATTTCAATTAACTGTTATTCACTACTTTTTATCTATATCATCAACAATCTTTTTTACCCTGTCTTTATCTGACTGAAACTTGAAATAATCAAACAGCAGATACTTATTTTTTTTATCGGTTACTTTCGGATAAACCGCTTTGATGGTATCTACAAGTTCATTGGTATCGGTATTTCTGAACTGTTTAAAAAGTTCAAGAAGCTGGTTTAAAGAAAAATAATTATTTTCAGCCGCCATCTTTATTACTGAAACTTTTTCCCTGCTGAATTTTTTTACTTTAATATTATCAACCAGTAATTTAAAATCGGAATCGGGCATCTCTTTTCTGTCAGCATCGGACTGTTCTTTCTTCATTTCGTCGATTGCAACATCGGCATTACGCGGAAATGCGGCGATTAAAATACGTATTGATTTAAGCTCCTTCAAAGCTTCGGCCCTTTCAAGGCTTCCGAGGCGTGAGATATATTCATACTCCAGTTTGTCAATCCTTGATTTCAGTATAGCAATAAGCTGGTCAGATTTAATTTTTCCGTCTTTAACTTCAGTAATGTCAACAGTAATCGATCCTTCATCAGTCCGAAGCATCATCTCCTTTGCAAAAACATTCAGTGAGAGCGCAACGAACAAAACTGTGATTATAATTTTAAATTTCATAAAATACCTCATACTTTAAATTGAAAGACTAATAAAACACTATAATTGACCATAATAGGTATTCCTTCGTCAGTCAACCGCTTTTATTTATTTAATAAAATTTCAATATTCCGATTTATGGATTTTGTTTCCGGTTTCAAATGCAGCCATTGCTTTTTATAAATTCTAAAAACAATAAAATCAGGAATCATTATTAGAATTGACTTCTGATCAATTTATTAATTTAATAATATTATCAAATCATATGTGTGGTGAATATGAAAAAATACGCTTTTCTAATATTGATAATCCTGTTCCCGTTCTGCATCGCTTCAGCAGCGGTTACTCCGGAGCAGATAGCTGACAAGAGCAAGCTTCAGCGCGAAGAAATAATAAAAAAAGACGAGGAAAGAAGAGCGAAAATAATTAAGAAATTTTACGATTTTCAGGTTAAAGTCAAAAATTTTGCTCCGGATATGAAAATCAACATTCCGGTTAATCCGGATAAGGCTGAAGATATAAATGAACTTGATAACCCGTCGAAAATTATAAAACAGACGGAATACTATGCCTTTGCAGCAGACCGTTACAAGCTGAGGGCACTCCCCTATGACAGCGTAAAAGAATTTACCGCTTCTGTCTCCAGGGGTGAGAGAGTACTGGTTCTGATGAAACCTGAAGTTAAAAAAGACAAAACCTATAAGAGCATAACAAAAGAATGGCTGCTCATAAGAACCGGTGACGGAACCGAAGGATATATCCCTCTGAACCTCATGCTTAATAAAAAACCGGATGGCATAAAAAAAAATTCCCGTATGTTTAATGACAGCTTTCTTCCTGAAAAAAATTTCTGTTATAATAAAGGAATCAATATATCGGACGGAGAAAATCTGTTTGTACTGGCCCAGTATTCCGATGAAGGTTCTTCGCAGACTGAATTAAAGAATATGAAGGTTAACGCTTCCGTATTGAAAGTAAGGCCCGAACCTTCTTTTGAGAGCGAATCTGTTGCCAGTCTTTATAAAAATGATATTGTTGAAGTCATCGAGTATTCCGCACATTCAGATTACTATGAAGGAAAATATTCCAAATGGGCAAAAATTAAAAAAGATAATGTTACAGGATGGGTCTTCGCGTACTATCTCACTGAAGTTAAGGACAGTGATGAAGTTAAAAATGACGATCTTGTATCGTACCTGAGCAGGGGAGCGGGCCTTTATGTTAAGTCCGATATTCTAAGAGTACGTGACGCGCCGGATGATTACAGTACTGTACTGTTCAGCCTGGAGAATAAAAATAAAGTGGAAGTTACAGAAATAGAAGATGAAGAAGTTACCCTTGGAGGGAAAAAATCCAAATGGGTAAAGATTAAATATCTTGATTATGAAGGATGGGTTTTCGGAGCATTTTTATCAAAAGATAAAAACGCATACGAAGAAGGTGATGATATAAACAACCTGTTCCAGATACCGATTACTGATGACGGATTTTTTATCTCAAGTAAATTCGGAAAAAGAATTCTTAATGGAAAAACAAGTAACCATACAGGGATAGACCTTGCCGCGCCGCTGGGAACCAAAGTTGTTGCAGCTGCGGATGGTACTGTTATTTATGTCAATGATGATCAGAGAAACTGTT
Organism: Spirochaetota bacterium; assembly: GCA_035403545.1. GTDB lineage: Bacteria > Spirochaetota > UBA4802 > UBA4802 > UBA5550 > WRGT01. The sequence goes on from DAONFJ010000020.1 coordinate 27,666, forward strand.
CATCGTGCGGTTACGGCGCCCATGTTATCATTGAACATAAAAACGGATACAGAACTGTTTACGGACACCTCTCTGCAGTTTCAGTGAAAAACGGGCAGAAGTTAAACTCCGGGGAGAAGGTGGGAGAGGTGGGGAATACCGGGCACTCCTACGGCAATCACCTGCACTTCGAAATAAGGGCTTATGAAGAGTTTGTAGATCCGATGAATTATATTCATCCATAATGAAATTTAACCGCGGCTGCAGAAACAGAATTTATTGTAACTGCAGGAGTTGCTGCTGATTGAAATATTTTAAGTTATTTTATTTTTATTTATAACAAGGGAAATGATCATGAAAAAGACCGGTATTATACTTATTGCCGCTGCATTTTTTTTCTCTGTGAGTTTAGTCTCCGCGTCAGCAACAGAAGAAAAATTAATCAGCGCGGCAAAATCAGGCAATGTACAAGTAATTCAGGAACTGTTAAGTCAGGGGTTAAGCGCAGATACATCAGACAGTTCAGGCAGAACACTCCTCCTTCTTGCCGGAGCAAATGGCAGGTATGCAGCTGCAGAACTTCTCATTAATAAAGGTGCAAGTGTAAAGGCAAGCGACAGCAGGGGGAATACGCTCCTCCATATACTTGCAGCGAGCATCAAAAAAGATGCTGTCAGTCTGATGGAGAGGGCCCTCAACAGGGGAGCTGATATAAACGCGCTTAACTTCAGTTCTCCAGGGCAGACTCCGGCCGAAATCGCAGTGAGCAGGGGTAATATTCCGGCACTTGAATTACTTATGGCAAGAGGAGTAGGCCCTGATTACTACCTTGGCAATAAGCCGATGATTGTTTTTGCCTATGAAGCACGGCAGATTAAAGTGATGAAATTCATCGCAGAAAAGGGCGCTGATATAGATAAGGAAAATATCAATAAGGATACACTCCTGCATTCCGCAGTTTTAAAAAATGACTTAGCCACTGTAAAATATCTTATAGAAAAAAAAGCATCAATTGACAGGAAGGGATCACAGGGAAGGACAGCTCTTTTCATGGCGGTTGAAAAAGGTTACCTGAAGATTGCCGGATTTCTTATTCAGAATGGAAGCACGGCTGATATAACGGACTATTCCGGGAAAAATATTATGCATCTCCTTGCAGCAGGAAAAAATAACGGAAAGACTATCACCGAATTTTCCTCCTGCGGGATAAACATAAACAAAATTGAAAGTGGCGGACTGACCCCACTCATGACTGCAGTTAAAAATAAGAGATGGGAGAACGTAACGGCACTTATCGATGCAGGAGCAGATTTCAAATTCACCGGCAGCACAGACAAAACGCTTCTTGTTACGGCGATAGAAAATAAAAATTCTAATCTGGCATCTTACCTTATCGGAAAAGGTATTGATGTTAAAAAGAAAGACACATCAGGAAGAACAGCCCTTCACGCAGCTGCTTCGCTTAAAGGTAAAGAATGGGATAAGTTAACCGTACAGATTATTCTAAGCGGCGGAAATGCAAATGAAGCGGACAGTTCAGGAGTCACACCTGCCGGAATTGCAGTAGATACAGGAAACATTTCAGGATTTATAACTCTCCTTGATAACGGTCTCAATATAAATCTCATGGAGCGCGGGACAGACCCGATTGTACTTTACGCCTATAAAAAAAATTTGAAATCCGCGTTTACCGGACTTGTAAAACGCGGTGCGGATATCTCCCTGAAGGATGGAGATGGGAATTCCATGCTTCATCTTGCTGCTGAAAAAGATGACAGGGCATTTTACAATACGCTTGTGCCGATGAATCCGGATCTCAACATTAAAAACGCTGCAGGTAAAACACCCCTGTTTTTATCAGTTGAAAAAGGAAACCTTCAGTTTGCAAAAATGCTCCTTGATCAGAAAGATAAAATTAATCTGAAAATCAAGGATGGGCAGGGAATGTCTGTTTTTCACTACCTCGCATCGGCGAAGGGTGGAACAGCCATTCTTTCAATGATCGAAGTCGACCAGCATATGGTATCAGAGAAGGATGCCGCAGGCCGTACACCTCTTGCTATTGCTGTTCATGCGAATCTTACTGATAACGCAGATTTTTACCTCAAGCATGGTGCAGATCCTAAAGGAAATGACTGGCAGGGATCAAAACTTGTAATAACTGCTTATGAAAAAAGCAAGGCGATGATGAATCTCCTCCTGCTTAATGGAGCGGACCCTGGCGCAGTGAATCCTGACGGCAAAACTCTTTTCTATCTCAGTATTGAAAAAAATGATATTGCAACTCTCAAACTTCTGGCTGCACGGAAAGATTATATAAACAAAAAATATATGGGAGGTATCTCCCCTCTTAACCATGCTATTGACAAAGGAAGAACTGAAATTATTCAATTTCTCATTTCGTCCGGTGCAGAGCTTAATGCAAGAGATGATTCCGGGACTACCCCTCTTATCACAGCTGTAAATAAAACTGATTACAAAACAGTATCACTCCTCCTCAATGGCGGAGCTGATTCTAATGTAAAAAAAACAGACGGGAAGAGTGTCCTGCTCATCTCTTACGAAAAAAACAGATCGGATATTTTCGACATCCTGCTTGCCGCTGGAGCATCTTCATCGGAAAAATTTGAAAACGGAAATACCCTTCTGCATATGTCAGCTCTTGGAAACAGGTTGGGTTTTATAAACTCTCTTGTTAAAAACAAAGCTGATCTTAACACCCTGAATAACGAAAGTAAAACCGCTATAATGCTCGCGTCTGAGAAAGGTTACAGTAACTCAGTTAAGGCACTTATTGCCGGAGGCGCAGACGTTAAGATTAAAGATAAAGACGGAGAATCCGCCCTTTATAAATGCATCAAAACCGGAGGAGAAGGCGGGTACTGGTGCGCAGATTATCTTGTCAAAGGAGGAGCAGAGATTAATGACAGGACAGGTTCCGGGACACCCTTACTGCATGAGGCTGCCGCTCTCGAAAAGTACAGCATAGTAACTCTTTTACTGAAAAACGGCGGAGATCCGAACATTCTTAACCCGAAGAATGAAACCCTCATCATGGTTCTTTCAAAAACTCAATTCTCCGGAGCAAAAGATAAACCGAAGTCAACTCAGGCGGCGAAACTGATTCTTGACCTCACGTCAAAAGGTTCAGATCCGAATATTCCGGATAAATACGGGAGAAGCCCGCTTGATATTTCCTGCAGAATTAAAAATATGATAATTGTGGAAGCGCTTCTCAAAGGAGGGGCGAACGTAAACGGAACTGACGCCGGAGGAAATACCGCGTTGAAGAAAACCGCGATGGATTATATTGGAGATTATAAAATTTCCGGAAAAGAAAAAAAATCAGCTGTAGAGCTTATTGATTTTTTAATTAAAAACGGTGCGGATATCAACGCGAAAGATAAATTCGGAAGAACCGCTCTGTCCCATATACTTAAAGAAGCAAATCAGAAAAATTTCCGGAAGGTAGCGGACCTTGTTCCGGTTTTAACAGCCCGGGGAGCATCCGTTGATATAAAAGACAATGATGGTAAAAACGCTTCTGACTATGCCGTAGAGAGCGGAATTAGTGAAATTAAAGAACTCGTGAGGTAAGTAATGAAAAACCTGAAAGTAATTATACTGGCAGCAGCATTAATATTTTCGATCACATCATGTAAGGATAAGACTGCCGGCTCATTCCCCCGTGAAGCGTACAGCCGCAGCTCTGAAGGAGCTGCAATGAAGTCCGCACCGGATGCTAAAAGTCAAATGGTTACAGTTATCCCGTTTGCTGAAAAAGTCACCCTTACGGAATATTCCGGACCGGTTATTACATCGTCAGATACTGATAAAACTAAATGGTACAAAACTCAGTGGAATGGTAAAAGCGGATGGGTTCAGGAATCAGCAGTCGGCGGCGCAGAATCTGTAACTGAACAGATAAAAACATCATTCGCGGTGCAAAGATCAAATTTCACCGCTGATTTTGTAAAAGCATACGATGCGTCATCAATACTGATTACCGGCACATTCAGTTATCCAGGCGGAGAGATGGAGCCTGCGAAAATATTTTTCCTTTCAGGCGGAATCATGGTGCTCAATTCAAAAATTTTTACCGAAAATTACAGTAACACTTTTTTTCATTATGAGTTTTTGAATGAAGGAAAACTTTTAAAGATAAAATTTACAGATTCAAAACTGAATTTTACTGAATATTCGGACATGGAAAGTTCCTCAGACTCAGTATTTAAAATTGACAAAAATGACAGGACTATAATTTATCAGGTTAAGGATAACGGATTCTTCTTTTTTAACTGGGGATTTTATAAGGACTGAAATTTTTATACTTTTATCTGCGGCAGCTATTATGCTTCAGGGCCGCAGCACCTCAGGAAGGGGCAAAAAAATTGTTTCAATTAATTACAATCATACTTGCTTCTTCCAGGGTGCGGGAACTATGTGAAAATATTCCGGACCAATGATTTGCTGCGGAAATGAATTTAAATAGTTTATAGCCGTTACCTGAGGCGATAATCTTTATTAACACAAACGGAGATACTGATATGAGTTTCATAATTCTTATACTTATTATAATACTGCTTTACGCAGTACTTACAAAATACAGCAGCATGCACAAAGTGATACTGATGACAGTATTTGTACTCAGCATGACAACAGCATTTCTAATTTATGGAATTAACGTATTCAAAGGAAGCGATACTTTTGTATTGCTGAATACTGAAATGAACCTGACTGTTTTTGTCTATGCGTGCATAATATGGTTTGCTGCTGATATACTGGTAATTTTCAAAATAGTAAAAAACTATAGAAAATACATCGAAGTTAACTCATAGCCCCGCATGATATGGTAATGCCGCACCTGCCGGAGCATTAAACCTGCTCCATACCCTTCGGCAGGCTCAGCGGCCATGCCATTTAAAATATAACAGGTGTTAGTGAATCTGAACTGGGACAGGGATAAATGTAATCACTAATATAAACATACAGAACCATCCGGATGCTTTCTCTTTAAGAGTAAGCTCTTCTGTTTCAGGAATTTTCGGATGAGCAACCATAAGTATTAGCAGAGTAAGAACAATCCACACACCCCACCCGGGCCAGATAAAAGTCAGAACCACAAGGCCTGCAAGCGAGAGCCATCCGGCATAAACCTGTTTTCTGCCGATTAACGAATAGAGAACATGCCCTCCGTCAAGCTGCCCTATCGGGATAAGATTTAAACTTGTAACGAGGAAACCGATCCATCCTGCCCAGGCAAAAGGATGCAGTGCTATATCAAATCCTGCGGGAATATTTCCATGTATAAGATGAACTATAAATCCGAACAGCAGTGAGTCACCAAATATCGGAGTAATCCCTTCTGCCGGCGGAAGAGCCTGAACTTCTGAAAGCATAATCCCCGTGATCACGGCTGCGAGGCTTACTATAAATCCGGGTATCGGCCCCATAACCCCGATATAAAACAGGGCCTTCCTGTTCGGGATAGGAGATTTGGTTTTTATTACAGCTCCCATTGTTCCTACAATTGACGGAAATGGAATAAAATAAGGGAGTGTCGCTTTAACACCGAAATGCCTTGCGGCAAAATAATGCCCGAATTCATGAACACCGAGTATCAGCATAAGCGTAAGAGAGTAAGGCAGTCCGCTTAGAATTGATTCAATTATGCTGTCGCTGTAAACTGCTCCGGCAAGTGTTGTTGTGCAGAGAGTAACAATAAAAAATATTAAATTTATTACCCATCTCTCCTTTTTTACAGGAAAGAACCTGTTTTCTTCTTCAAATTCTTCAGCAGTTACCATGCGGTGTCCGGCTGATGCCCCATTATTCAGTTTGTAAAAGTATAATCTGAAAAACCGCCGTAAAATTTCTCTACTGATCATTATCTATTCTCTTTCATTTTCAAAAACCTGTCATATAGCTTAATTTTTTTATTTATATACTCCGGAGTATAATCACTCTGCCACGAATCTTTAGTCACTGCAGCTTTGCGGTAGAGTTTAAGAAGATCCTCCGCGTTTCTTCTTATTACGATTCTGTACTTTTCAACCATGTTCAGGCTGTTTACATAAAGTTTCCCCAGGTATATGGAAGTAAATTTTCTTCCGTCAGGGGAAAAGTATGACTCCTCCCCCTCGACTCCTGTATCTATTCTCTTTTTTAAATCACGGGAGATGACTGTTATCATCTGGTTATCGAGGCATGTAATAAGTCCCGGTATCTCTGAAAAATTTATGTCGGGGTTAAGAGTCCCCGAAAGCAGTTCCTTTGATTTTCCCGAAGAGATATCGTAAACTCTTACAGAGTAATCCCCTCCGCCGCCTGACCTGTAAACAAACCTGTTATTATCTAACCATCTTAAATCGGAGTTTGAAGATACCCCGTTCAGTTCGAACTGCCCTGACGGGGTTAAAACTTTTGTCTTATAAGATCCGCCGTTCCCTGAAATAAGAACAGTCTTTTTTTCATCGGGAGATATAAACGCAAGTACAGGATCACCTCCGGCTGAGAGGCTGCCTAACATGTCACTGGAAACCGCAAGCCTGCTGTCGCCGGTATCCGTATCTGTTTTAAATATTCCTTTTCCGCTTTCCCGGACAATTGCTCTCCCCGAAGGATGGAGAGTAAAATCGAGAAAAAGAAAACCGGATTTTTTCTTACTGATTTCCTTTGAATTTATATCTACAGTAATAAATTCCGATACCGCTTCAGCATCGTCATTATAGAATAAAGTTTTAGTATAAAGATAATTTCCGCTTCTGTTTAAGACTGCTGCAGTTACGCTGCCGGTAAATCGCGCAATCTCATTCCTGCCCCGGCTGCTCTTTGTATATTTATATACAATATTTATTCCGGCAAACTCTTTGATATAAATAATCTCATCACCGTTTGCCCACTCGGCGTAAATGACATTACTGTCAATAAACAGGGACGAAATTCCGGAATAGAGTTTTTCCTTGGCGGATGTTATCTGTCTGTATATGGTGGAGTTTTTTTCAAGATACATGCCATCTAAGTCAATGTCCCTCGATTGAAGAGGGACATTGATCATAAAAACTAATAGTATAGCTGATATTTTTTTTATCATTTAGATTTTTCTTTAATCTGCTCCTTAGCTTGTTTGTAAGTAATCTTTTTCTGAGGCTTTGGAGGAATAATAAATTTCTGTCCGGGAAAAATAAGGTCGGGATCTTTTATCTGATCTTTATTCGCAAGGTAAATTGCAGGCCAGAATGATGCGTCTTTATATACTGTCTGCGCTATTCTCCAGAGGCAGTCAGTGTTTTTCTTTCTCCACTGTACCACATAAATTTTAGCAGGTTCCTCTTTCTTCTCCGGTTCTGTTATAACTTTTTCTTCAGTTTTAGTCTCTTCAGTTTTTACGATTTTTGTTTCATCTTTTACTATTTCAGTTTCTGCATGCTCATCCTTCTGGGATTTTACTGCAAGTTCAGCAGCTGCAGTTTCCATTGAATTGAGTACAGCATTTATTATTGTTTCAGCTTCTTCCGCACTGGCAATTCCATCATTAAACTTTCCTGCTTCGATTTCAGTTTTTCCCTGGCCGATTACTGTTTCAGCTTTATCGAGATTTTCCTTGTACTTGTTTTCAGAATCCTTGCCCCTTGCCTGAAGCAGAAGTTTTTCCGATTTTTCTAAAGCAGCAAGCGCACTGTTCTTTTTCATTTTAACATCTGATCCGCTGATAAGCTTCTCCGCCTGTTCAACTTTCATTTCAGCATCGGTAATATTATTCTGTTCAAGAGATGCTTCCGCACCATTAAGCTCCAGCAGCGCATTATCAAGATCCTGTTTCACATCAGCCGACTTACTTTTCCCCTGCATCTCATTCATTTGAGTTCTCAGGTTCTGGATTGAAGCATTTATTTTCTGCTTTCTTACAAGTACAGCCGCAGTCTCAAGTTCTTTTTTCGCAAGATCTATTTCTTTAAGGGATGTTTTGTAATCTCTGATCGCCATTCCTTTTTTAGCGTTATCTATTGAAGCCCCGGCATTAGAAAGATTACTCTGTGCGGCGCTGCTGAACTTATCACTTTTAAGTTCTGATAATTTCTTTTCAGCAGAAGTAACCTCGTTCTCAATTACTGAGGAATTCTGCAGTGATTCATTTTTAGCGGCAACCGCAAGATCATAAGCTTTCATAGCAGCTTCGGCAGATTTCTTATAATCATTTTTTTCATATAAAGATTTTGCCTCTGCGTTTAACGCGCCGGCCTGGGTAAATTTTTCCGGAGAAAATTTTTCGGAATAAGCAAGGTCCGCTTCGGTATATGCATCGTCAGATTTTTTTATCTGTTCAGCTGTATAAAGAGGAAGGCATTTTTTCTCAGCTTCCATGGCGGCAGCAAGCGCATCATCAGCTGATTTTTTCGCTTCATCCGTCTTGTTTTTCGTTATGTAATCATGACTCTGAAGCAGCAGAGTCTCGGCTTTCTTAATCTCTTCAGGGGCAAATTTTTCAGCATCAAATTTTTTCGCCTCTTCAATCGCGGCCTTTGCAGCAACAATTTCATTTACCGGAACTTTCAACTCACATGATAATATGAAAGCAAATGCTATTACAGGTGTTAAATATTTTATCAAACTCGGTCTGCTTCTCATGGCTTTCTCCACACTATAAATAATCGGATTTTATAAAAATAATCAAGGTATATTCAAAATATAATATTATAGGCTCGTTTATGTCAATTTTTTTTGTAAGTTTTCGGTTTTAATAGGAGGTTTTAGCAGGATATTTATAATCTTTTAATAAATGTAAATTGAAATGATCATCTGCCGGTTATCCGTCATTGATTTCAGGAATTCGGAATTTTTACTTATTACAAGGGGCAAAAGCCCCTTATAATTTAACTGAAAAAATTATTTACCAATACTTAAAAGTTCAACTTCAAATATTAAAACAGAATTTCCCGGGATGCTCTGGTTTCCAGTAGGGCCGTATCCGAGCTCAGAGGGTATAACCAGTTCATATTTTGAACCTACTGTCATAAGCTGGACACCTTCTGTCCATCCCTTGATTACACCGTCGAGTTTAAACTGAACCGGTTCATTTCTTTTATATGAACTGTCGAATTCTTTTCCATCAATAAGTTTACCGGAATAGTGAACCTTAACTATGTCTGTGGCTTTAGGTTTTGCGCCGCTTCCCTCTTTGATTACTTTGTACTGGAGGCCCGATGGAGTGGTTTTTACACCATCTTTAATTTTGTTTGCAGCGAGAAATTCATCACCTTTCTTTTTACTCTCCTCAGCCCCTTCCATTCTTTTTTTCTGCAGTGTCATCATGAGGTTCTGCATTGCAGCCTGGGTCTGTTCCGGTGAGAGCTGGCTGTCTGTTCCCTTTAACGCGTCTTCTATCGCAGCAACGAAAGAATTCATGTCAAGGTCAACATTATCTTTTTTCATGCTTGATCCGATGTTGTATCCGATTGCATAGCTGTATTTCCCCTTATCACTTGCAAGATCAGCTTTTTTGCATGCGATTGCAGTAGAGGATACAGTTACTGCCATAATCAGACAAATAGTTTTTGTTTTCATGTTTTACCTTTAATTTTTTAATTATGAATAAAATATAAATCCTCATAAAACCGGCGATAAAATACATTTCATCCTGTTACAAAAAGGGAAGAAAAATTATTATCTGTGTTTTTGAGCAGTTACAATAAAATCAGCTGATACTGTTAATTTTAGTCAAGATAGAATTATATCATTTTTAAAAAAACTCTAATCCTGCCCGAACAGTTTAAATTTACACAAACTGATGTTTAAGTTACTGATTCACGAATATATATAGCTGCCTATGCATACAATTGTTTCATTTTTTTAATGAAACAATAATTCACATAACCGTCTGCAGAACCGGCAGAAACGTAAATAATGAATCAGTATCATCCTTGACAAAAATCTTTTATCTGCCACAATTTAATTAATTTTTTAAAACAATAATTTCCCCTAAGTGATAAATAAATGTCAAAAAAAAAGTCAGATATAGCCAGAGCAGAGATAATTGACGCGGCAAGAAAAGTCCTTTCACAGATTGGCGTGAATAATATGACACTTCAGGCCGTGGCAGATGCGGCATCAATCAGTAAGGGGGCCCTTTATTATTACTACAAGTCCAAGGATGAAATTCTATACGACATCATGGCGCAGGATAATGCCCACTCCCGGGAAATTGCCGGAAAATTAATTGAAAAGGATTATGACCTTGATGTGGAGAGCCTGAAGAGAGAAGTCGCAAAAGGTGTTCTTAACAGATTTACCCAGCTCGACAAGAACAAACTTAATCTCTATCTTCAGGGTGAGGCGCTGCAGGGGAATATCGAACTTCAGAAAAGATACAACGACAAATATCACGAGTGGATCAATAACATTGACGGAATACTTTCACGGATTTACGGGGTTGAGTCAACTGACATCACGCGCACATTTTCCACAATCGCTCTTGCTGCGATTGAGGGTATATGCATACAGAAAGCTCTTATGGATAATGTCGAAGGGGATGAGGATCTTATCGGAAAAATTATAATGTTTCTGTTAAACCTCAATTATCATAACACTGAAAAAATTCTGAAGAAAAATCCGGATCTGTCTTATAAATAACCATCCATTTTCTACATCCACTGATTCTGAATCACCAGCCTTCCCTTAATTTAGAAAGTATGCGTAGTGTAATTCCTAACTGAATTCTTCTCATTCTGATGAAGAAGAAAATTCATTACACCAATAATCCGGATGTATTATACTCTTTAGCATATCAGCGTGTATTAAGTGATACGAACCGTTCACCATCACACGGTCCGTTCAGCTTATTAATCAATTGCTGATGCGAAATAATTGACTGGAGATTTATTTAGCAGGCGCCAGTGAGATGTTGCTGTACTCAATAAGAGAATCCCAGCTTGAGAAAGCGAAGTAACTGCTTTTTACAAGGAATTTCGGATCTTTCCATTCTATAATAATATCTTTACCCGCAACTGTTCCATATCCCGCTGAAACAGTCTTTTTCTGAGCATCAATTGAAACCCAGTATGTTCCCGCTGTTCCAACATCTTTGATTGCTTTTTTTGACGACTTTAATATATCACCCTGCGACACTCTGCGTATCGCTGACTGAGTGTTGCTCCATCCCCCTATAACAATCTCATACATCGGATCATTTGTTTCTGCGGTATCCGAAATGGCTATATGTATATCATTCCCTGCATTCGCAGTAAAAAAGAAAGTCCCGGTTCCGGGCTGCGCGAACTGCCAGCTGGAATTCCATGAGGTGTAAACTCCCTGCTCTGAATCGGAAATAAATGAAGTTTCAAATCCGGCTGCAAACACCAGAAGCGAAATGGATAAAGCTGCTGTAAAAAGGAATGCGATTAATTTAAAATTTCTGTTTTTCATAGATGTTCTCCTTATTAAAAAGAATTGGTATTCCTGACACTCTAAATATGCAACAACTATTCACCTGATTTGATTTTATAGAGCATAATTCTAAAAATTGTGTTTTTTAAAAAACAAGCCGCCCAGCCGACTTTTTTTAAAAATGAGTTGAAAACTATTTCATCAAAAACGACAAATGATATCAGAACTTATAGAAAAATATAAAGAGAGGAAGCATTATGGATTATTTAGAATTAAAAGAATACAGATGGTATCAGCAGCAGCTGACATTCCCGGAACTTTTAAATAGAAACGTTACCTGTTTCGCCACAAAAAAAGCACAGATCTGGAAATCTAAAGAGGGTGAAATTAAATCTGTCACCTACTCGCAGATGGGCCGGATAGTAAAAGAGATCACCTGCGGACTTATTGAACTGGGACTGAAGCCCGGTGACAGGGCAGCGATTATGTGCAACACGAGGCCGGAGTGGATGCAGTGCGACTACGGGATTCTCTGCGCCGGAGGAATTACCGTATGTGTATACCCGTCTCTCAGTGAATCTGAAATGTCATTTATCCTTAAAGATTCCGGGACAAAAATTCTTTTTGTTGAGAACGCGGCAAATCTTCAGAAAGCCGAAAAAGCCGCATCCGCACTTCCGGCTCTTGAAAAAATAGTAGTGGTAGACAGCGAAAAAAGTATAAACAGCGGAAAAGTTATCAGCCTTGATGTTCTGATGAAAACCGGTGAAGCACTCTGCACCAGGGAAAGATTCGCATTTGATGACAGGTGGAGGGGCGTAAAATTAACAGACAGGATGACCATTGTCTATACTTCAGGGACAACCGGAAATCCCAAAGGAGCTGTGCATACTCATCTGAGTGTCAATGCGGCCATAATGCGCGACCTTTCATTTGCTCCCGAGATACAAAGGGATTATGTTATGCTTTCATTTCTTCCCCTGTCCCATACTTATGAAAGAGAGTGCGGCCACGGAATAGCCATGCTCACAGCGTCTACTATAGCGTATTCATCCCCCCAGACACTTGTGCAGGATTTTGCCGACTTCAAGCCCAGTTATTTTATGTCTGTTCCACGGATTTATGAAAGAATATTTATGGCGCTCAGAGCAAAGGCGTCACAATCCGCCGCGGGAAAAATTATTTTCAAACAGGCCATTAAAACCGGGCTGAAAGTAGTAGATAAAATATCCGATGAGAACGGATTCATTGATGTCTATTTTGGAATGGACGTTTCAGAAAATGCCGGATTTCTCTTGAGAATGAAGTATAAGCTCTATGATAAATTAATTTTCAGCAAAGTCAGGGCAATGCTTGGCGGAAATTTTGTTTTCGCATGTTCCGCAGCGGGGAGTTTATCTCCCGACCTCTTTAAACTTTTTCTTGCCATGGGACTCCCTATATATGAAGGTTATGGTTCAACAGAAACCTGCAATACAATTAATATGAACAGAGTTCACAGAGTCCTCCCCGGATCTGTAGGCCCGCTTTGCCCCGGAGTTGAAGGCAGAAGAGCGGAAGACGGCGAATGGCTCGTCAGGGGAAACAACATCTTTCTTGAATACTGGAACAATCCCCAGGCTACAAAGGAAGCTTTTACCGGGGACGGATTCTTCAAGACAGGTGATATAGTTGAGATACTGCCGGAAGGTTTTATTAAAATTGTAGACAGGAAAAAAGGGCTGATAGTTCTCGACACAGGAAAAAATATTGCTTCATCAAAAGTCGAGCAGGCGTTTTCAACGAGTTCATATATAGATGTAGCGTTTGCGGTAGGCGACAGCCAGAAATTTATCAGCGCAATAATTGTCCCTAATTTCGAGGAGTTCATTAATCTCTTTAACCAGAAAGGTATAAGCTACGACAAGTCAGCTGTTAAGTATTTTACTCTGAATGATGCTGAAGTGTGCGAAAAGGTAGGAAAAGATTTTATAGAGATTCCTCTTCTGAAAGAACTGATAGATAAAGAAGTTGAAAAAGTAAACCGCGAACTTGAAACTTATGAAAGAATCAAAAAGTACGTGATACTTGATAGAAGATTTACAGAAAATTCAGGCGAAATGACACCAACCCTGAAAGTAAAAAGAAATGTAGTTTTAGCCAACCTGAAAGACGAGATTAAAAAACTTTACGTATAGATAAATCACCTTTGCCCACCCCTCCCGCCGCGGGAGGGGAACTCCATAAAATGTTTACTTTCTGAATTGAAACATTTCGTTCATAAGGCTTTCGGCCTGTTCCCGTACATGCCGTGAATGCATAAAAAGCCTTTCGGCTCCTGCCGAGTTCGACTGTGTAAGTTCATTAACGCTTGCGATTGACAGGGCGATTTCCGTCACTGCTGTTTTCTGCTCTTCAGTAGCCATTTTCATTTCATCGGAGCGTTTAATCGCATTTTCAGCTTCAGCATTAACCTGCGAGTTAAGATTCTGCTGATGAGTCATCTGCCCGGAAATTTCATCTATCATCGTGTTAATGGAATTTACACCGTCGATAATTTTACTTATTGTTTTTACAGCATCGCCGACAGTTGATGCACCGCGTGTTATTTCATTGTTGTTAAGTTTAATATGAGATTCAATTTCTTTTATACTCGTTGAAGTCTGGTCAGCGAGCTTCGAAATCTCGTCCGCTACAACAGCAAATCCCCGGCCGGCATCCCCGGCTCTCGCGGCTTCTATGGCTGCATTAAGCGACAGGAGGTTTATCCTGTCGGATATATCATTTATTATACCGACAATATTAGTCATCTCATTCGAACTTGAATTAATCTTCTGCATGCTTTCATCCATTGACTTGAGAGACTTCTCTCCTTCAGTCGCGTATCCTGTTATATCCCTGGTGGCATTGGAAGCCATGCTTATTGTTGTACCCATTTCAAGAATAGTTTCCGAGAGAACTTTTATCCTGTCGAGCAGGCCTTTCATCCGGTCATACTGTTCCTTTGCTCCTCCGGCTACGTTGTCCACTCCGGCCGAAACTTCCTCTATAGTAGCCATGATCTCTTCCGCAGAAGCAGCCTGGTTCTGGGTGTTCTGGGAAAAAGTTGAAGCGGTTTCAGAAAGTTCTTCGGAAGATGTTGCCAGGTTTGTGGAAGCATCACTTAAAGATTTAAGCAGTTCCTGCACCCTGTTATAATTTTCCGCATTTCCCGCGGCCTCCGCCTCTGCCAGACGGATCGATTCTTTAACTATCCACATAAGGGACATCCCGACCAGGAGCAGAAAAATAATTGAAAAGCTGCTGTCAATGAGCCCGACAGTTGCAGCTTTGAAACTTAGCGGATCAAGGTTGTCCTTGGCAAGAAAATAAAACGTAACATCAGCTGTCAGAAAAATGAGTGAAACAGCCACAACAAAATATCTTTTACAGAACAGTATCGCCTGAACAATAAGCGCAAGCATGAAGTAGATATATGTCGTATAACCGACATGAGCATCACGATTAATTTTTACAAGAAGCCCCGCTGTAACAGAAACAGCGAGAAGGCCGGTGATAAAATTTGCTGCGCCATCATAGTGTCCCGCTTTTAACACAAGAAGAGTGATGAAACATCCCGCGAATACTATTACAATGACTATTCCGGCCTGAAATAACATATCACGTTTAAATAAAAAGAAAGCCAGAAACAGTATGACCATTAAGAAAGCAATAGTCTGGCAGTAGTAGAACAGCACCTGTGCCTTTTTCTGTGTGAGAAAATTTTCAGCCTGGTAAAGTGTGACAAATTTTTCCATTGTTTTATTGAACATCATGATACCTGCAGTTTTATTTATAATTTCTGCTAACATTTGGCACTAATAAGTTGCAGAAAGCAAGAAATAAAAAAATTACAGGCTGATGTATATAAAAAATTTTAATTGCCTGTATATCGATTTAAAAAAATTTAACATAGAGTCTCATGAAACATCATACTTTTCTTTAATACTTGAAATTTTTTAAAATTCAGGAAGTGATGTAATTGCAGGAGATAACGGCACGCTGATCTTCAGAAAGTTCCTTACTTCAGCAATTACGGACGTCACACAGTGACAAAATCCATAAAAGAAAGGAAACCATATGAAAACAAGAAAACTGGGAACAAGCGGACTCCACGTTACAGAGATAATTCTCGGAACATGGGCAATCGGCGGGACCATGTGGAGCGACTATGATGAAGTAAACGCGGTGAAGGCCATTGAAGCCGCTATCGATAACGGAATCAACTGCATTGATACAGCCCCCGCCTACGGAGCAGGCCACGCTGATGAACTGATCGGTTCAATAATAAAAGGGCGGAGAGATAAAATTATAATCGCTTCAAAATGCGGCCTTGATATTGAAAACGGATACAGGCACAATCTCAAACCGGACTTCATCACATATGATCTTGAACAGTCTTTAAAAAGGCTCGAAACCGATTACATAGACCTTTACCAGATTCACTGGCCCGATCCTGAAGTCCGGATTGAAGACTCAATGAGATCCCTGATGAAAGCAAAAGAATCCGGAAAAATAAGATACATCGGCATCTGCAATTTTTCCGGAGACCAGCTGAAAGAGGCAATGAAGTATGGCGAGATAGTTTCTTATCAGCCGAACTACTCTCTCCTTGAAAGAGAGATCGAATCGGACCAGATGAAAATCTGTATTGAAAATAATATCGGTATCATCTCCTACGGTTCGCTTGGAGCGGGGATGCTTACCGGAAAATATAAAGATCTTCCGCAGTTTAAAAAAGGTGACGCGAGAAACTTTTTTTATAAGTTCTTTAAAAAACAGTACTGGCCTGCAGTAAAAGCAGTTGTTGATAAAGTTGCTGAAATTGCCGAAAGAAGAGGCGTAAAACCGGGGCATGTGGCAATTGCATGGAACCTTTCAAAAGCAGGAGTTACAGCGGCTATTACAGGTGCACGGACAGCTGAGCAGGCTAAAGAGAATTCAGGCGGATCAGGATTAATTCTTACCGCGGAAGAAATTTCTGAACTCGATAAAATTTCAGAGAATATTTATAAAATAAAATCTGATTTATAATTAAAAACTTTCCTTACATTATGCCTTCCCCATTTCTCATGGGGAAGGTGCCCAACGGGCGGATGGGGAGAATATTTTAAAAAACTTCAAGTCTTATAAAGAACAGTAAGTATTATAAATCCTCCTCTCCCCCATCTCCCCCATGATGATGTGATGGGGGAGAGCGTCTATTAGAACTAATTCGGGTTATAGTTCACAATACCTTCATAAAAAAATATTGACAAATACGGCTCTCAGAAAGACGTTTTAATTTGTTTTTAACAGGGTTTTTCTATGTAAGGTGCGTTCGCGGCCGTCCCCTGCATGCCACGGTTTACGAAAATAACCTTATAAATTAACCCTTATATTACAATATGCCAAAAGTTTAAGAGGACCCAATGGATTATTCAAAAACAGTCAATCTTCCCGTTACCGATTTCCCCATGAGGGCTAACCTGCCCCAGAAGGAACCTGCAATTGTTAAAAAATGGCAGGATGAAAAAATATACGAACAGATTCAGAAATCACGGGAAGGCGCGAAAACATATATTCTTCACGACGGCCCTCCTTACGCGAACGGCCACCTTCATGTGGGACACGCTCTTAATAAAATTCTGAAAGATATAATTGTAAAACATAAAACAATGATGGGGTATAAATCACCATACATACCCGGCTGGGACTGTCACGGGCTTCCCATCGAACTCAATGTAACTAAAGAGCTTGGCGAAAAAGCCAAAACAATGCCAAAAGTTGACATAAGAAACAAATGCCGTGATTATGCTGAAAATTTTGTTGGAATCCAGATGGAGGAATTCAAAAGACTCGGCGTGTTCGGAGACTATGAGCATCCTTATAAAACAATGACCCCCGATTACGAAGCGCGTATCGTTGAAGTTTTCGGCGAGATACTTAAAAAGGGGTACATCAACAGGAACAAGAAACCGATCTACTGGTGCCCTACATGCGTTACTGCTCTTGCCGAAGCAGAAGTTGAGTATGACATGCATACCTCTACATCTATATATGTCAAGTTCCCGGTTGAGGCCTCATCAGTAAAATTCGGCGGAGATAAAAATAAAACGTTCGTTGTTATATGGACAACTACTCCATGGACTATACCGGCGAATCTCGGAGTAAGCTTTCATCCCGATTTTGAATATCTCTCATATAAATTCGGAGATGAATACTACATCCTGGCTAAAGGCCTGCTCGAACAGTTTGAATCCGCTACAGGTTTAAAACATTCCGAAGCGGTTGAATTGACAACAGCAAATATAAAAGAGCTCCATGTCCGCCATCCGTTCATTGACAGGGAATCAAAAGTTCTTCTGGGGAACCATGTAACTCTTGAGCAGGGAACTGGAATTGTACACACGGCGCCGGGGCATGGGCATGATGACTATATCATAGGACTCGCCAACGGCCTTGAGGTTTACTGTCCGGTGGATGACGAAGGGAAGTACACATCGGATTTTCCTGAGATGAAAGGCGTGCATGTATTCAAAGCCGATCCCCTGGTAGTAGAACTTTTAAAAAGCAAAAACGCCCTTATACAAAGCGGAAAGATAGAACACTCATATCCGCACTGCTGGAGATGTAAAAAACCTCTTATATTCAGGGCAACAGAACAGTGGTTCTTCAGTATGGAACATGACAATTTGAGAAAAGCCGGTTCCAAAGCAGTTGACGATACCGAATGGGTGCCGTCATGGGGAGAAACAAGATTCAGAAGCATGGTGGAAACAAGGCCGGACTGGTGCCTCTCCAGGCAGAGATCATGGGGAGTACCGATCCCGTCATTCAAATGTGCTGACTGCAATAAAAATCTCATGACCGCTGAATCAGTACAATTTTTCGCGGATATAGCACTGAAAGACGGAATTGACACATGGTACACAAAAGATTTAAAAGAGCTTATTCCCTCAGGAACTAAATGTTCATGCGGATCGGAAAAACTTATAAAAGAATTTGATATACTTGACGTATGGTTCGACTCAGGAGTTTCACACTTTGCTGTTCTTGACAGTGACAAATGGAAAGAGTTAAGCTGGCCTGCTGATATGTATCTCGAAGGAAGCGATCAGCACAGGGGCTGGTTCCAGTCATCACTCTGGCCCGCACTTGCACTCAGGGGACGCGCTCCTTTCAGAACTGTTCTTACCCACGGATTTGTTCTTGATGAGAACGGTAAAGCTATGAGTAAATCCGTGGGAAATGTTGTCGCCCCGGAAAAAATCATCGAGCAGTTCGGTGCGGATATCCTCAGAATGTGGGTATCGTCTGAAGATTACAGAAACGATGTCCGTATAGGAATGAACATGATGAATCAGGTTGCTGATTCATACCGCAGAATCCGGAACACGATGAAGTATATTATAGGAAACATCGCCGACTTCTCTGATAAAGACAAAGTATCATATGATGAGCTTACTGATGTTGATAAATGGCTCCTGCATAAACTCTACCATCTTTCAGACAGCGTAATCAAACATTACGAGAAGTTTGAATTTCATATGGTTTACCGGAAGATACTTAACTTCTGTGCGGTAGAGCTCTCATCAATTTACTTCGACGTATCAAAGGACATACTCTACGTTGAAGCAAAAAACGCGAAGATAAGAAGGGCAAACCTCACAGTATTAAGTGAGATATACAATACAATAGTAAGGCTTATCGCCCCGGTGCTCTCATTCACAACCGAGGAAATCTGGACATTCATGGGGATGAAAGGCTCAGTCCACATGGAAAAATACTACAAGCTTGATGACAGGTATAACAATCCTGAAGTTCATGACCGTATAAATCAGATTGCCGAGATAAAGAAAGACCTTCTCAAATCTCTTGAAGACCTGAGACGCGACAAGATAATAAAAACTTCTCTTGAAGCCGATATAAAAGTATTTGTAAAAGATGAATCAGCCCGCAAACTCATGAGCGAAATGGGGGAAGAGGAGCTTCGAAGATTCCTTCA
>DAONFJ010000021.1:0-46361 GCA_035403545.1 Spirochaetota bacterium
CAGGTTACTGTAAAAAACGCAACTATTGTCTTTAAGCCCCCTCCCGGGGAGTTTGGGGGGCCTCAACTATTTCTATCATTTTCTGAAGCGCGATCTTCGCGTTTTCTACAAGATTCTTATCTACAAATACTTCGTTTTTAAGAGGACCTTTTCCGGCAAGAAAATCTTCAACTGATTTTATTGTTTCCGCTGTATTCCCGAGAGTTAATTTAACCATGTTTTTGCATGGCGACGGTTTGAGCGGCAGAACTGTTTTCCCTTTGAAAGTATCAGCAATCCTTCTTACGAATGTTGTCTCGGTACCGACAACCCATACTGAACCCTCTTCAGATTTCGCTATGCGGTCATATATCTGCTGTGTTGACCCCGACATGTCCGAAAGGCCGACAACACTTTTCCGTGACTCCGGGTGTACTATAATTTTAGCATCAGGATAATTTTTTCTCATCAAAAGAACATCTTCATCGCTGAATTCCTGGTGTATGGGGCAGAACCCGTCCCATAAAAACATCTTTCCATCTTTGAGATTTTTTCCCTCTTCAAGCGAGAGGTTTCTTCCCACCTTGACGACCTGTGAATCATCAAGTCCGATTTTCTGTGCGACATTGCGCCCCAGGTGGTAATCCGGGAAGAAGAAAAGGCTTTTTCCGTTATCAAGATAATACCGGACTATCTTCTCCGCATTGGAGCTTGTACAGACAGCTCCACCTTTTTTACCGCAGAAACTTTTAGAATCTGCGTAGGAATTCATGTATACAAGGGGAATGATCTCACGGCTGCATATTTCGCTTATTTTTTTAACCGCGCGTTCAGCTGTCGCTTCATCAATCATCTCCGCCATTGGGCATCCTGCTGCAGGCTCAGGGTGCAGTATATGCTGGTTATTCCCTGCAAGTACCTTCGCGCCGTCGGCCATAAATCTTACTCCGCAGAATACAATAAACTCCGCGCTGCTTCTGCTGACATCGACTGCCAGTTTATATGAATCCCCTGTAAAATCCGCAATGTCAATCAGGTCTTTGTTTATATAGTGATGAGCGGGGATAACAAGCCTGCTCCCCAGTCTTTTCTTTGCTTCTATAATATAATCTTTAAGCATTCTGTCTGTATAGTTTTCAAAACTCATCTTATCACCTTCTGTCTGAATCTTTGACTTCCTTAAGGCTGAAATCAAAAGCCTTAACCGAATTAGTCAGCTCGCCGAATGAAATATAGTCAACTCCGGTAAGGGCGGCACTTTTAATTCTCTGTAAATTCATATTGCCCGATGCCTCTGTCTCGGCTTTTCCGGCAATAAATTCAACTGCATTTTCCATATCCGCGTCACTTAAATTATCAAGCATAATTCTGTCGGCGCCGCATTTCAGGGCTTCCTTTACCTCTTCGAGGTTTCTTGTTTCAACTTCAATTTTGTATTTATCTCCCCATTTTGCTTTTACTCTTTCAACCGCGGCTGTGATTCCTCCGGCGGCATCATTATGGTTATCCTTGATCATAACCATATCGTAAAGGCCCATCCTGTGATTTTTGCCCCCTCCGCAGCTGACTGCATATTTCTGAAGTTCCCTGTATCCCGGAAGAGTTTTTCTCGTATCGAGTATAACAACTTTTCCTTCAGCGCGTTTGACAAAAACAGCGGTCTTGGAAGCAATTGCTGAAAGATGGGAGATAAAATTCAGGGCTGTACGCTCGGCCTTCAGAATAGAAACAACAGGCCCGGAAATATCCGCTATAATATCACCGCGATTAATAGCTTCCCCGTCTTTAAAGTGAACTTTAACTTCTATTTTGCTATCAACATATTTCATTACTTTTATAAAAATATCTATTCCGCAGAGTATGCCGCTCTCCTTTGCCATAAGTTTATATGAGTACAGTTCATCTCTGAATATAGCCTCTGAAGTAACATCCCCAATATCAAGGAGATCTTCATTCAGCGCCATTTCTATAAGTGAGTCGAGGTTTCTGAAATTTTCCATATCAATCCATTAAAGAGTCTGTTAATCGCCAATAGAGCTATGCTTCTATTGGCTGAAGAGCCTGTATCCGCGGCTTTTACAGGCCGGCTGCCGCATAACCTGCCATCAGGATGCAATAATTAATAAAGTAACCTATCTAATTAAGGTCAAGTATTTTAAAAGGAAAATTCAGGTTTAAAAGGTGGAGGATGTTTTCATGAGAATCTGATATTTTTGTACCTGTAGCCCGGTTCAGCGTTTTCTATTCGCGGGGCAGACGCGAAAATTATCCGCCGGAATGACAGGAAGTTAACTTTTTGTCATTCCGGTATAATTAATCAGGAGTGATTTTAATGCGTGTCAGGCTTGTTCCAGTCTATAGTTTCACCTATTTTTTTCGCCATCTCTTCAACTCCGCTGTCGGTATGATAAAGCAGTCCCGGATTGTTATCTTCTATCAGTGCACCGCTCTTATCTATGGAAAATTTTCTTGCAGCATGATGAGCTGCTGTTACGGTTTCAGCTTTGCTGCTCGATTTTCCCGTGAGTTCTATAGAGCCGTTGCATGTGCAGAAATATGTACTCTTTTCATTCTCAACTTTTATGCAGAAAGAAGTCCCTCTTACAGCGGCTGTTACAGTGGGAGTTTCTATAATGTATTTTCCTTCTTTTGAAAAGACTTTGCGTGTAACACCCGCGAGCCATCCTTTTTCAAGCTGAAGAATACTCTCCCGGTCTGAAATTTTAAGAACAAGTTTTGTATTGGGTGTAAGCCTTAGAATATTCTTATCATTGATAATAATGTCGCAGGATGAGTCTGCCATGGTTTCCACCGCATCACCACGGTTCAGTGCCATGTTGATTTCTTTAACAGCTTTTGTATTTACAGTAACTGTTCCGGTATAACTCAGTATTTTCATATCCAGTTTAACCTGTTTTGCGCAGGACAGGGTGAGACAGAATGACAGTAAAATGCATATTTTTTTCATTGATAACTCCTTGTTAAATAAGATTAATATTGAGGATAATACCTAAAGATTTATTGACACCTGAAACATAACAGATCGATTGGAATTATTCAAGAATTTTGAGAATTATTTCAAGGTTAATTCCTTAACATATATTTTAGTATAAAATAAACAATTATATATCCCCGCCGCCTTCGGCGGCGGGGATAATAGTTCATTTTCTATTATAAAAAAGTTCAGGAATTATTACTGGAATTATTTATAAATTGAGAAGTACGCTGTTCAATTTGTATTACAGTTTTATTATCACTTTACAAGGAGTGTTTCATGAAGATCAATAACAGTAAAGAGCTGACCAACCTGCTTTTAAAGCTTTTTATAGTCTATTATACGGCTCATCCGTTTTTTTATTTCCTGTCTCTGGTGCTTGCAACGGGTTTTAATGGGATTTCAGGAATTCTTAAAATCATGGTTTTTCTTGCTCTTCCTATAATTGCTGTTTTTACATTAACATTTGTTATTATCACAAAACAACTGCAAAGATCAATTGACGGTTCGGCTGATGATATCGCGGCAATCACCGGGCCGGTCAACCGTCTGCCTGTAAAGGCCATGATGCTGATAATTACTGTTTGTTCGGCAGGATCATTAATTACTGTAATAATATGCTATAATCAGCATCTGTTTTTATCTTTAGAACAGTGTGTTTTCTTTTTTCTTTTCGGTTTTATTCAGGCAGTAATAGCCGGAGCATTGTTATACTACAATATCAAGATTGTACTTTATACTTTTCTTTATAATCTGAGCTATAAGATTGAATACACACCTCTGACACTTTACCAGAAAATAGTTATACCTATTGTTTCAAGTATTATGATTCTTCTTCTCTTCGCATCTGCGGGGATATATAGAATAAGCTATGACCGGACCATTGAAATGTATTCATCAAATATTTCCGCGCGGATAAATAAAAATGTAATATTTGCAGGTTCTATATTTGAGAAAACTCTCGCGCAGCTCAATGCTTATTCTGAAGCGGGAGATATAAAGAATCTGCGCAGCGGCGAGATGAAAAGTTTTCTGAAACGGATTCATGAAAATAAAGGATATGATCTGGAGATGTTTTTTGTTTCCGATGCATCCGGCAGCAGTTTGAATAGTTTCGGAGGGACGGCAGATATATCAGATAGAGATTATTTCCGGCAGGTGATGGCTACGGGGAAAAATGTTTTTTCAGAACCCGTTATGAGCAAGGCTACAGGCAAACAGATCATGGTAGTCGCAGTTCCGGTAAGGGGAAATGGCGGCAGGGTTACGGGCATCATGGGCGGGACAATCCTCATGGAACGGATTGAGAATGTGATGAACAATGACCGGGTTGTTAAATCAGGGCGTTACATGATTCTTTCAAGAGACGGGAAACTCCTGTACCATCCTGACAGAAACAGCATCGGCAAGGTAATAGGTAAAGATTTAACTGACGACGGCAAAAAGATAATAAATATCACAAGGCTTGTAACTGAGAGTGAAAACCGTTTTTTTTCATATACTTTTAATGGGGAGGAGGTTTACTCCTATAAATCTGAAATTCCGGTACTCAGAAATATACTTGTATTTTCCATGGAAAAAAAAGATTTCATTGAGAAAATACGGTTTGTCCTTTTACAGATTCTAATTTCCCTGTTACTCCTTGCGGCGGCTCTGCTGCTGATTATCCGGTATATAGCAAAGAAATTTTCTGTTCCGATACAGAATACCATTGCAGTAATAGGGCTGCTTGCCGGAGGTGACCTTACTGCTGAAAGTTCCGATTTTCTGGCTGATGAATTCGGTGAACTGATACGTAATTTCAAGGGTTTTCAGGGGAAACTCCGGCAGACAATTACCGTGGCGCTTGAAGCTGCGGTGCAGCTTTCAGGTTCATCCGAGGAACTGGCAGCTACAAGCGCAGGCATGTCTGAAAACGCGCAGAGCCAGGCCGCTTCGGTAGAACAGGCATCCGCCTCTCTTGAAGAAATTTCCGCTGCGGTTGAACTGATCAATGTGAGCGCGGCAGAGCAGGCAAACCTTGCCAGGACAACATTCTCATCAATGGAAAAACTGAAAACTGATAATGAGACAGTCACCGGTTATGCAAAAATGGCGCTGGAAGCCGCACGAAGTACCACTGAACAGGCCGGCATAGGGCAGAAACTTATGGAAAGTACAATCAGCGGTATGAATAATATTGATGAAAGTACAAAGAAAATCGCAGATACAGTTCTTCTCATAAGCGATATCTCGGACCAGGTAAATCTTCTCGCTCTCAACGCTTCAATCGAGGCGGCACGTGCTGGAGAGCATGGAAGAGGATTCGCGGTTGTAGCTGAAGAGATATCCAAACTTGCCGAACAGACAGCTTCAGGCGCCAAGAGCATCACACAGTTTGTAAATGCCGGGCTCAAAGAGGTCAGCAGCGGAAGGGAGTTTATGGATGCAACCGGCCAGGCGTTTAATAAGATAACCGGTTTCATAACACAGACTGAGGACCTTGTAAAAAGGATAACAGAGTCCGCCGAGGGGCAGGCAAGGGCAAGCGCCGACGTGCTTAACGATACAAAAAAAGTCATGGATATGGCTGATGCCATATCGTCCTCAACTTATGAGCAGAAGGTGACAAATCAGGAGATGTCAAAAACAGTGGAGAGTATTAACGAAAACACGCAGGGAAGTGCGTCCGCCATAGAGGAGATTGCCGCAAGCGCTGAAGAGATAAACGCTCAGGCTGAAGCTCTCAGGGTTCAGATGCAGTTTTTTAAAGTTTAGTGGATTTATGTTAATGGAATCCGCATTTTAACGGGCATATTTGTGGAAAAATGTACACAATCAGATGATTTGTACTTCTGCCTGGTTAAATTCGCCTTACTGGTGAAGTTAATTTTTTAAACTGCCGGGAAAAATCTACTTGCTTAAAGTACTGTATTTATTTTTAAGTATCTCAGGTATATTTTCCTGGTCATCACTATAAATATATTGATAATTGTCCAGTTTCAAAGTAATTGTTCGTTATAACTATGTGTCATTCCTGTGAATACGGGAATCCAGTCTGCTAAAATACAATGGGTATCCGCACCTGTACTGATCTTTAGCGAAGTATTCGCGGGTATGACGGAATAATTTTATTTAGTTCTGGTAACGCCGGATTTCTTCCTTTCAAAATGAAAAAATATTAAGGTAAATAATAAAAGAAGTGGATATATATGTTTCTTAAGTCATTGGACATGTTCGGTTTTAAATCATTTGCTGATAAAACTCATGTGGAGTTTGAATCGGGAATTACTGCTATTGTCGGCCCGAACGGCTGCGGTAAGTCAAATGTTGTAGACGCGGTAAAATGGGTTCTCGGTGAAAAACAGGCTAAGAATATCCGCGGCCAGACGATGGAGGATATTATTTTCTCCGGAACTGATCAGAGAAAACCTCTCTCTCTTGCAGAGGTAGCACTTACTATAGATAATTCTAACAGAATACTTGATTTTGATTCAGACGCTGTAACTGTAAGCAGACGTATTTTTCGTGACGGGGAATCTGAATATCTTATCAATAAATCTCCTGTAAGACTTAAAGATATCGACAAACTTTTCATGGACACGGGGATCGGGAAATCCGCTTACTCTGTACTCGAACAGGGTAAGATGGACCTTATACTCTCCACTAAAGCTGAAGACAGAAGATACCTCTTCGAGGAAGCGGCAGGAATCTCCCGCTACAAAATGCAGAAAAAAGAATCACTTAAGAAACTTCAGGATACCGGGGAGAATCTCAACCGTTTAAATGATATAATAAAAGAGATAGAACGCGAGAAAGAACTTAAATCAAAACAGGCGGAGAAGACCAAAGATTTTCTCAATCTGAAAGGTAAACTTTCTGATCTTGATATAAAACTGAATATCATCAAATTCAGAGAGATCGTTAAGAAGTTTGAAAAGAATCAGGCAGATATTGACAAGCTGCAGAAAGAGAGAGAAGAGATCGTAGGACGGGTTTCTACGACATCTGCAGAAAACGAGAAAGACGAGAAAAAGAAAAATGACCTGCAGTTCCAGTTATTCGAGATAGAGAAAAAACTCGACGCATACAGGGTTCGCAGGGAGACAATAGATTTATCCACCGAAAAAAACAGGCGACTTGTTGAAGAGCACCAGGGCCGTAAAAAGAATATAGTAAAAAAACTTGAGGAGAGAGGGGAAAGTCTTGAGCGCCTTCTTGCGGAAAAGAAGAAGAGTGAAGAGACTGCCATCGACCTGAAAGAGAAGATCGCTGAAGATAAAAGAAAACTGACTGAATATTTCGAAGGAAGAAAAAAGAAGATAGATTCAATCCATGCTTCAAGAGATAAAATCGAGGAGAATAACAGAAAGATACGTGAAAACGAAACTACTCTGAAAAAACTCCGCGAAGCACTTGAAATTGTAATAAAGAAACTTGTTGATGCAATTGAAAAGAGAAAAATAGAACTCGAAGGTTCCGAGCATGAGAGAGAGGATGTAAAACGCCTTATCGAAAGTGAACTGAGCCAGATTGAAATGGACCTTAATAATGCTATTGATGAACTGAAAGTCAGGTCATTTGACCGTGCCTGGATGTTTCTTGAAAAGATCAATGTTAAAAATCTGAAAGAGAGCATATATAAATTCGAAAGCTATGAGGATGGATTCAGGTCAATACTCTTCGATAAAACAGGTATACATGCAGACAAGGAGAATCTTGATAAACGCATAAGAGAGATGGTCCTTGAAGTAGATGAACTCAGGGCTGATAACGGGCTCCTTGACGAGTTTATACAGAATGAGCAGGTGGAGCTTGAAAACATCAACGCGATGCTCACTAGAATTGAAAGAGACCTTGCCCGGTATGAGAATGACAGCAACTGGATTGAAAAAAATCTGACTTCTCTTACGCATCAGATTGATGATGTAAAGAAGCAGATTGAGAACTTCAACGAGGAGATTTCAAGAACCGATAAAGCTATTGATGAACTTACTAAAGAGATAAAAGAATCTGAAGACCGTCTGATCCAGTTTAATGAAAAGAGTGAAGCCCTCAAAGCCAGTATAAGTGAACTCGTATCAAGAAGAAGCGAAATCGAAAATAATATAATCAAGCGTAAAACCGAATCAAGAAAAGACGAGGAAGAGCTAACCAGGGCGCTTGAGAAAATTAATAATATGGAAAGAGTCGGAGTTGAACTCTCTTTCAAAAGGGACGGAATCCAGGATTATCTCTGGACCGAATATGAGAAAAAAGTAACTGAACTGAATGATCTCAGGATCAACGATACAATGGCGGGCGAATTCCAGAATGAGATACAGGATCTCAAGAAAAAGATACAGGATCTGGGGCCTATAAATAATCTCGCCATCCAGGAGTATCGCGATTTAAAAAAGAGATTTGAATATTACATAGACCAGAAAAGTGATATAGAGAAGGCGAGACAGGATATTATTTCTGTAATTGAAGATATCAATAAAACATCAGTTGATCTCTTTATGAGTACATTTAACGACATTCAGAAGAATTTTTCGGATGTGTTTAAAAGACTTTTTGAGGGCGGAGAGGCTTTCCTTGAAATGGTTGACCTGGAGAATGTTCTTGATAGCGGAATCGACATTATGGTAAGGCCTCCGGGTAAGAAATTCAAAAATATAAATCTCCTTTCCGGAGGGGAGAGAGCTCTCACGGCAATAGCTCTTCTTTTTGCGACATATATGGTAAAACCATCTCCATTCTGTTTTCTTGATGAGATTGATGCTCCTCTTGACGAACAGAACATACAGAGATTTGTTAAAATGCTCAGAGAGTTTTCAAAGAGCACCCAGTTCATTATTGTTACACACAATAAAAAGACCATGAATATCAGTGAGTCTATTTATGGTGTTACAATGGAGGATCCGGGAGTTTCAAAACTGGTCTCTATAAAGATGGACAGAGTAGAAATGTAACATATTTCATAAGAACAGTATAATCAGTAATTGAACGGGGGGCTAAAGCCCCTCGTTTTGCGTTTAAGCCGGTAATGTATATACTCTGACGTAACAATAACGTAAGAGATTAAAACCACCTGTTCTGTATATGAGCGTTGTGCTCTGTAATAACCGGATTGTAATTACTTCCTTTATTACAGGGGATAATGGGCGGCAGCCCCTTGATTTCAGCTATATTAAAAACGGGTTTTATAGAATTTTAAACAAATTTGTTCATAATTAATTGACAAATTAGAATCTTCTAATTAGCTTTGTATCAGGAGTGCTATATACAAAAAAAATATAAATAGACACAATGGAAGGTGTAAGATGAAAATAACAGCCGATGGAATTCTGGGATCAGCCCAGCAGATTAACAATAAGAAAAAAACAGATGAAACGGACTTGAAGCGGGATACAAAAAGCGCAAAAACCGATTCAGTGAATATCAGCAGAATTATCAATTCAAGAATAGAAGCCCTTGGAAAAGAAGTAAAGGATATTCAGACTTCACTTACTAAAAATCAGATTATCCGTGAAGGTATTGATCAGCTACTCACTGCTCCGTCATCAGGCGCTGCAGATACTATATTAAATGAAACTACATTTAATAACAGCAAAATATTAAAGGAATTTGTAGGGACAACATTTACTCCCCAGGAAATTGAGTCAAAGAAAAGTGAAGTAAAAGCTCTTATTTCCAGTGACGTGAATACTCTGACAAAAATTCAGGTTGAAATGGATAATATTGTTGCTTCTGACCTTACCGGCAATAAAAAAGTTGAAAATCTTATGGCTGGCGTAAATGAAACATTAAAGAAAACTCCAGCCGGACTTGAGAATATTTCTAATCTTGATGCGGAAAAGGTTGCAAAGCTCATCAGATAAAGGTTTTAGATTCCATTTTTATGCACAGAAAATAAAGGTGTAAGCACCAGTAAAGGTTTTATGTCCAGAAAATATATAAATTTTTTCCTAGTGCCCGCCTTTATTCTTTTAGCATCAGTGTCTATTTATACCCAGATTGATCCTGGGAAAGACACAATTATATTCAACAGTGTCAATATTAAAACAGAAACAGGCGAAACAGCCGCAGAGAGTGTTGATTTTAAAGCTGCCTCTGAATGGGCGTATAATTCGCATCTTACTCTGGTACCCGACGCTCCCCCTGTAATTGACAATAAAGCTTTTTTAATTACGCAATATCAGACGGTTATACCTGTCACAGGTTATAACAAAGATCTTTTCTATAGAGTGTATATTGATTTCTTCCGTTACAGTCAGCCGAAAGTTCCTTTTAACACAAAACTTAAAATTATTATCAGAGATATAGACGGCAAAAGGCGTGAGATAGGAACAGCAGACGTAACTTATATGTCGGATAAAAAAATATTTGAAGTTTCAATTCCTTTTGATTTGTCATATCGCGGTAAGTTTGATATTATAATTCATGAATATTCAGGGAAAACCGGAAACTGGGGGATATGGGATATTATTGTTACTTCAAAAAAAATAAACGAAATTGAAATAATGCCCATAGATTCAACAGAGAAAATTAAGGAGATTGAACCAAAAATTTTTAAGTAAGTATGTAAAATCTTTTGACAAATATTGTCCCCTTTTTTTTGGTATTCACAGCGTGTCTGCCGGATAAAAATTCAGCGGATATCAGAAAATACAAAATCATCATAAAAAGGATGGGTATTAAAATGGCTGACGATTACATGGAAAAAGATTTAGATGATGAAGTGTATGAAGATGATTATTATGAAGAAAACTATAATGAAGAGGAATTGAAAGACTCTGATGATATTGACGATGATGACGATGAGTCATATGGAGAGGGCGGAGAAAGAAAAGTTCATATAAGTTATGCGTGCGAAGACTGTGATTACAGGTGGGATGATATACTTATCAAAAAGAAGCATGACATCGAAGAGGATGTGGAGAGAGATATTATCTGCCCGATGTGCGGTTCGATTAATATCACTCTGATATGAAAGATAGAAAAATTGTTATTAAAGGAGCGCGAGAGCATAATCTAAAGAATATTTCACTGGAAATCCCAAGAGATAAGCTTGTAGTAATAACCGGACTCTCCGGGTCCGGTAAATCTTCACTCGCGTTTGACACAATTTACGCGGAAGGGCAGAGAAGGTATGTTGAATCACTCTCTGCCTATGCGCGACAGTTCCTTGGCCTTTTAGAGAAGCCCGATGTGGATTTTATTGACGGACTCTCTCCTGCAATATCCATTGAGCAGAAAACAACACACCGTAACCCCAGATCTACAGTGGGTACAGTTACAGAGATTTATGACTATTTCAGACTTCTTTACGCAAGAATAGGAATCCCCTATTGCCATAATTGCGGTAAAAAAATATCATCACAATCCATAGACCAGATTGTCGAATCGATCCTTACTCTCAAGAAAAACTCAAAGTGCCAGATCCTTGCCCCTCTTGTCCGCGGTAAAAAAGGCGAGCATGCTGATTACATTGAACGGGCGCGTAAAAACGGTTTTATCCGTCTCAGAGTTGACGGCGAGTTCCGGACAGTTGAGGATGATATTGTCCTTGAAAAGCAGAAGAAACATACTATAGAAATAGTTGTAGATAGAATCGTTATTAAAGACGGCATCAGGCCCAGGCTTGCGGAATCAATTGAAACTGCAATAGATTTAAGCGGCGGGCTGATTATCGTAATTGCTGATGAAAAGGAGCTTCTTTTTTCAACACAGTTGTCCTGTCCGGATTGCGGAATATCCATGTCCGAGCTTTCACCGAGAATGTTTTCATTTAATACCCCTTACGGCGCATGCCCGGAGTGTGACGGTCTTGGATTTATAATGCAGTTTGACCCGGAACGGATTGTTTCTGATCCGGAAAAATCACTCAATGAAGGCGTTCTTGAAGTCTGGGGCAAGAGCACAAGCTACTGGTATCTTGAAACAGTTCAGTCCCTGGCTAAAAGTTTCAGTTTTGATCCCGATACTCCGTGGAAAGATCTTCCGGAAAAAATAAAAAATGTAATACTTTACGGTTCAGGGCATAATAAGATAAATTATAATGTTAAGCGAAGTGAGTCTGAATTTAAATTCTCCAGATCTTTTGAGGGAGTTCTCCCAAACCTTGAGAGAAGGTACAGGGAGACCAACTCTGAAGATATGCGGATATGGATGGAGAAGTACATGTCGAACAACACATGTACTGCCTGCAAGGGTAAAAGGCTCCGTCCGGAAAGCCTCTCAGTAAAAGTAAATGACCGCGGAATTGATGATATATCTTCCATGTCTATTAAAGACTCGTTTAAATTTTTCAGTAATGTCGAACTTAATCCCACCGAACAGAAAATTGCAGAACAGATTCTGAAAGAGATAAAAATGCGGCTGAAGTTTCTTAATGACGTAGGTATTGATTACCTTACTCTTGACAGGGCAGCCGGCAGCCTCTCGGGTGGAGAATCACAGCGTATAAGGCTCGCTACGCAGATAGGCTCGGCTCTTACCGGTGTGCTCTATGTCCTTGATGAACCGAGTATAGGGCTTCATCAGCGGGATAACGAAAAACTGATGAAAACACTCAAATATCTGCGCGACATCGGAAATACAGTTCTTGTCGTTGAACATGATGAAGATACAATTATGGATGCGGATTACGTTATTGATATGGGGCCGGGCGCTGGAGTTGAAGGGGGACACGTTGTAGCTGCAGGCACTCCCGCCGAGATTAAGGCGTGTGCCAGGTCGTTAACGGGGAATTATCTTTCCGGCATTAAATTCATTCCTGTTCCTTCTGTCAGGAGAAAATCGGATAAGTATATAAGTATAAAAGGTGCGCGCGAGAATAATTTAAAAAAGATAAACGTTGATTTTCCGCTGGGAGTTTTTACCGCGGTAACCGGTGTGTCCGGTTCCGGTAAATCTTCACTTGTGATTGAGATTCTGTACAAGGCGCTCTCCGCACTGGTGATGAGATCCAAAGAGTACCCGGGCGCTTTTGACGAGATTTACGGCCTCGAATATATAGATAAGGTAATTGATATAGACCAGTCTCCGATAGGGAGAACTCCAAGATCGAATCCTGCGACTTACACCGGACTCTTTACGCCTATACGCGATCTGTATGCAAAACTCCCTGAGTCCAAAATCCGCGGTTATAAGGCCGGAAGGTTCTCGTTTAATGTTTCCGGAGGACGGTGTGAAACCTGCGAAGGTGACGGAGTAAAAAAGATAGAGATGCATTTTCTTCCTGATGTCTACATTACATGCGATGTGTGTAAAGGCAAAAGGTATAATCATGAAACTCTGGAGGTACGGTTCAAGGGGAAGAATATCTTTGAAGTGCTTGATATGACTGTTGATGAAGCGGTACCGTTTTTTGAGAGTATACCCGGTATAAATTTGAAGCTTGAAACTCTTCAGAGAGTGGGGCTTGGCTATGTAAAGCTCGGACAGCCTGCTACAACTTTTTCAGGGGGAGAAGCGCAAAGGATCAAACTGGCAACCGAGCTTTCAAAGAGAGCAACAGGGAAAACTGTTTATATCCTCGATGAGCCTACAACCGGACTGCATTTTGATGATATAAAAAAACTTATAGAGGTTCTGAATTCACTTGTAGATAAAGGAAACACAATTATAGTCATTGAACATAATCTCGATGTTATAAAGACTGCCGACCATGTTATTGATCTCGGCCCGGAAGGTGGAGACTCCGGAGGTACGGTTCTTGGAAAAGGTACTCCCGAAGAACTGAGCAGGATCAGTTCCTCATACACTGGACAGTATCTCGCGAAGATGTTTAAAAAGAAGAGCTGAAACCTGCTAAGGAGTTCAGGCAGTACATTTTAATACTTTAGTTTTTAAAAATCCCCGTCCTTCCGCTCATCCTTTTTATTAAAGGGAATGTGAGTAAACCGGAATGCGGGGATTTACAGGTTCTGTTACCGGCAATTAATTTTTATAAATTTTAATATGGCTTCATTCACTTCTTCCGGTTTTTCCGCAGGGGAAAAATGCCCTGCATCCATAATGTTTATACGGTTTGATCCTGGTATGTTATCTGCAAGAAATATCCCCTGTTTCTGCGGAGTCAGCCTGTCTTCTTCGGCTGTCAGTATTAATACCGGTATATTAATATTCTTTAAACTTGCGGTTATATCAAATCCGTTGCAGGCTGTGAAATCATCGTATACAACATCCGGGCTGCATGATTCCGAATCACTGATTATTTCTCTGAGTCTGGCCGGATCTGTTTTTGAAGATGATCCCATTACGGAAATAGAAGATGTATAAGCGCAGTAATCATTTTTAATCAGTTCAAATATAGAAGGCATTACTTTTAATCTTGCGCCCGAGTTAACGATTATCCCCGCTTTAAATTTAATCTTTGCGTTAACCAGCAGATCCAGTGTTATTGCACCTCCCATACTGAGTCCGCATGGTACAGGCGAAGGTGGATTGATTGCTAAAATGAAATTCTCTACCCGCCTGGCGTATTCATTTATATTATCCGTACCGTTTTCGTTGTTCTCTCCATGACCCGGTAGGTCAATTGCTATTGTGTTGATGTGCCCGTTTAATCCCTGCACCTGGTGTTTCCACAGATTTTTAGAATTACCCGCACCATGTATAAAAATAATCGTAGGCAATTCAGGGTTTAGGGGCCAGCTTCCGCAAAGGAAGGGTATATTGTCTGCGCACATATTTATCATAGTATATTCTCTCCTGAAGTTTATCTGTATTTAATCAGCGATCAATCAAGAAGTATATTAACCTTTTATTTATCAGGATTTGTCTATTATTAAATCCGGTTTATTCCCGGCGGAAAAGTAATTGGTTTTAATGATTAAATCCATATTGTGCTGAGAATAATATAACATTATTGGAGTAAAACTTTAGTATATCATTACTTTTAAGCCGGTAAATTTACCGGTTATCAGTTAATATTAAAAATTGTCTGAATATTATAATGTGTGATTCTAATATATTTGTGAATTATTTTATGTAAGAGTAATATTATTATGAATTAAATGTATTAGGAGTAAATTTATTATTCTTATATCTTATATTATATAAAAAAATGACTTAAATAAAAAATATAGTGGAAATTTTTGACAAATTCATAAAAATGTATTATTAATAAACAAACTTACATATTAATAGGATTTTAATCTAACAGGAATAGTTAAATTATTATACTAAAATATGGAAGTTTTCATTAATTTCAGTTCATAATTCAGTAATCAGCATTTTTTAATTTTTTTAAAAATTTAATAAAATGGCAGGTACTTAAATGAATGGTAAAACAGGTATTATTTCTAATGATGTGAAGAAATGTGTTGATCAGGTCATCAGGTATGTGGGGAAGGATATCAAATTCGGTATGGTCCTTGCTCTGGGGAAGCCTATTCTTTTTGCAAATGAGTTATACCGCAGGGCGAAGGAGGATCCCGAAATAAGTCTCAAAATGGTTACAGCTCTACCTCTTGAAAAGCCTCATGGGCACACTGATATAGAAAAAAGATTTTTAAAACCGATTTCAGATAGAATTTTTGATGGTGTGCTTGAGTTTGATTTTATGCTGGATCTTAGAGCCGGGAATCTCCCTAAAAATGTTGAGATTTTTGAAATTTTCTGCAAAGCCGGTGCTAATCTGAACAACCCTCATTATCAGATGCATCATATATCATCAAATTATACACATTGCGCAAGGGATGCGGTAGA
Source organism: Spirochaetota bacterium (assembly GCA_035403545.1). Lineage (GTDB taxonomy): Bacteria > Spirochaetota > UBA4802 > UBA4802 > UBA5550 > WRGT01. The sequence continues at coordinate 15,653 of DAONFJ010000021.1, forward strand.
TTTCGGAGTAAATGTCGTAGGTCAGCTTATTTCCGTTCGTGAAATAAATGGTAAAACATCGTATTCTATGGCCTGTAATACAGATATTTGTCCTGAAATGATCAGAAAATTAAAAATACAAAGAGCCAATGGCGCAAAAGTTGCTGTTATAGCAGAGGCTAATACTAAAATGCCTTTTATGTATGGAGATGCTGTAGTGCCCGCAGATACATACGATATCATTCTGCAGGGTGAGCAGTATAACTATAAACTTTTCGGTGCACCTAAAGATGCAGTAGCGTTAGCAGATCATATGATAGGAATCAATGTAAGCACTCTGATACGTGACGGCGGTACTATACAGGTCGGTATTGGAGCACTTGGTGATGCCATTGTCGCGGGCCTTATAATGCGCAATAATCATAATAGTGTTTATCAGGAAGTCCTGGAGAAGGGAGGCATAAAGGAAAAGTATGGAGCTCTTATAAAAAAATGGGGAGATACCGGAGTTTTCAAACAGGGACTTTATGGGTCTTCCGAAATGTTTGTTGATGCCTTTATGCAGATGTATAAAAGTAAAATACTTAAAAGAAAGGTTTTTGACAGTATCCCGCTGATGAAACTTATTAATAATAAAGAACTTTCTGCGGATAAAATTCCCGCGGACATTATTGATAAGCTGGTTGATATGAAGGCAGTTCATTCAAAGCTTACGGAGGAGGATTTCAATTTTCTTACTGAATACGGAATACTGAAAAAAGGATTAAAATATGTAAAGGGTGCAATCAAAGACGGGAAGATCAGCTATCCGGCAGATATGAGTAATAAAGCTAATAAAACTAAAATACGAAAAATTCTCGGGAAGGAACTTCAAGGCGGGAAGGTTATTCTTGGTGCTTTTTATTTCGGACCGCAGGCATTTTATCAGGCGCTTAATGATATGAGCGAAGAGGAGAGGCAGCTTTTCGGAATGTCCGGTGTGGAAAAAGTAAATCAGCTTTATGGCGATGAAGAGCTGAGAACCCTGCAGAGAAGAGACGGCAGATTTATTAATACCGGTATGGTGGCAAGTATCCTCGGATCAATAGCATCGGACCAGCTTGAGGATGGCCGCCTTGTAAGTGGAATCGGCGGTCAGTATAACTTTGTAGCTATGGCACACGCGCTTCCGGATGCGAGACTTATTGTTATGGTAAAAAGTATTAAGGGATCAGGGAAAGCTCTTAGATCAAATATCCGGTTCAGTTATGGACATTGTTCGGTTCCGAGGCATTTGAGGGATATTATCGTCACAGAATACGGCATAGCTGATGTCAGAGGGAAATCTGATATGGAAGTTGTTGCCGCGATGTTAAATGTTGCAGATTCAAGATTCCAGAAACAGCTTCTTGATCAGGCAAAAAAAGCGAAAAAAATTCCAATGGATTATGAGATTCCCGAAGAATACCGTAATAATACACCCGATAAGATTGTTAAACTGCTTAAACCTTATCAGGATCAGGGATATTTTCAGCCGTTCCCGTTTGGTACTGATTTACTCCCTGACGATATAGCTCTCGGCGGTTCACTTAAAGCCATGAAAGGGCTTGCCGCAGGATATCCATTGAAGCTTGTAACGGGACTTCTCCTGGAATTCATCAGGCCTATTCCAAAATCAGCACAGAGGCATATTGAAAGGATGAAGCTCACTGAGCCTGCTTCAATCAAAGAACGCGTTATGCGGAAAATGATAATTTTTGCTCTCAGAAACAATAACCGGCTTTAATAAGCATCCTGCTTTTATTTTTAGAAAAAATCCCGGGATTCAGTACCGGGATTTTTTGTTTTATTTTAATGCAGATACCTGGAACATGCTGGAATGATTTAGAATGTTTTTACTTAAAGAATTGTGAAGATATATTTCTACAGATGACAACCGGGAAAACTGAATAAATATTTTATTTTTTAACATAAATAAATGTAGCTTTTAATATTTTTTTGTTATATCAATTCAGTAATAATTCCTAAATCTTTTTATAATAGAAAATGCACTATTATCCCCGCCGCCGAAGGCGGCGGGGATATATAATTGTTTATTTTACACTAAAATATATATTAAGGAATTAACATTGATATCAATTATATTTAAGGAGGAGCATTGTAATGGGAAAATTTATTACTGTGACAGGTATCATATTTATTCTTTTATCTTTTGCAGGTTGTTCAACAATGAAAGGGACATATGTTTCTATTACGCCGCTTGCTAATACAGGATTTGATCCGGATCATTATGCAACTCTCGGTTTTGCCTACACGCCGGACAGTGATGGCGGCAAATTACTGAAAAAAGAACTTTCCGCTGTATTTATAGAGGAACAGTTTAAAATAATTAGTGAGAAAGTTGAGCTGGATGCCATTCAGAAAACCGGTATAGTTTATAATAAAGAAGTCACCATTGCCGATGCTCAGAAGCTCGGAAAAATTATGAAAGCGAAAGCAATGATAATTGTCAACAAAACCGATTTTGCAGGGAATGTAAAGGCCAGCTATATTTCAATTGATATTGTTGATACATATGGAGGAGTCCTTGTCTCGGCAGTATATAAGGGGGGCGAGAATCCCGATGATATTAACCGCGCTGCAAGGTCTATTGTTTACAGAATTCAAACTGAAAATATGAAGATGCAGAATAAATCCGAGCATCATGATGAAAGTATAGTTCTTCCGAAGTAATTATGAATCAGTATTTGCAGGAAATTCCATAATTCCAGGGTAATAGATAAGTGTTGTTTTTAAGTTTATATCCGCATGAGAGATTTATTGCAAGTGAAAGGTGATTGCATTGAGGAATAACAGCAGGCTTTAGAATTATTTACTTTGCCATTTGAATAAAAAAGCCGGTATTCATTACCGGCTTTTTTATTCAAATAATCGCAGTGTTTATCACTGCATGGATAATTTTATTTTTTTACTTTCATGTCCTGTTCCCTGATTTCTGTTGCCCTTCTTACTGCTGCTTCAAAATTCGGACAAATATTTTCTGATCCGACTTTATCCGCAAAACCTGCCTTGGTCATTGTTTTCAGCGGCTGTTCATTAACTCCGGAAAGGACCATTCTTGTTCCGACTTCTACACATTTTGTATGGAGTCTCGATAGCGCATGAAGTCCCGTAGCATCCATTGCGGGAACATGCCTCATCCTGATGATAAGCACCGGGACAGCGCGTCGATATTTAAGGGCATTCTCCAGAAACTGATCTGCTGCACCAAAGAAGAAAGGCCCGTTAATCTCGTAAATTCCAATACCTTTAGGAAGAGTTATTTTGTTACGTTCAAGGAAATACTTTAATTCGGTATCGTCATCATCAACTCTATCATGAGTAAACTTGAACCCTTCGTTCGCTACGTCAGACATCCGTTTCATAAATAGAAGAGCTGCAAAAATCATGCCTATCTCTATTGCAATAACCAGATCCAGGAATACTGTTAAAAAGAATGTTGCAAGAAGGACAGTTATATCGCTTTTTGGAGCTTTAAGCAGGGCTTTAAATGCATGCCATTCGCTCATGTTGTATGCTACATTTACGAGTATTGCTGCAAGCGCACACATCGGGATAAATTTTGCAAGGGGCATAAATGCCACAAGCATTATCAGGAGGACTATAGCATGAGTCATCCCTGCAATAGGGGTTCTTCCTCCGCTGTTAACATTTGCCGCGGTACGTGCAATTGCTCCTGTCGCCGGCAGTCCGCCGAAGATACCTGATGCTATATTTGCAACACCCTGAGCTACAAGCTCTGCATTTGGTTTATGTGAACCTCCAATCATACCGTCTGCAACAACTGCCGATAGAAGAGATTCAATCGCTGCAAGTAACGCGATTGTAATTGAAGGCATGATCAGTTGTTCTATTTTTTCTACTGAAATATCTGGAATTGATAAAGAGGGGAGGGATGAAGAAATCTCTCCGAATTTTGAACCGATTGTTTCAACGGGAATATTAAATAAATAAACTATTACTGAAGCGCCGATTACCGCAATAAGCGATCCCGGAATTTTACCTGTAATCCTCGGCCAGAATAGAATTACAATCAGTGAAATAAATGCAATTATGACAGCCGGGTAGTTCATTGTATGCATACTGGTAATAAAAGCCTTCCACATGGAAAAGAAACCTGACGGCATTTTGTCAATTGAAAGGCCTAAAAAATCCTTAACCTGGGTAGTAAAGATAACAACGGCTATACCGCTTGTGAAACCTGTAGTTATAGGATATGGTATAAGTCTGATGAATGTTCCCAGTTTGAGAAGACCGAATACAATAAGAAAAATTCCGGCCATTATTGTTGAAATTATAAGCCCGTCAAATCCGTATTTCTGGATTATTCCGAAAACTATAATTACAAATGCTCCTGTGGGACCGCCGATCTGAACACGGCTGCCTCCGAGAAATGAAATAAGAAAACCGGCTATGATGGCCGTATGAAGCCCTTTCTCCGGTGAAGCGCCTGACGCGATTGCAAGTGCGATAGAGAGAGGGAGTGCTATGATTGCGACTACAACTCCTGCAGTGATGTCTTTGATAATCTGTTCTTTTGTGTAGGTATTCATTATAGAAAAAAACTTAGGCTTGAACACTGAAAATCCTCCGGGTTAGAATCAAAAATTGTGTACCATAGTAAACCTGTCTCCTGAATGTCAATAAGATTCGGGAAATTTTTTAAAAACAGCAACTTCGAATTCCGATTCCGCCAGGCTGAGGAACTTTTCTGCTCATGAGACTTTAATGTTTGTAATGAACAGGGTGAGTTATAAAATTTAATCCTCCCGCCTGCTGTTCCCTCGTTTGGTAAAGCAGCCATTTGATTCCGGAATCAGCAGACTCCGCGAAATGCGGTGACTGGTTTGCTGCGGATAAGCCTGTTTTTATAAATCGAGGCAAGTGCGGTTCCGGTAGAGCGATCTCTCCGCTGATTAGATAATAGTAATTTGTATATACAGCAGAAAGACCGATAGAAGCAGTGTGAGTAAGGTGGCGACAACTCCGGCTTTGAGGAATTCGAAAAATGAAATGTGCACATTTTGTTTTTTTGCTGATTCAATTACAATGATGTTTGCCATTGCCCCGAAAATTGTAGCATTCCCGGCAATTGTCGAAGCAGAGGCAAGGGATAGCCAGATGATGTCGCTGCCGGTATTTTTAAGTATCGGAATCATCAGTATTGTGTAGGGGACATTACTCACAATCTGTGAGAGAACAAGACTGATCGCGTGAATAACTCCTATTCCGTGAAGGTCGGGTGTAATCCTGTATGCGTTAATAATATGCTGGATAAGCCCTGTTTTTTCTATTCCTCCGACAACAATAAACAGTGTGGCGAAAAATAAAATTAGAACCCAGTCAATATTTTTAATTACTTCAGACGGCTTTATCTTTCCGAGAATAAGGATTAGAGATGCGCCGATGAGAGAGATTACCGGTATGGATAATCCGATTCTTCCATTTGCAAAAAATAAAATTATAACAAGAGCAAATATCGGAGCAGAGAATTTCATTGAGAGATAGTTATACTCGTAAGAACCTGCATGCGGGTCGATTGTATTAATCTTCCTGAAATTTTCGGGGTAGAGAAATTTTACTACGAAGTAAATTATAATCATTCCTATCAGTGATACAGGCATGAGATGAAAGAGGAAATTCGAGTATGATATCCCCGAGTTTATTCCAATGAGCATATTCTGCGGATTTCCCGTTATAGTCATCGCGCTTCCTGTATTTGAAGCGAGTATTTCCGCGATGAGATAGGGTATGGGATTTATCTTCGAGTCGCGGCATATTGATATTACAATCGGAGTATAAAGAAGCACAACTGCATCGTTTACAAGGAACGCGCTTGATATTCCCGTGGTAAAAATGATTATAAGCAGGAGTCTTCTTTCATTCCTGGCAAGGCTTATAGTCCTGTTCGCAATAAAAGAAAAAAAACCGTCAAGCTCCAGAACCGTTATTATAATCATCATTCCTATGAGAAGTACAATGGTATTGAAATCTATAGCCTTTATAGCTTCATCAAATGTGAAAACACCGAAAACAACCATGGCCACTGCTCCAAAAAATGATGCGGATGGCCTGTCTATATTTATTCCGGGAAGACTTGTAAAAATTATTCCAAGGTAAGTTATTACAAATATTATTGCTGCAGCCGTTATCATAAAATTTCCGTCAGGTATTAAAGTCCCCGGCAGGTTTCTGCAAAGGGATTTTAAGGAGATATAATTTATATTGAAATTAAGTATTTCAATGTATGTTTTATTGTCAAATATTATTGACAGGAGAGTTAATATTATGTCATATTAGCTTGAAATCTTTCTTTATTGTGCCGATAAGTAATTATGGATCTATATTTATAACGTCTTAATTACCTTCCCCATATTTTATGAGGAAGGTGCCCGACTGGCGGATGGGGAGCAAAGTACCGGGATCAACGGACTTTTATAAAAAACATGATTTATCACTAAACTTCCCCCCTCTGTCGCTGGAGCGGCATCTCCCCCTTGAGTATGGGAAGACTCAGGTTTAGTTATTGTTTAGTCTTGATGTAGATTTTTTGAAAAATTTGAATAGCACTGGTATAATGGTGATGAGAGCTAAAAAGATCATTCTTCTTTTCTATGTATTTCTGTTTACGCTGACACCGCTGGTTTCCGTGTATCCGGCAGTAAATCCGGCTAAATTTGAATCGGCAAAAGGCTATTTTAGAAAGGGTGTGGTTTATTTCAATAATATGCAGTATCTGGCTGCAGCGGATTTTTTCAGAAAAGCGGTGCAGGAGTATCCCGATTATTACACAGCACGTGATTATCTCGCAAGATCTTATAAACTTTCCGGTTTTAAAGAAAGCGCTCTCTCGGAACTGAATAAGACTCTGGAAATATATCCCGAGAACATTGCGATAAAAAACAGAATTGAAAGTCTGCACTTCAGGAATGCCTACAGCGGCAATGACGGGACTGAAAACTATCTGCTTCAAAGCGAATATAAATCGCCCCAGATGAAAACTTTTTCTTTTCCGGACGCCGCTGATATGGCTGTCGACGGAGAGAGAAATCTTTATATTACCTCTTTTTCCTCATCGAAGGTGGTCAGAATAGATCCGAACGGTAACGGCGAGGAAATTATCAGGCCGGGTTTCGGAGGGGGACTTTACGGTATAGATTTTTTTAACAAAACTTTTGCTGTTTCAGATTTCAAAAGCGATGCGATATATATTTTTTCAGAGAAAGGTAAAATACTCAAGAAGTTCGGCGGCACCGGTAACGCTGAGGGTTTTTTTCACGGCCCGAAGGGTGTATGTTTTGACGGTAAAGGATTTATCTATGCTGTGGACGGAGGAAACTACAGGGTTCAGAAGTTTGACGTAACGGGGCGTTTTGTCCTCAGCTTCGGGAAGATGGGTGACTATGAGAGTGAATTTTCCAATCCTACAGATATAGCAGTTCTTGGCGAATATGTTTATGTGACAGATACGGCAAATAAAAAGATTGTTGTTTTTGACCACTACGGAAACTACGTTAAAGAAATTTTTATGGATGAGCTTTTGTCTCCACGCGGCATATCGGTTAAAGGGAACAGTCTTGTGATTTCCGATGAGAAATCCGGCATTATTATTTATGACACTATCAGCGGGGCTAAAACTCTTTTCAGTTCATGGGATAATGATAGAAAGCTTAACAGGCCGTTATCTTCTATTTTTGATCAGGACGGTTTTTTCTATGTGCTTGAATCAAGGCCTAACAGTATACTCTGTTTTTCTCCTGCCGAGAAACAATATTCGAATCTTGAGCTTGAAATTACATCGGTTGATTCCGCAAGTTTTCCTGTAGTTGCCTTTTATGTAAATGTTAAGGGGAGAGACGGCAGGCCGGTATACGGACTCCGTCCCGAAAATTTCAGTATTACAGAAGACAATTCTGAAATTATAAATTTTCAGACCGACTATCTTAAACGCAGAGCAACCTCTGCATCTTTTGTAATTGCAATAGACCGTTCACCCGGGATGAGCGGCTATCATAAAGATCTTCCATGGCTTGCCGAGTTTATTCTGAGAGTGATGAAGAAAAACGACAGTGTTGAACTTCTAAATTTTAATGAACAGGTATGGCCGGGAAATAACTTTGACTGGAGCCGGAGAAGAACACTTGCCGCTGTTGACAAAATGGAGTATAGAAACGGAAAGCAGACCGGATCAGCACTATACCAGGCGATAACAGATCTTATCCCACGGCCCGACAGAAGAGGGGTCGTTCTGATAACTGACGGCAGTTCAGCGGGTGATTCATTTACGCAGTATTCTCCGGATACAATTATAAGTTACGCGAATGAACACTATATCCCGATATATATAATCTCAATGAAGAATGCGGACCCTGACATTATGCGCATAGCAATGGAAACCGGCGGGAAGGTGATCCGTCCGTCGGAAATCGACAGTCTGAGAAAAATATACAGTGAAGTTAAAACATCCGAAGAGTACAGGTATGTGCTTGTTTATAATACATATAAGCTTCCTTCATTCACCGGATGGTGGGTAGATGTAAAACTCCAGGTGAAATATAAAGGTCAGATCGGTCATGAATGGGGAGGATATTTTGTACCATAACAGCGACAGGATGTACAACGCAAGAAGGAATATGGTGATGAAACTCGAGCTGAAGGGCATATCCGCCGGTTCGGTTCTTGACGCAATGATGAGGGTTCCGCGTGATCAGTTTATGTCGGAGGCACTGTGCTATAGGGCGTATGATGATACATCTCTCCCGATAGGTTTCGGGCAGACAATTTCCACTCCATCGGTTGTTGCTTCAATGGTTCAGTCTCTCAGGCTTACAGGTGACGAGAAGGTTCTTGAAATTGGTTCGGGTTCCGGGTATCAGGCTGCTGTTCTGGCTGAGCTCGCGGGTGAGGTTACGGCCATGGAGCGCATTCCTGAACTTGCTGAACGCTCGAAGATAGTTTTGGCGAATCTGGGCTACAATGTTAAAGTTATAAATGGCGATAATTTTAATGATATCGACAGCGTTTTTGACAGAATTATAGTATCTGCCGGAGTGAGAATTTTTCCATCGGATCTTCTCGCTAAACTTAATGACGGCGGTATACTTGTTATACCGGTTGATGAAAGCGGAAAGAACCACCAGATCAAAAGATATGTAAAAAAAAGTGAGACCGATTTTTTTGAAGAAATAATCGGTAGAGCTACGTTTGTTCCGTATATAATGAATGAAAGGATTGTCTGAAGATCTGCAGAATTTATTTGAATGAGTCATTCCCGTGCAGACGGGAATCCACAATAAAGCCTATTGAAGTAATCAAGTTTGTTAGAATGAAGAATGGATCCCCGCCTTCGCGAGGATGACAAGCCGATGATGAATTTATTAATCGGAAAGTATAGAATCGATAAGCCAGTTAGTTGCCTTTATCCTCTGTTCTTCCCCGCCGGCTTCATTACCTCCATCGGGGTAAACTTCGATTGTTTTTTCACCCTGAACATTATTAAAAAGGCCCATGACACATTCCGGCGGAGAGATGGTGTCTTTGAGTCCTGTTATGAAAAGTGCCGGGCAGGAAATGTCGTGTGAAAAGTTTATTATATCAAAATAAGTCAGATTTTTTTTAATCTGATTTTTTTTCGCTTTCTGCACATTTATAATATCATTTATTTCGCGGGAGGTATCGCTTAGTGATATGTTCTGGCTGAGGGGGAGGTCGCAGAATAACGGTGAGTCCATTACTATGGCTCCGACTCTTGGTGAATAAACTGCCGTAAAAAATCCCGCTGCGGCTCCGAAACCTTTTCCGTAGATGCCGATTTTGCTGCAGTCAATAAAGTTCACAAGCCTGAGAAAATCTATTGATCTGTATGCGTCGAGGTAAACAGAACGGGCATAATATGTTTCCATATCAATGATATTCTCTACAATAAATCCGAGCGGTCTCTCCTGTGCTAATTCCTCGTCAGTCCTGTTTTCAATTATATCGTGGCCTCTCATTATTAAAAAGAGATGAGCTGTTTTATCTGAAAGAATTTTAGCAATACTCTTATCCGGATATCTGTTGTAATCATGCAGGTGGATTATTACCCTGCTTTTGTCGTGTTTTTTTGGTACATAGAGTATTCCCTTAACTCTGGCTTTCAGAAAACCGTTGTAGGAAATATTATATGCCTTGAATTTTGATGTAAACTTTTTATGATTTTCGATAATTTCCGGTTCGATCGGAACTTTTTTTATGTCAGAAATTGATTTATCCCAGAACTTGTCAAAATCAGCTTCCTTGCTGAGTTGTGGTAAATTCCAGAAATATTTGTCGAATGCTTTAATCGCCATATTTATGCACCGCCGGCTATTCTATGCAGATGATAATAATTTGAGCTGAAGAGATAATAGATGATCATGATAATCAATGCAATAAGGACAAGGATGAAAATAAAAAAACCAATGTACTGAAAAGGCCTGATAAAAACATATACCATTATTGATTTGATTGTTTTTCCGTCCCTATGAAGTGATCTTACTTTTAAAAATAATAAAATCATCATTATCGCGGAAATAAAAAATATTCCGCTATATTTGAAAAGCGTGTTGAAGATATCAACATTCCTTACGGAATAATAAGCAAGGGGGAAGAATATCAGGTCTGCTAAAAACAGGGCCAGAAAAGCTGCAATTAAAGTGAAGAGAGAGATTGAAACGAGTTCTTTCATCCTGCTTTTTATAGTTCCGCTTTCAAGGCGGCTTTTTTCGTTATTCATCTTTTTCTTCTTTCTCATATTCATTTTTTGAATCTTCGTTTCCTTTCCCTTTTTCGATAAGCCCCTTATCCTCAAGAGCCTTTTTGGCAGCTTTTCGTACTTTTCCGCTCGGATCATTTTTCATTTTATATTTTAATATGTCAATTGTTCTTTCATCATTGAATTCTTTTATAAGATTCAATGCCCTGAGCCTTACGGAAGTATTATCACTGCGGAGGGAATTCATGAGCAGAGATATAGAATCTGTATCCCCCATCTCCACAAGCGCCGCGACAGAGAACATATAGAGATCATAATATTTTTTCTTTTTATTGAACGGATATGAATCAATTTCTTTTATGATAGTTTTAATGTCTTCTGTTGCTTCTTTTATTTTAAGCTTTGAAATTGATTTTATCGCGTATGAGCGAATCATCATATCCTCATCGTCGTTTTTGTAAAGTTCAACTAAAAAATCTTTCTGAGCCGCAGAACCTGTATAACCTATGTAGATAATAAGTCTTTCACGGATCATCTTTGATATAGCTGCATCTTTCCCGGCTGTTACAGCAATGTCAAGAATATCCGGGGCTTTAAGGTCGCCCAGCGTCGTGATGAGTGCATCTGTAAAATTTGAATCAGCTTTAAGATCCTGTTTTCTGAACAACTCAACAAGTTTAGGCCTGGCCGAGTCGGCTTTAATCCGTCCAAGAGCATAGCATGCCGCAATTTTTATATCTTCAGATGAATCATCAAGCGCTTTGATCAGTGCCGGAGTTGATGATATATATTTGTGATCACCGATTGCCGTTATAGCTGCTTTTCTCACTTCCATGTCTGAATCATTCTCTAAAATTAGTACAAGTTTTTGTATTAATTTATTTTTTATCTGTTCATCTTTTATATCGTTTATCATTGTTATGGCGATTTTACGGTCTTTCTGCATTCCGTATTCAAGTGTGGATTCAATCTTTTCAGCTTTTTTTGTATCATCCCACACCTCGGCACCCTTGGTGTCTTTTTGGGGGTCGCTTCCTTTCTTCGCGGTATTGCTCTCTGTGTTTTTCTGATCTTTAGACTGTGATTTACTTTTATCATCCGTTAGCGGGATGATTTCTTTTTTCGCATCTTCAGGCTCTTTCGTCGGAACTTCTTTTACAAAAGATTTGTTTTTATCTTCGCCGGATGAAACTGTTTTTTTCTGCGGAATATTTTTTTTCTCGTTAATAGTTTCAGTCTGAGCAGATGCTGAAAACACGATGGTAAGGGTAAAAAATATAGTAAATGATAAATATATGAATACTGTTTTTAATGGCATAATAAATCCTTATTTGTGAATAAATTCTTTTACCTGTACGATATAATTATCGGATGAACTGTTTCATAAAGAATTATTTTTTACAGGAAAACCAACTTTATGGATGGAATCGTAATACTGTTTTTATCCGATTTCTGCGGCTTGCGTGTGACATTATAGCCTGCATCCGCTCCGCTCAGCATTAGTCATATTTCGATTCCTGCATGCGCGTATGTGCTGATTATGCCGAATATGCTTAGCTGGCGGGCAGAATGCTTTAAATCAATCTTAAAATGATCTTGTCAGATATTTTATTATTAAGGCCTCTCGCCGACCGTAATAAAAAGAGCAACTTTGGTCTTGTTACGCCAGACTTCAATTTTCAAAGTTTTACCTATCTGTGTCTGTTCAACCTCAGATATGAGATCTCCGAAGTTTTTTATTTCTTTTCCATTGACAGTGAGTATTACATCACCGGTATTCACACCTCCTTTCTCAGCAGGGCCGCCTTCCGTTACCTGGCCGACCAGGGCACCTGAGTTATCTTTTAATCCAAGCTCGGAAGCATACTCTTCGCTAAGTGGTACAATCTGTACTCCTATAAATCCGCGTTTGATTTTTTTATGCTGCTTCAGCTGTTCAAGAACGCTTTTTACTGTATTGATCGGGATGGCAAAACCTATGCCGATATTCCCCCCTGACTGAGAGTATATCATCCTGTTTACGCCTATAACTTCACCGTATATATTCAATAATGGCCCGCCGCTGTTACCCGGATTTATTGACGCATCAGTCTGTATCTGTGTCTGGGAATCCCCCATGAGGTCAAGATCACGGCGTGCTGTCGAGCTTACTATGCCTACAGTGAATGTCTTGTCGAGCCCGAACGGGTTACCAATCGCTATTGCCCAGTCGCCGACGTTTACTGAATCTGAATTTCCGAAATATACCGGAGTCAGTTTATCTTTTGCATTAATTTTAATCAGGGCAAGATCTGTCCTTTCGTCAAATCCGGTCACTGTTGCATCATAATTTGTTTTGTCAACTTTCACTTTTACTTTATCAACACCGGCAACTACATGATAGTTAGTGCAGATGTAACCGTCTTCTGATACTATAAACCCCGTTCCGAGTCCGGCGCGTTTCTGTGATTTGGGCTGTTTCATCTCGGGACCGAAGAAGTCCCGGAAGAACGGATCATTGAAAAAAGGATTCTGAGGCATTTTAACCGTCTGTTCAGTGCTTATGAATACCACACTGTTTTTATTGATTTCGAATACCTTTTTAAAAACGTCCTGAACTTTCACAGCATCAGCAACTGAGCTGTCATCTCTCAGGGGTGATTGGCCCGCTAATCCGAATGTATCTTTATTTTTGCACAATACTCCGGATGCCAGGAACATGGATAGCAGTATTAAAGTTAATAATGTCGTAACGCCTGCCAGAACAAATTTTTTCTGTTTCATTTTTTAATCCTCACATTAGTAAACTGGAATATTTTTTCTGTTGAATTAATGCTTAATTTGTTAAAAAAATAATGATAACGGATTGATTTTTTAAATATTTTTTTCAATTTTACTAAGTATTCTATAGAAGAATTTTTGATTTTGAAACCTGGAAATATTCATAATGTATAGTTCTTTACAAAAAATGATCCCTTCCGTATGTTGAGTCTGGTATAAAAAATGTTGTGACAATATTATTTTTTGCGGGTTGTACAAAAACTAATTACATTAAAAAATTCGCCGGACTTTAGGGCATTGCTTATATTGATTTCCGGCGGTATCCGGAGATTAAACTCAAATATTTATTGATCTAGAGATTATAATTAAACATGGAAAAAAAAGACTGGCTGCTGAAAGCTGAAATATTTGCATCACTGGATGATAGAGGTCTCGAACTTATTTCAGGGTATTCTGATTATGTTTCATATAAATCCGGAGAAAGTATTTTTCACGAGGGCGGGGCATCCGGTGTATTGTGCATCGTGGTTTCCGGAACTGTTCAGATTCTAAAAACAGATCCGTATGAAGGTACAACAATTATCGCTGAACTTGTTCCCGGTGACATAATCGGAGAGCTTGAGTTCTTTACCGAATCTGTATTCAATGCATCAGGAGTTGCATCCGGAGATACTGTTCTTCTTAGAATCCCGGGAGAAGGGAACAGCTTCCGGATTATATTGGAAAAACACCCCGGAATAGCAGCAGCTATCCTCTATGAATTTTTAAAAGTTATCTCCGGCAGGATAAGAAGTGCAAATTCTCTTGTCCGCGAGAATTCCGCGTTAATCCAGGAACTTAAACGTCAGGTCTATGGGGATAAATTGACCGGCCTTTACAATAAAACATATCTCGAAGAGACTCTCCCTGAATATATGAAAAACCGTTCGGAACCTGTGGGGCTCCTCCTGATGAAGCCCGATAATTTTAAATTTATCAATGATACATTCGGGCATGAGGCCGGAGATGATACACTTAAGATTATGTCTGCCGCTCTCAACATCTTTGTAGGTGAGAGGGGAACTGTTCTCCGTTATATGGGGAATGAACTTGGTGTGATTCTTCCGGGACGCGGCCGTGAGGAATCATATAAAGAGGCCGAGCGGATACTTGCAATGTTAAACAATCTGGATATTTCCGAAGCTACTAAAAGTAACGATGTCAGTCTGTCGATGAGCATCGGCATTGCGCTATTCCCCGGCCATGCGGATATCTCCGATGAACTGATACTGCTGGCTCATGAGCTTCCTCTGGCCGGGCGCGCTAAAGGAGGAAATGTTATTCTTTTCCCGGAGGATGTAAAAGTTGATGTTTAATGAAACTAATGACAACATACTGAAAAATATATCAATTTTTTCTGATACCTGTAACGAAGATCTTGCTAAAATCGCATCTGAATTAAAAAGAAAGGAGTTTGCGAAAGGGGAACTGGTTTTCAAAGAAGGTGATCCCGGAGAAGAACTTTTTGTGGTTGTTAAGGGCGGAGTGTCGATATACATAATCGACAAAGAGGGGAAAGAAGTTGTCCTGTCGGATATCCTGGCGGGAAGTTTTTTCGGCGAGATGTCGATTATTGAGCAGGCCCCGCGCTCTGCCAACTGCCGTGTGCTTGAAGACAGCCTTTTTCTTGTTATGCATGCCGACGACTTTATGCGTATTACTCAAACAATGCCTGAATGTGCTGTGCAGATAATGAATAAAATGCTTTCAATAACAGTACAGAGACTGATGAATGTCGGTTCGTTCGTTACACAGATGGTTCAGTGGGGTGCCGAATCACGAAAAAGGGCTATCACAGATCCGGCAACCGGCC
Organism: Spirochaetota bacterium; assembly: GCA_035403545.1. GTDB lineage: Bacteria > Spirochaetota > UBA4802 > UBA4802 > UBA5550 > WRGT01. Next base: position 31,015 of record DAONFJ010000021.1, read on the forward strand.
TGTTCAACCGGCGTTATCTTGAGGAATCTTTAGAAGGGCTTGTAAACAGGGCCAGGGCCGAAGGGAACTGTCTTAGCTTTGTGATGTTTGATATGGACAGGTTCGGATCACTTAATACAAAGTACGGGCAGGAGTTTTGTGACGGGCTTATAGTTACCTCGGCACAGGTCTTCCGTGATGTTTTCAGCAGGGATGATATTCTTGTCAGATACGGCGGCGATGAGTTTATATTTATTTTTCCCGGGACTGACCATGAATCAGCTCAGAAGAAATGTGATGCGCTGTGCTCGGCAATTCGCGAACTCCGGTTTCCGGAGCATGAAGAACTACGGCTGTCCTGCAGTATGGGATTTGCCACATTGCCGGATAATGCGTCAACTGCTGATGAACTTAAGGACAGATCAGATAAAGCTCTCTACATGGCCAAAGAGGAGGGCAGGGACCGGGCTATAGGTTTTATTCAGCACTAGTTGTTCGTTTAACTTCGTATAGATGCTGAATACGCCCCGCAGGGAATTTTATTCAGCACCAGTCTCCATTGATTTTATTAAAAGATATAAAGATCTGTTATACGGAAGATCCAGGCCCTTGATTGCTGCTGATTCAATCAGTTTTCCGTTGATACTCTCTATTTCCGTAAGTCTTCTGTTCCTTATGTCCTGAAGCATGGAACAAATGTTTGATGATGTTTTTTTACATACATCACGTGTTGCTTTCAGAATTTCATTAAAGTCCATTATTATATCGTTCGCTTTCGCGGCGCTAACAGCTTCTTTTACAATGTTTTCCTGAAGAATGGAGGCATACCGGTTTGTGAGAATTTCTCCATTAGCAATTCCGAGAATTGCAGCTATAGGATTTATTCCTGCATTAATTATAACCTTGTTCCAAAGGTAAAAATCGGGATCATCAACCGTATATGAACTTAATCCTGCACTATTCAGCAGATGATGGACTTTCATCACATGACCGTTTTCCGCGCCTCCGATATTTATTATCCCGGGGCCGCCCGAAATAACAGTTGATAATGAAGACTTGGACGCACCCATAGTTGTAGTTCCATATACAATTCTTTCAGGTTTAATATATTTTCTGATCTCTTCAGTATTTCCCAGCCCGTTCTGTAGAGAAACAATTATAGAATTACTGACCAGATAAGGTAAAATATTCTGAATTGCTTCCGCAGTTGAATAACTTTTTACAAACAGAAAAATTATCTCGGCATCTGCTAATATTTCAGGAGATGTACTTATAAAGGGCTTAATTGTTTTAGAAATTCCGCTTTTGATAAAGGTCAGCCCGTTTTTTTCTATATCTTTTACTACCTCTATGTTTTTTTCATAAATTATAAAATCGATTAAGTGGTCGTGAAAATAGTGAGCAAAGAGTGATCCGAGTGAACCTGCGCCGATTATTCCAGCCTTCATAAAGTCTCCTTCTGCATCCAGGTGTCCAACCATGAATTGAATGTCTATATACTCTCACTACGGTCAAAGTGAGGATTTCTTTAACAAAAAAACATCAGGTAGTAATTATATATCTTTTAAGTACAGAGGTCAATTTTTTTATTGTATTTTATTATTTTAATAATTCAGGTTATATGGCTTTATTTCAGGTATGGATATAAGGAATGTTGTTGTATGGACAAAATAAATAAATGCTCTAATACCGCTATCACCGGAGGCAGCAGTGATATCAGAACATTTATACTTATAATAAAGTTAGCGGTTGAACATTGTTTTGAATTATTTTCAGCGTTAAACTATTTTTTTAAATTTGCCATGAATGCCTGCAGTTTACCTTTTTCAGACAGAACTTTGAAGCCGAGTTCCTGACCGTTCGCCGGTGTCTCGATTACTTCTTTTCTGTCTATCAGCCGCATCGCTGTTGACGGGCATCCGCTTACACATAATCCGCAGCCGATGCATTTATCCTCATCGACAACTGCAGTATTGCTTTCGTTTAATTCTATTGCTTTAGCAGGACAGCGTTCATCTATGCATATTCTGCATCCCGTGCAGGTTGAGCTGTCTGAATAAGCCGCAAATCTGCTCGGTGCAAATGAATTTTTATAACCGAGTTCAAGCCTTCCCCTTAGAATTGTGCAGCAGCATGAGCAACAGTTGCATATTACCCCTGCGCCTTCTTTTGTGTTGGTGCTGCTGTGTACAAGTCCTGCTTTCTCTGCCCTGTCGAGTGCTTGTAGTGCTTCATCTTTTCCAGCTTCCTTTGCGAAGCCCCGCTCTACCAGGTATTTCCCTATATAACCGAATATGAGGCATACGTCAGTCGGCTTGTCGCATTTTTTAAGGCTTACCCTGCAGGCGCATTCTGAAAGTGCAATATAATCAGCATTGTTTATGATTGTTGCAGCTTCGTCGTAGGAGTACACCACATTTTTTGTATCAAGTGATTTCCCGACAGGAATTACACGCATCAGAGGTGTGGGATTTCCTGCGAATGCTTCTGCCTGTCCGTCATGCTTATATTCATTCCAGAGTATTGCAAGCTTGTCATGCATGGAGCTCCCTCCCCCTTTCATGAAAGGGAATTCAAACAGTCCGGGAATTGTCGGCAGGATACCATATAACCGTTTGCCGCCTTTATCCCTGTGAAACACAAGCCCTTTGTCCGCCATAGATTCGAGCATTGTGTATACTTTATCAGAAGGTAGAGAAACAGCATCTGCGATGTCATCAGAGCTTTTACCGCTGAAATTCATCTGCAATAGCAGATCAATGTCTTCTTCTGAAAATAGTATTCTGAGTATTTCATCAAAAGCAGGGGATTGAGGCGCACCCGCCGGATTGCTGTCGAGTATTTTTCTGAATTCTTCATACTTGTCCATACATCTCCTCCGTTTATTGTAATTGGCACTAGGCTTTATTATATAAAAAAATACCAGTCGGTATATTTTTGTGCGAAAAATTATTATATCTTCATCTGTTCAATAATTGCATTGATGTGAGCTACAGCTTTTTCAAGATACTTTTTGTCTTTCATGGTTTTTGAAAGCATAATCCCATCCTCTATAAGTGATATAAAAAGTATTGAAAACTCTACAGGATCAGACGAAACGGAAATTTCACCCTGCTTAATGCCATCTCCGGTAATATCTATAATGGTTTTTTTCCACATCTCTATGAATTTTCTGATTTTCATTCTGATAGCGGGATTGCCGTCATCAGAATCGACTGCACCATTAAGAACAGGGCATCCTCCGCTCTGATTTATTTCATCATAGAATACAAGATAAGCTCCAGCGAAGGCAGTCAGTTTATCACATGAATTCTGCTGTAATTTTGCGGCAGAAAAGATCTTTGTTGATACAGTCTTAAGGTTATGTACTATTGCTGCTATAGCAAGATCATCTTTGTTCTCAAAGTGGCCGTAAATGGCCCCCTTGGTCAGGCCTGTATTTTCAATTATATCGGAAAGTGAAGTTCCGGTATATCCTTTTTTGTTGAATATCGGAGCAGCAGTTTCAATTATAAACTGCCTGGTTTTTTCTGATTTATTCATATCGTGGATAAATATACCAATCGGTATATTTTGTCAATTGTAATTTTATTTTTATTTATTGAATACTGCAGGTGCTAAAACAGGTGCCGATGATTCCCGGCGCAGGGGCAGTCGAAAATTTATTTTACAGAGATTTATAAGCACTAATCCAATAAGTCATTGACATAACCCGAAAACCGCCTATTTTAATAATTAGAATAACTATAAATAAATTTAAGTCCGGGTACATGAAAGTTATAACAATAATAAAATCAATAGATCTGCAGGACTATAAATATCATATGAGGGGAAGCTGGTCCGCGAGCTGGCCATTGATTTTTGTAATGCTTTTCGAATTTCTGATTAGTCTTACGGATGTATATATAGCGGGAAAACTCGGGAAGGAGTATCAGGCTTCTGTCGGATTTGTATCTCAGATATATTTTATTTTTATTGTTCTGGCCAATGCTGTTGCAATCGGCAGCGTATCAATCCTTTCCAGGCAGTTTACTTCAGGAGACAGGAAGAAATTTTCAGATTCTGTATATTCCGTTGTTCTGGCTGTAAGTATTGCCGGAGCTGCATTAAGTATTCTTGGTGTTTTACTCGGGCCATTCACTATTGATATAATGAGCATTCCTGAAGAGCTGAAAGTTATATGCAGGCCGCTGATAATGATTCTTGCCGGAGGAATGACCTTCCATTACTTTCTTATTAATTCCAACGGAATACTCCGCGCCAGCAGAAATGTAAAAAAATCAATGGTTACCATGGCTGTTGTCTGCATGACAAATATCTGCCTTAATTTTTTTCTTGTGTTCAATACATCTCTCGGTTACAGGGGAATTGCCCTGTCAACATCGTTAAGTTACCTGCTGGGAAGTGCTGTTAATTATGTACATATCGCAACCCTGATGAACAGCGTAAAAACATTTTCATTTCCGGTAATAAAAGATATCATATCAATCGGCTGGCCTTCGGGGCTTCTTCAGATTGCATGGACTGCCGGTTATACTCTGCTTTATCTTATCGTGAGTATGCTGCCTGAAAATAATGTTGATGTCATCGCGGCGTTTACAAATGGTATAAGAATCGAAGCAGCGATCTATATGCCTGCTTTCGCATTCGCTCTATCGAGTGCTGTCATTACGGGAAATTTTCTCGGTGAAAAAAAAGATGATAGTGCTTTCAGATCTGGAATAGCAACAGGGATAACCGGTGTTTTATTTATATCTGTCCTGACTGTCATTGTAATATTTAATGCCGGAACATTATCCGCATTTTTATCTGTAAATCCTGTTGTTGTCGAGGAGTGTAAATATTATCTTATTATAAGCATGATCGGGGAACCTCTGACTGCATGGGCAATGATACTGGGCGGTTCGCTTAACGGGGCAGGTGATACAAGGAGTGTGATGATTATAGTCGCAGCCAGTATGTGGGTTGTGAGGCTTCCGCTATGTTATTTTCTGGCTATCCGGCTTGGACTTGGATCCCACGCTATATGGTGGTCTATGAATATTTCAATTTTAATTCATGCGGTTTTTATTACTAAACGTTACCTGGACAAGAGATGGATAAAGAATACATTGGTGTAAATGTAAAAGCTGACAATTTCAATTCAAAAAAATATTTGTTTTTGTTTTCAGTAGAAAATAAATTACCTTTATAACATACAGGATGGAGGTCCGACATGACCGGTCATGAATGGCTCTCCTCATTAAAAGAGTATGAGGGTGCCGATAACAATGAATCTTTTATGCAGTTAGCGATTACTTTTCTTTTATATTTTTGTCTGATCGCATTTATGTTCTACCTGGTCTTATATAATTACCCGTACTGGATTGTCATTCTGACCGCATTTCCTGCAGCCGGTCTCCATGTGAAAATTTTTATCATACTTCACGACTGCTGTCATAATTCATATTTTAAAAGCCCGCGTACATGTTCGATTATCGGTCATATATGCGGATTTATCACCTTTACGCCATTTTATGACTGGCAGAGATCTCACGGAATACATCACGCGTCGGTATCTAATCTCGAAAGGAGGGGTGTTGGCGATCTGTGGACTATGACCGTTGAAGAGTACCGTTCATCTTCATTACTGCGCAGAATTCAATACCGGATATACCGGAACGCTTTTTTTCTTTTTGGTGTTGCTCCGCTGCTGCTGTTTGTCGTTGTGTACAGGCTGCCTCATCAGAATATGAGACGGAAAGACCTGTTCAGTATAATTATTACAGACATTATGATTGCTGTGATTATCGCAACTGCATATTTTACAGTGGGGTTAATTCCATATCTGGAGGTTTTTATTCCGGTAGTTACAGTTGCGAGTATTTCCGGCATGTGGCTTTTTTTTATACAGCATCAGTTTAAGAAAGTATACTGGTCTCATTCGGGGAACTGGGATCCGGTTAAAGCAGCCATGGATGGGAGCTCATTTTATAATCTTCCCGGGATTCTGAGGTGGTTTTCCGGCAGTATCGGTTATCATCATATACACCATCTTAAACCAAGGATTCCGAATTACAAGCTTCGTAAATGCTACAATAATATACCTGAACTTCAGGAGATTACTCCTATATCAATTTTTGCTGGCTTCAGGTCGCTTTTTCTTTATCTGTGGGATGAGAAAACGGGCGAACTTGTTAATTTTTCAGTTTTGAGGAAAGGCGGCTGATATCCGTTTTCAGATCAGGTCGTCTTCCATCAGTTTTTCTTTAAGCTCAATTTTCAGTTCAGAGAGGACTTCGTCAGGCACATCTTCCGGACTTTCATATTCAGCGCATAGATCCATAAGAATTTCGAGTGAGTTTACCAGCAGGCTGTAGTAGTACCAGTCTTTCATCAGTTCTGCAGCAAAAAGTACCTGCCGGTCGGTGAGTTCATTCCATGCTACACACAGGAAATGCTTACATGTTCCGGTAAAGAAAGATTCAAATCCGCTACCCCTATGATCATCGTGGTAGGTGAGGCAACCCACCAGCCCCGGATCTGAACCTGATATTCCTACATGAGCGCATTGCATACCCTCTTTGACCAGTTTCTCATGAAATGAATCTTCAGGGTGTTTTTGAAGCCTGCGGGCTGCATCTGCATCTCTGCTGATGAACATCTCTTCAATATTGTCCGGTGAGATTGTGTAGTTGTGGCTTCCGCAGCAGAAGGAGCATGATGCGCCAAATCCCGGCCTGCAGCGGTTGATTTTATCTTTAGTATTTATAATTGTTACTCCAGGGCCATAGAACGAAATAAATGGCATAAATATACATAGCTTACTGCCGGATATAGCTGTCAAGGAAAACAATTTTTGTTTTAATTATTCATTTTTTCAGTTATTCAGATCCAGGGGGATATTTTTAATTAATAGATATCTCCTTTTAAACAGGAGATATCTATTTGTTCCAGATTTAGAACTTATTCTTTAAAAATTTCCTTGAAGAATCTTCTCATATCCTCCCAGGAACGTTCATCGGCTTTTTTGTTATATGCTGCTCCTTTTGACGGATCATTACCTGCCGAAGGGTCTGTAAAAGCATGAACCGCTCCTCCGTATATTACAATCTGGTAGTCAACCTGTGCTTTGCGTAATTCATTCTGAAGTGATACAACACTCTGGGGAGTTATATACGGATCATCAGCACCATGTATCGCGAGAACTCTCCCTTTAATTCTTTTTGCATCATCCGGATTCGGAGTATCGTAGTTGCCGTGAAAGCTCACTGTCCCGATAATATCTGCTCCGCTTCGTGCAAGTTCAAGTACAACTCCGCCTCCGAAACAGTAACCCATTGCGGCAATCTGTGAGGAATCAACATTTTTCATTTTTTTAAAAAAATCTAATCCCGCTTTAGCCCGTCCTCTCATCAGCTTTCTGTCAGAGCGGTATACTGTCGCCTGTTTTCCCGCTTCTTCTGCATTCCCCGGCCTTACCCCTTTGCCGTAAATGTCAATTGCGAAGGCAACATAGCCGAGTTTAGCAATCTGCTCCGCCCGCATTTTTTCATAATCTTTAAGCCCCATCCACTGATGAACTATTATCACCCCCGGCCTTTTACCTTTTAATTCATCATCGTAGGCAATAAAACCTTCCAGCACAGTGCTGCCGTCTTTGTACTCCACGCTCTCCGTGACAATTTTAGCATTAAGGTTTGATGCGCTCAATACTACTGCTGCTGCCAGCGTCATGGTTTTAAAAGCAAAATGCTTTTTATCAAATAATTTTAAAATACTTTTCATAACTTTTCTCCAATATTATAATTAAACTTTTATTTTATTATAAAGAGAATCTCCGTAATATCGGTTCAATGATTATACGTGATTCCGGTTCCGGATTAACTCTTATATTGTAATATAATAAAATAAGAAGAAATGAAGTATTTTTTTAAATAAATTTCGGCGTATGACTTTTCGGATAATACAATTCTGCTATTGAAATTATCCGCCACAGCAGTTTAAAATAATATTTGCAATTTGATATAAAATTGCCAGTATATGGCATGAAATAAAAATGGAGATAAAATATGATAACGCTCATTGCAACACTTAAAGTAAAAGAGGGGAAGATGGATGAGGTTAAGGAGAAGCTCAGGAAAATCGTCGCGCAGGTAAAAAATTCAGAACCGGGATGCCTTGAGTATATTCCTCACACAGTGAAAGGTGAAGTTAATACAGTAATATTTTATGAAAAGTATCTCGATAAGGATGCGCTTAAAATTCATTCAGCAAATTTTATGGAAAACTTTAAAGATTTAATGCCGCTGCTTGAGCCGGGAATGGACTTGAAGACATGCTTCGAAATAATTGAATAGGCGCCTTGATTAAAGTACAAAGAAAAGCAGACTAACCGTATTTTCTCAAAATACGGTTAGCTGGAATAATTTTTTATTTTTGAAGTGAATTGTTGTTTTATGATATAGAATTCTTTACTTAATTTTAAATGCTGTTATGTCAAATATAACTGACAGGCAGAAGAGCAGTATTGCCTTTAGAAAATATAATACTTTCCATGAATAACGCACACTCACAGACTCCGGATTGTTTTTATTATACAGTATGCTGATTCTGTCGCCGGTCATCCGTAAATTTTCTGAAGATAACTTAATCGTAGACTTTATCCTTCGGCCATCCGCAGTAAAGAACTCAATTGCATATATATTATTTTTTAAATTTGAAACCGTATTATTGCCCGGATATTGTCCGCTTATTTCATTATTCTGAACAATTACAGCTTCAGCTTCAGCCGAATTTGAGAGAAAAGTTCTGGAATTGTAATAGAACATCAGGGCTGAAATAAAACTGGCCGCCGAAAAGATTATAAAAAAATATTTTTTATTTTTCATGCAACTCTCCGTTTAGAGCAATACCGTGTGATTACACAAAGTATTTCTCTGTATAATAATTATCAATTATAAAAATATAAAAAAATTTTTTAAAATTCAGAAGTTGTAATATATTACAATATAAAAGTTTATTTATCTGAGATGTGCAGATCGCATGAGAAAGGGTAATATAATATCGGAAAATAAAATCATCACAAGCAGGATAAATTATGGGTGAAATTCAGGGAAAGCTGAAATAGATATATTTGAAATTCTGATCTCTGTAACAGGATCAGCTGTGAAGGTTAATATAAATTTAGTTCAGGGCAGATTATATGGGAAAATGGGAATGGAACAGCCGGCTTGAAGCCGGTATAAAAGAAATAGATGAACAGCACAAGGGATTATTTGAACAGATTGACCGGCTTGAACTGGCAATATATAAAGGATCAGCGATTGAAGAGCTGAAGAGCATTATTGAATACCTTAATGTTTATATTAATGAACACCTTGAGACTGAAGAGAAACTTCTCCGGGATTGTAATTTTTTTGATTTTGAAAAACATTTCGAGCAGCATGAAGAATTCCGTTCACTGGTTGCTGAACTGTTGAATAGATATAAAAAGGGCGCTGACAACTATCTCGCGCTTGATGTGGACAAGCAGCTTAGAAAATGGTGGGAGAATCATATTTTAAAGATGGACATGGCCTATGTTCCATATATCAAAAAAGAAGCGGATTTTTTATAATTTTTTGCCGGTTATTTTTTCCAGAATTGAAATCTGTTTTTTTTCTTTTTCATTATCAGATCAGAGATTTTATTCATGTTAAGGCTTCCCTGTAGAGGATTAAGGCAGATCGCACCTCTTCTGCAGTCGATCACACAGGCTTCGCAGTACATACAGTATTCAGGATTTGCTGCAGCCGCAACTTTTGCTTTATCAGAACCAGGTTTATCACGCATTTCGATTACGCCCATGGCGCATACAAAAACACAACGTCCGCATCCGGTACACAATTGTTCATTTATTATTATAGGGGTAACATTATCTGTCATTGGTATTTTATGCTCCAGTATTGAACATGGATGTTTTTTGAATGAATTATGTCAATTTTTTTTCATACTATTCAATTCCGCATCTTCAACTTATCATTGACAGATAATATTCTATTTTAAAATATTTCATATCAGTTCTGATTGTACTTTAAAAAATGAAATTTAAACGGGACAGCTTGTGGTGCGGAAAAATAAAAAATATATATACTATATCATTCTTGCATTCATTACATCTGCTGCATTATTTTCATGTAATTCCTACAACGTAAAAGAAAAGGACGGCAACGGAAACTCTCTGCTGCATGATGCAGTATTGAATGGTGACATTTCTCTGGCTAGAAAATTAATAGATAATGGTGCGGATATCAACTGCACTAATGAACAGTGTATAACTCCAATACGGCTGGCGGCCTTTTTAAAACGCAAAGAGATGGTTCAGCTCTTCATCGAAAGAGGTGTGAGTGTGAATTATAATCAGAAAGAAGCCAGGAGTAAAACATCCAGCCTTTTCGGGAATAATATTCTTAAATATCCCGAGAAGCAGAGTAATTTTTTTCTGACATTTGATGCAGGAGATGACAATACAAACTTAGGTTATATTCTCGACCTGCTGAAGAAGTACCATATAACCGCGACATTTTTTATTACAGGAAATTTTTTGAAGAAACATCCTGATGATGTTAAAAGGATTGTTGCCGGGGGCCATATAACCGGAAACCATACTCTCAGCCATTCCCCCGATTATAAAAATCAGGACCATCTTTTAAATGAATTATATGAGACGGAGTATATTTTTAAAAAGGTTACAGGTAAGGACCTCACCAGAATATGGCGGGCTCCATACCTTCAGCATCTTGAAAAACCATGGATGCTCAGAGCCGCACGAAATCTTGGCTATCGTCATATTGATGTATCTCTCTATTCAAAAGACTGGATAGAGGAAGGTGATAAGCTATACCTTAGCAATGATAAATTTATTAATTTATTTAAAAACAGCATGGATTTTAAAAATCTTAACCGGATTGATGCTGACGGAACAAATTACCTTAAATTCAGCAGGAAAAGTACTGATTATCATGGAATAATCATGCTGATGCATACAGGATCTTATAGAAAAAACGGAGATGATTTTGTTTATACCCTTGAAGATGTGATTCTTCAGCTTATAAGCTGCGGGTATCTCTTTGATAATTGCCAGAAGTTTGAAGATTAAAAACTCAATTCTTTTAACATTCCAGCCGAAAAAATCACATATAAATTGTAGTTTACATAAAAATGGTTAAAATTAATATGTATATTGAGAAAAACTGTTATTATCAGATTTATTTAAAAAAATTACATGCTTTCATTCCGGCATTTTTGCGGTAAGTGTAATAATTATGATTAATTTGAATTAGACAGTGTCGATTTATTAAATACTTAAATGGTAAAAAATATGTTTTGCGAAAGATGTAAAAATATTGAAGCAACAATTCATCTCTCAGAGGTGATAAAGGACATGAAATCTGAGGTTCATCTCTGCGAGAACTGTGCACGTGAAGTGGGGCTGAATACCAAAATATCCAATTTTTCCCTCTCTCTCCCCGAAATGCTTACGTTTCTGAATGTTGATGAAGTTACCGATTATAAGGATGGAAAGCATTGTTTAACATGCGGATCAGATTTTCTTGATTATAAAAGGGACGGAAAACTGGGATGCCCGGAATGTTATAATAACCTGGCTGAATTTCTGGTACCCGTACTTGCAGGATTTCATGGTGATAAAAGACATATAGGCAAATTCCCGGTATTTAATGAAGAATCCGGTTTTAAAATGAAAGTTTATAAAAGTGAAATAAGTGAAACAGAAAATATAGATGATCTTCAGGTGCAGCTCGATTCAGCGGTTAATGATGAAAGATATGAGGAAGCTGCGGTGCTGAGAGACAGAATCAGAGATATTAACATGTCATTAAAACAGGAATGATAGAGGATAAATGTTCGGTTTACAGGAAATAATAAATAACAGAAAGAGCTTCTGGAAACAGAAGGGCCCGAGAAACGATATTGTTCTTTCCACAAGAATAAGGCTCGGACGGAATGCGGGATTTATTCCTTTCCCGGAGATGATGGATGAAAGTGATTTTGAAATTATCAATGGAATTGCAGAGAGTTTTATCTCTAAAACATCTCTTGGTGAAAATACAACCTGCTTCAATATAAATGAACTCGATCTGCATGAAAAACGGTTTCTCCTTGAAAAAAATATAATTACCAGCGAAATGGAAAACTCTGACAAATGCCTTGTATTGATTAATAATGCCAGCGATTTCACAATACTTGTGAATGAATCGGACCACTTTAGAATACAGGTGATCCGCCCGGGATTTCAGCTTTATGATACATACAAAGATGCTGACGCTGTTGATGATGCTCTTAACAGTGTGGTTAAATATGCGTTTTCAGATAATTACGGATACCTTACTCCCGATCCCGCGAATGCCGGGACCGGCCTTAAAGTTTCGGCAATACTCCATCTTCCCGTGCTTACAGTTCACAAAAGAATAGGGGAATCAATCCAGTTTATACGGGAGAGCGGATTTCACATTGCGGGAACCCTGGGCAACACGGGAAGAGTAACCGGCGGCCTTTACCTTGTAAGCAGCAGAAAGTATCTTGGAATGACAGAGATAGATCTGCTTGAAACGGCCGATGATATAATTAACAGAATTATAAAACTGGAAGATGATGCCAGGGACGAATTTTTTACTGTTTCAAGGCATGAACTCGAAGACAGCGCGTGGAGATCTCTCGGGATACTGCTTTATGCCAGAAGATTAAATTATGTGGAAGCTGTTGAACATCTATCACGTGTACGTCTTGGTGTGGTTATGTCAGTGATTAAAGATTATAATATAGTTACGATAAATGACCTTATGGTTAAAGTTCAATGGGCTCATCTTCAGGAGTATTTTGGGCTGAGGTTTAAAAGTATTATTGACAGCGATGATTACCGTGCACTGTTTTTGAGGACTGAATTAAAAAACAGCGGAGATGTTAATGTTTGAGTTTACTAAGAAATCGAAAAAAATAATTGAACTATCCTCACAGACTGAAGGGAAGAGGATGAATTCAGATGTCCTTGGTCCCGAACATATAATGATATCGCTGCTTAAAGATGATGATTCTGTTGCTTCAAGAATTCTGAAAAACCTGGGCGTTAATTTTGAGAAAGTTATAGTCCTTATGGAAAGAAGCCTGAAGCCTTCCATGAACCCGATCAATCCCGGGAAAATACCGGTTAATCACGGATTTAAAAATATAATAGAACTTTCACGTGAAGAGGCTAAAAATTTAAAAAATTCATATATCGGAACCGAGCATATACTTCTTGCAATATTTAAAGACGGTTCATGCGGAGGTTTGGGTGAGCTCGAAAAAGGCGGCATCACATACGATGTAGTTAAGGATGAAATTCTCAGGGTCCTTGGAATAAGGTCTGTCCCTAAAACTCTCCCCGTTAAGAGTGAGGCCAAAACTTCGCCGCTTGAAGAATTTGCAACAGACCTTACTGCTCTGGCGGCAGCGGGCCAGCTTGACCCTGTAATAGGAAGAGATACGGAAATCTCCCGCGTGATAAGGATATTATCCCGTAAAAGAAAAAATAATCCCATACTTATCGGCGAAGCTGGCGTAGGGAAAACTGCTATTGTAGAAGGGCTGGCTCAGAAAATCATAAAGAGGGATGTGCCGGAAAGCCTTTACGATTATAAGCTTCTGACGCTTGATCTTTCAGCAATTGTCGCGGGCACAAAATACCGCGGTGAATTTGAAGAAAGACTTAAGAAACTGGTCGCTGAAATTTCTAAAAGAGAAAAACTGATAATATTCATAGATGAAATTCATGCCATCACCGGAGCCGGTGCGGCAGAGGGTGCTATTGATGCAGCTAATATTTTAAAGCCCGCGCTTGCCCGCGGAGAGCTTCAGTGCATCGGTGCGACAACTCTAACTGAATATAAAATGTATATAGAAAAAGACAGTGCCCTTGTGCGCCGTTTTCAGAATATAATTATTGATGAACCGGATACGGAAGAAACTCTTGAGATTCTTAAAGGGCTTAAAGAGAGTTACGAAAAATACCATAAAGTCATTTTTTCAGAGGAGGCTCTTGAAGAGGCGGTGTATCTTTCTGACAGGTATATTAATGACCGTTTCTTCCCTGATAAAGCGATAGATTTAATTGATGAAGCAGGCGCGATGGCGAGGTTTGAGAATCTGGAAAAGCCTGCTGAAATTTCCGAACTCGAAAACGAAATTGCCAGGTTGAATGAAAATAAAATTGAACTTGTTCAGGCTCAGGAGTATGAGCAGGCGGCGAGAATAAGGGATATTATTGCTGAAAAGAAAGATAAGGTTGAATCAATAAACACAGAGTGGCTGAACAGGGCGAACAAGTATGAAGTCCTTGTTAAGCCGGCTCTGATTGCGAAGGTCGTTGCAGAGATGACCGGAATTCCGGTAGAAGATATTGAAGAGGATGAATCCGATAAGCTGCTCCGTATGGAGGAGTTTTTAAACAAACATGTAATCGGGCAGCAAGGGGCTATTGATATAGTCAGCCGTTCTATTAGAAGATCGAGAATCGGCCTTGGCGGTGAAGACCGTCCGAACGGGTCATTTATTTTCCTGGGCCCCACCGGTGTTGGTAAAACCGAACTCGGAAGAGCGCTTGCGGAATTTCTTTTCGGAGACGAGAAAAATATTATCAGACTTGATATGTCAGAGTTTATGGAGAAGCATTCTGTTTCACGACTGATCGGTTCACCTCCCGGATATATAGGTTATGAAGAGGGCGGTCAGCTTACTGAAAAAGTAAGAAGAAAACCCTATTCTGTAATTCTTCTTGATGAGATAGAAAAGGCTCATCCGGATATATTTAATATACTCCTGCAGGTCCTTGACGAGGGCGAGCTGACCGATTCTTCCGGTATTACTGTAAGCTTCAGAGATACAGTAATTATTATGACATCGAATATCGGCAACAATGATATGGACAGAACGGGATCAATGGGATTTAATAAAACCGGCGGAGGAAATTTTAACAAGGATAGAACCGATTCTGTTCTTAAAAAAAGTTTTTCTCCTGAATTTTTAAACAGGGTTGATGAAATAGTAGTCTTCAATAAACTTGAAATCGAACATCTTGCGGATATAGTTGATATTATGCTGGAAGAAGTTTGTGAGAAACTTGAAAGAAGTGATGTAGAACTTAAAGTTCTTAAACCGGTAAGAAAATATCTCATTGATAAAGGCTTTGATCCGAAAACCGGAGCAAGAAATTTAAGAAGAGTGATCCAGCGTGAAATTGAAGATCGGATTGCTGAAAGAGTTCTGAAGGATAAAGTTTCAGACGGGGCATCCATAACAGTTTCGCTGAAGAAAGGAGAGGTGTATCTCTCTCTGCATAAAAAAGATGATTC
>DAONFJ010000022.1:0-13715 GCA_035403545.1 Spirochaetota bacterium
GCCTCAAAATCACCGTCAGATATAACAGGAAAACCCGCTTCAATTATATCTACTCCCAGTCTTTCAAGCTGATCCGCAAAAATCAGTTTTTCCTCGATGTTCATGCTGAATCCGGGAGACTGTTCTCCGTCTCTCAAGGTTGTATCAAAAATATAAATTTTATCTCCGCTCATAATATTACTCCATTTTTCGTATTTCAATAATTAATAAACACACTCCCCGGGGGTACGGGGACTCTACTGGTGATTTACGCTACAATCTAAGTTTGTACGGGAAGATCATTCCCTGCACCTCCGGATACTACGGATTAAAAATATTTAAACCCGCATAAATTAAAAAGGCCGTCACTTGGTTTTCGTGACGGCCTTCTAAAATTGCTTATTTATCAGTAGACATCACGAAACTGTGCCGGCTTTAAGCAGGCTAAGGAGAAGGAGACCGAGTAATAAATTATTAAGGTTTCGTGATTTCATTTTTTTCTCTTGATTATCAATTAAATTCAATATTAAAAGTTGTCAATAAAAAATTTAAAGTTTATCGAATTTCCCTTCAAATCCGCTTTTATAAATCTTTATGCCAAGTTTATTCTGCTGTTCAATTATTTCCTGAAGTATTTCGGGAGTTGTAAGCGGATTAATAGTTATAGCGCGGAGTATAACACAATCCTGGTAAAAGTATTGAGGACAATCTATCATTGTTCGTGATACAAAGCTTTCATCCTCCTCCCTTATAGCTTTATGAAGTTCAGTGTTAAGCTCATTCAGTACCATGTTGATATTTTCAATTTTACGCAGATACTTTACCTTAATCATATTATTTTTAGGATTATCAATATCTTCATTTTCAAGTCTTGCCATAAGCCTGTGAAGTTTTTCTTTTATTTTTTTGGGAACAAACCTGTAATTAAAAATAAATAGTTCCGGCTGGTTCATCGCCTCAAAGTTACAGTGCATCTCGACAAGCCCTCTAAGAACAGATGTTAATTGAAACGCATGATCAAAAATAAGCTTAAAACCGTCACGTCCGAATATTTTTATAGTTGCCCAGGGTTTCAGAGATGCGAAGGGACGTGAACCTTCAAGGGAATGCCGGCCCAGATCCATTGAATCGGGCCTTATAATGTAATTGGAATAATGCTGTATCGCCCTGAGTTCTGTTCCATTTCTAAAAAAAATCATCCCAAGAGACGGAGGAGCATAAAGAAGTTTATGTGCATCAACGGTAACTGAATCGGCATTTTCAATTCCGGCAAAAAGATAACGGTACTCATCGGCAAGTAAAACCGAACCGCCCCAGGCAGCATCAACATGGAAAAATATCTTATGCTTTTTAGCAAGAATACCCATCTCGTTAAGATTATCGATATTACCGGTTTCAGTAGTACCCGCAATTCCAACCATGGCAATAATTTTAGTCTTGGGCCCGCCGGATTTATTCGCGGCTTCTATCTCCATTATTGTTTTTTCAAGCTTAATCAGGTCCACCTTGTTTTTTGAGTCTACTGGAATTTTTATTACGTTCTGGTTACCAATACCCAGAGATCTTCCCACTTTATCAATTGAATAGTGCCCTCTTCTCGACACCAGGATTACAGCTCTGTCTACACCGTAATATTTATAAGCTTCAAAAAGTCCCACCTCTCTAATTCCCGGAAATTTTCCGTCAGGACCGAACGCTATGTTCCGTGCAGTCATAAGCGCTGTAAGATTGGCCATTGTCCCGTCAAGAACCATGTTTCCTAAAACAGTATCCCTGTTCTGAATATTATTTTTATAAAACTTTGGTGAACGGTTAAAAATAATACGGTGCATCCATGCAAGAAACTGTTTCTCCAGAAAGGTAGATGCTTTCGCGGATTCTATCTTCACCTGGTTCTGATTTAACGCGGCAATAATCATTTCAAGAAGTACGACAAAATAAGGAACAGCGCTGGTCATATGGCCTATATAATAAGGATTGCCGACTTTAACCGAATGGGAAATTACATTGGTCTTTATTTCATAAAGAACATTTTTCAAAAGATGGGGAGAAACAGGAACATCTGTTTTAGAGAACAGTTTTGCAAGATCAGGCAGGAGTATGGAGCTGTGAATCCCACCCTTTTCAGCAAAAAAATTATGTATCAGATCAAGGAGTTCATTACCAAACTCATTGAATTTATCAGCGGAATCAGGCATTATAAAAAGTTTTCTGATCTGCTCCATGTCTACAGGGATATCCTCCCTGACCTTGTACTGTTTTATGTTTGAATACATAATATATAATGCCTTTATAATGTAACTGTTCATAAACTGGAGGGAATAAATTTAACCCGGAGTTTCTGGCAAGCTACCTTAAATTTTGGTCAGTTAATTAGTTATTTTTTTTTTTACAAGATATTTTTATAAATTCATACTTTAAAGCAGTTTAAATGATATCAGTGCATTACCGGCTAATTTTTCAAACAATTACTTTCTCGTTTAAGTCTTAAAAAATTTGTTCTATATAAGTCGATCCTTCATTTAAATTTTCGGAATTTGCAGCTAACTTCTTTTTTATGCTGAATGTACTTTTTTGAGAACCTTAATCACAATAATTATTATTGCCATTTTCACAATCCTCTATAAAATAATAGAACAAATAGCATACCAAATGTCAGATTTTTGACTTATAATTAAAAAAATACACAAAAAAAACTATTTATTTTTGACATTAAATAAGATATGTGTCATTGTAGCTTTACAATATTTTTAAAAGTGACTGAAATGAAAAAGGTTTCAAGAGCTGACGGTAAAGATTATGTCTTTAAAATATTTTACGTACAGAATCCTCACCATCAGATTTTTCAATTCAGCATTTTGTATTTTAACTGCTCACAAAACTGACGGTATAATTCGTTTCCGCCATGCCGGTGCGTTGCGGAAATCATAATTCAACAGTTTTTGAACAGTTATGTTTTACTCAATTTAATTAAACCAAACTGTACTATAAATAACAAGGTTTACAGCTTATATCAATCAATACGCTTTAATGGCGGAACATTGATAAATGTTGTACCCGTTTTATATTATAGTGCCAACTAAATTAAAATTTACGGGGTGAATGATGAACGGAAAAACAGGTATAATTACCAATGACGTGAAGAAAAGCGTTGATGATGTTATCAATTATATGGGTAACGACATTAATTTCTCTATGACTCTCGCTTTGGGTAAACCTATTTTATTTATTAATGAACTTTACAGAAGGGCCAAGGAAGACTCTACGATAAAACTGAACATAGTAACGGCTCTCGCTCTGGAACGTCCCAGAATGAAGAGTGAAATAGAAAAAAGATTTATGGGGCCTCTGGTTGATAGAGTTTTCGAAGGAACACCGGAATTTGACTACATGCATGACTTCAGGACGGGAAAGCTCCCTAAAAATGTAGGAATTTATGAATTCTTTAATAAGGCCGGCGGATACATGCAGACACCTGAAGCGCAAAGAAATCACCTCAACTCAAACTACACACATGTTGTCCGTGACGCAATGGACTTCGGGTGCAATGTCTTTGGGCAGCTTATAGGATGCCGTAAAATAAACGGAAAGATGATGTACTCAATGGGATGCAACACTGACATCTGTATTGAGGCAATAGACGCATTACATGCAATAAGAGAAAGAGGCGGCAAGGTTGCGATTATCGGAGAGGTAAACACGCAGATGCCGTTTATGTATGGTGACGCCGTATGTGACGCAAATCATTATGATATACTTCTTCAGGGCCCTGAATTCAATTACCCGCTGTTCGGGCCTCCTAAAGATTCTGTAAACCTTAAAGACCATGCTATCGGACTTTATGTCAGTACACTGGTGAGAGACGGCGGGACACTGCAGGTAGGTATCGGAGCTCTTGGTGATGCAATTGCTTCAGGCCTTAACATGAGACAGAATGATAATGAAGAATACATTAAAGTGCTGGAGGAGACCGGTATAACGGATAAATACAAGGATATTATAGCTAAACTCGGCGGCACAGGGAGATTTGAGCAGGGTCTTTACGGTTCATCCGAAATGTTTGTTGATGCATTCATGCAGCTCTACAAATGCGGTGTATTGAAACGGAAAGTATATGACAACATTCCGATTATGAAACTGATCAATGCGGGGAAACTGGCGACAGACAAAATCCCGGCAAATATAATTGAACTTCTCGTCAAAGAAGAGGGGATACACCAGAAATTAACAGAAAAAGAATTCAAAATGCTCACTGAATTCGGTATTCTGAAAGAAGGGCTCAAATTTAAAGACGGATTTATTCTCGATGGAAAAACAAAAATCTCTGCAGACTTCTCTGCGGCAAAAAATCTAGAAGCAGTTAAAAAAGTAATCGGTAAAGAATTGAAACACGGAAAAATTATTCTTGGAGCGTTCTTTATCGGGCCTCGTGCATTTTATAACGCACTAAACGCCATGAGTGAAGAGGAAAGAATGCAGTTCGGGATGTCCGGTGTTGATAAAGTTAATCAGCTTTACGGAAATGAGGAACTCCGCGCGCTGCAGAGAAAAGACGGCCGTTTTGTAAATGCCGGCATGATGGTTAATGCTTTCGGCGCCATTACCTCAGACCAGCTTGAAGACGGGCGTGTTGTAAGCGGAATCGGCGGGCAGTATAACTTTGTCTCAATGGCTCATGCTCTTCCGGATGGAAGGCTTATCATGATGGTCAGAAGCACAAGGAATGAAAAAGGAAAAGTTAAATCGAATATAATGTACAACTATGGACATACTTCAATTCCGAAGCATCTCAGGGACATTATAGTAACAGAATACGGCATTGCTGATGTAAGAGGAAAACCGGATTCAAAAATCATAGAAGAACTCCTGAAAATAACTGATTCACGCTTTCAGGATGACCTGATCAAGGAAGCAAAACTAAACGGCAAACTGGCTCCGGATTTTGAACTGGCTCCGGAATACAGACAGAATAATCCTCAAAAGCTTGAAGCTATGCTGAAACCATTTCAGGCCGACGGTCACTTTGTAGCATTTCCGTTCGGAACTGATTTCACAGCTGAAGAGATTGCTATCGGAGGCTCACTGAAGGCCCTTACTGCTAAAAAGAAACCGGCTATTATTAAAGGCCTTATAGCCGAGCTGTTCAGGTCTGCTCCCCCTCATGCGGAACCTTACTTAAAAAGAATGCAGCTTGATCAGCCTAAAACACGCAAGGAAAAAATTATGCGGAAAGTTGTACTCTCTGCAATGAGAGCTAACGGAAGAATTTAACTGCATTTTCCCGGGCTTCCGAAAGGAAGTCCGGGAAAATATTATCCGCTTTTAATCTCTCTTTCTCAAAGCAAAACCTTTTTTCTGAATATAATCATACCTAACATTTGTTCCGGGCTGATAGACCATTGCCATGATAGAATCCTGCCCTTCTTTTATAGAAGAGTATTCTGCAAAGTCCAGAGTTCTTATTACAGCTTCAAACACCCTCAGGGCACCTGAATGATCACAAAGCACAACGCGCTTACCAAGATTTTCTTTCATCAGATCGGCGAAAGAATGTGCAATCCTCCAGTCAGCTTCTATGAGTGTCTCACCCTCGGGGAAATGATAAAACCTGTTTTTAAACAGTTCTTTCGCAGTTTTTTTCTTTTCATCATCCGTTCCCGACATTGCGGGGCCATAAACCTCAAGCATTTTCTTATAAACTTCATTTTTCAGTTTCCCTGTAAGAGCACCGTACTTTTGTGAATTTAATCCGAACAGAGGCGTAAATAAAATATCTGAAAATCCTGCCTCCTGTAAAAAGCAGGCTGCGGTCTCTTCAGTATTCTCACTTTCGCTTCCGTAAACCTGTACCGGATTTTTAGCGGATGGCTTCCATAAAGGGTAACCTTCCTTAGCCAGTAAATCAGTCATCACTTTAAAATCCTTTCCCAGCTCTCTTGCAGTATCAACTCCTTTCTCTTTCAGTTTATTTCCTATTGATCCGCTTAAACGCTTATTATTTTTCCAGGTATCCCAAACTCCGGAGCCGACAAATTCAGGATTGTCCCCGCCCGATTCATGAATGGATTTTCCGTGACGGATTGTTATCATCTGCGCCTGGTTAAGCGGAACATACGCATTTGGATAGACAGGTATACCTTTCCCGTTGTCAAGCCATACTATCCCTTCTTTCATCAACAGTCCGCTGCCGTCATCAAGCGCACGGCCTGTTGTACGCATCTTCCCGCCCGGATTAATCTGCATATCCTCTATGGCAAGAACAAGTTTTGTCCTGTAACGCGTATGCCTCGCTCCGAATGCAGGAATATTTTTTGGAACAAGTATATCACTTATTCTGGCCAGAGAAAACTTCTGATGGAGCAGGCGTTTAAAACTGTCATTTTTAATAAGCCCGTTCCAGGCAAGATAGAAAAGATGAGGGTCGGCATTCGGCACATTATTCTGCAGAAATTCAAATTTATACTTGATGTAATCCTGAGGAGTAACATCATTTTCAAGTCCGAGAATAAAAAAATAAATATTCTTTCCTAAAACTATTATATTATTAATAAAATTGGTATCAACATCCTCGGGTGAGATTGATATCCTGTCATTGTAAATCCCCTGAAGAAACCTTATATCTTCTTTTATACTCTCCATGCGGTATGAATTATGAAACTCCGCGTGTTCACGGCTAAGACCGGTTTCCGACATTGCTTCACTTCCGCTTAAAACTGATGCGTTTGTTCGCTTATCTTCCATATTACTATCCCTTCATAAATATATATTAAAATTGCTGTGAAATTGAATATAGTTATAAATACCGGGAAGGTCAATTTTTTGCAAGGTTTTAACTTAAAATTATATTTACAACACATTCATATTAAAAAAATTTACTTCATATGATCTATATAAAAACCCTGCTTTAAAATTGCAGGGTTTTTATTAATATTAAAAGATAAGCTTCTGAAACCTGCAGTGCTAAATAAGAATCAGAAGACCCTGTTACGGCCGTTTCGTTTAGCTTTATACAAATTTTTGTCCGCACGCTTCAGCATATCCTCGTCCCAGTCATCCTCTTCGATCTGGGCAATTCCCATGCTTACAGTTTTTATACCTATATCTTTAAAGTGATGTTTTTCAATTTTCTTTCTCAGCTTTTCTGCGAGTTTTTTTGCCCCGTCCGCAGTTGTCTCAGGGCAGACAATAAGAAACTCCTCCCCGCCCCAGCGTCCCACAGTATCAACCTCACGGACATGCTCCTTCATCAGAGAAGCTATCCCGGTAAGAACAACGTCTCCTACATTATGCCCGTAAGTGTCGTTTACCAGTTTAAAATGATCAACGTCAGCAATTATTATTGAAAGCGGATGTTTATACCTTCTTGATCTGAGCACTTCAATAGTAAGAATCTGTTCAATCTTCGACCTGTTAAAAACGCCAGTGAGGCCGTCAGTATTAGCAAGCCTCCGGAGTTCCTGAACCATCAGCTCTTTTTCTTCCGCGAACTGCCGTACATCAAGGAACAACCGCATATTGATCATCAGGACTAATGAAAAAGTCATCATTATCCCAAGCATCTGGCTGGACATCATTATTATAGAATCAACTATTCCTGCTGTAAAAAATTCATTATCCGCATGATAAATAATAAACGCGGCAGCTATACGTACAAAATAAAGCACCAGCAGAAATACACATATTATTGCAGTATTTCTATATATTATTCTTTTATCTTTCTCAGTCTGAAACAGAAGAAGATAAAACGATTGAGAAACTATAATAATTACAGAAATAGAAAATAAAAGAACCCTGACTTTAAAATTCGGATCAACAATTTTAAAGTAGTAATATAGAATAGTAAATATGATCAGATAAACAAAATTGATCACATATGTAGCTTTCTTTTCAATAAATCTCTGGAGCCCTATCAAAAAAAACATCAGACTGCAGACTAATATCGCATTTGCAAAAACTGAAGAAAGAAAATCAGGAATACTGCCAGTGAGCATGATCAGGAGAATTCCAACTGTCTGCAGTATATAATATATTAACCAGTGAGAGGTCCCTTTAAATCTTTTCCGATTCTGAACCCATACATTCAGCATAACAATAGTAACAAGTATATTGCTCACAAGATAGCTCAGCATGATGGTTTGCATTTCGAAAATGTGCATTTTGAACGTATCACCTATAGAAGTGTTAATTCTGCATAATTTATACAATTAAGACGGAAGGTCAATTCTTTATTATTTTTTAGTGATTTTCCCGCATGTCATATTACACAGAGCAAGAGGCTTCTGTCCCCTGCTCTGTGTAGCCAAAAAATAATATTTTTGCTTTTTCTAAAATTCCAGCGTATCTACGCATCTCGGGAAAGGAATTACATCGCGGATATTCTGCATTCCCGTGACAAACTGAATTAATCTCTCAAATCCCAGGCCGAATCCTGAATGCGGCGCTGATCCATACTTCCTGAGTTCAAGATACCACCAGTAATCCTTTTCGTTGAGTCCCATTTCCCGGATTCTTCCAAGAAGCTTGTTGTAATCACTCTCCCTTTCACTTCCGCCGATGATTTCGCCAAGACGCGGAACAAGTACGTCCATCGCGCGGACGGTCTTACCGTCATCATTGAGCTTCATGTAGAATGCTTTTATATCTTTAGGATAATCTGTTACTATAACCGGTTTTTTATAAATTTCCTGGGTGAGAAATTTCTCATGTTCACTCTGCATGTCAATTCCCCACTCTACCGGGTACTCAAAAGTTTTTCCGGATTTTTTAAGTTCATTTATCGCGTCGGTATATGTAATCCTTTCAAATTTGCTCTCGGCAATATGCTCAAGATTTTCTATTATTCCTTTTTCTATCATGGAATTAAAGAAATTCATATCATCGCTGCAGTTCTCGAGAACATAACGGAGAATATATTTTATAAATTTTTCCGCGGTATCCATGTTTCCGTTAATATCGCAGAATGCCATTTCCGGTTCTATCATCCAGAACTCAGCGAGATGCCTTGATGTATTGGATTTTTCAGCCCTGAATGTAGGGCCGAATGTATAAACATTTTTAAGCGCCAGGGCATAAATCTCAGCCTCAAGCTGCCCGCTTACAGTGAGAGACGCTTCCTTTCCGAAAAAATCTTTTGTAAAATCGATTTTTCCTTCTGTCTTGGGAATATTATTCAGGTCAAAATTTGTAACATGGAACATTTCGCCCGCACCCTCACAGTCACTCCCTGTGATTACAGGCGTATGAACATATACAAATCCGTTATCATTAAAATATTTATGAATAGCGAAACTCATGGCGTTTCTTACCCGCATAACAGAACCGAATGTGTTTGTTCTGGGGCGCAGATGGGCAATCTCTCTTAAAAATTCAAATGAATGTCTTTTTTTCTGCAGAGGGTACTCTTCCGCAGGAGCATCTCCGAGTATATTTATCTCAAAAGGTGAAACTTCCGCACTCTGTTCTTTTCCCGGGGAAGGAACAAGTTTGCCTTTTATAGATACGGATGCGCCGTTAACAAGCCGCGGATTTATGTCATCATAACCGGGGAAAGTTCTATCAAGGACTACCTGTATGCTGTTCATTGTTGAACCGTCATTTACCGCTATAAAGGAAACTTCTTTTGAATCCCGCCTGGTTCTGATCCATCCCTCAACAAGGACTTCCTGACCGTTACCTTCCAGTGTAAGAATATGCTTTATTGTTTTCTCTTTCATAATTCCATCTCTTTATAATAAAATTCCCTGCACCCCCGGAGGGGGCTTTAAGGTTCAAAAGGGCTAACCCTTAAAATCAGCTTTAGTTGACTTCTTTATTCCTTCATGTCAATAATTTTATCGCCGAAAAATTCTTCATAGCTCATAAGATTAATACCGTTTTTGCGGGCATTGTCGAGTTTACTGCTTTTACCATTTACATCATCACATATCAGTATCGCAAGATCCTTCGTTACTGTCGGAGAATATTCATAACCCATCTCTTCAATGATCCGTATCAGGTCATTTCTCTTTCCCGGCCCTTTCCCGGTCATGCAGACTTTTCCGGAGGATTCTTTTTTCTCTTCGTCAACTATCTCCAGCACTCCAAGAAGTTCATCGAGAAGCTTCCTGTTGGCTTCATCATTTCTCCATTCTATAATATTTTTTCCAATCACATATCCATCATCATTAAAATCGAGGAATCCCTGTATTGTGTATATTCCCATTTTCACAAGAGATTTTTTCTGTACAAGCGGAATCCCCAGTCTGCTGATAAGTTCTGCCGGAGTCATTTTTTTTGAGTTTCTTACCTCGCTGATAAAATTCAAAGTCTTCTTCTCCGCAAAACCTTCTATACCCTCAAAATCTTTTTCTGTAAGTTCATAGAGATCCTTTATACCCTTAATTCTCCCAAGGTCAAAAAGCTTACGTATTGAGGCTTCAGCAACATTTTCAATACTGCAGTTCCTTACCCAGTAAATAATCCGCTGAATTATCTGTTCCCTGCAGTCAGGATTAATACACCTCAGATGGACTCCGGACTGTACCGGCAGGCTTTTGCACGAGGGGCATTCCGCTGCGATAATTTCACCTGTGAAATTTTCTCTCCCTGCCGAGCTCTTATTCCCGTAAACAAAAGGTATAACGTCATTCGCTCTCTGGACTATCAGGGTATCGCCTCTCTCTATTTTAAGTTTTTTTACATTTTCAAAATTATTTAATGTTGCCCTGCCGAGTCTTGCTCCGCCGATTATTACAGGTTCAAATAATGCTACAGGAATAAGATTCCCCTGACGGCTCACCTGCCAGACTACATCTTTAAGTGTCGTCTCACGGAACTCGGCAGGAGGCTTCAATGCAATGGCGTAATGATGGTGATGATCAAGTATCCACCTGCTGTCTATTTCCTCAAAAAGCCTCCTGTTATCGACAGATACTATAAGGCCGTCAGTTTCATACTCCCACTCGGCCCTCAATCTTTCCATATAACGGCTGTAAAACAATTCAATTTCGCCTGAACCTGCCGCAAGCGAATAATCAACCGCATTAAATCCGTTTTTACCCAGAAGATCAATTCTTCCGCTTTCGGAAGTATTGGAATCCATTCCCCGGATCTGGTAAACAGCAAACCTCACATACTTAAGGCCCTCTCTATTCTCTTTCCTGTTTATAAGGCCGACACAGTTATTACGCAGAGGCCTTCCACCGGTATCAAATCCGGTATTACGCGGGAGATAGAGTTCACCTCTCACCTCAATATCCTCTCTGGTAAAACTTACATTCCGCGGTATATCCTTTACATATTCAGTTATGTGACTTATATCCTGCCCGTACTCGCCGTCACCCCTGGTCGCAGTATAGACAAGTTTTCCCTCTTTATATCTGCAGGTTGCAGAAAGGCCGTCAATTTTCGGTTCAATAATAAATTTCTCGTCATCTTTCAGGTTCAGTCTTTTTATCCATGATATTATATCGTCCATGGTTTTTGCTTTTCCCATGGACAGCATAGGAATTTCATGTTTGATCTTATCCGCAGCCGGTGAGCCGGATCCTACCGATGAAAAATATTTATTTTCCGGATCAATAGCGCGGAGCTTATCCTCGAGTGCGTCAAATTCCGCATCGGTCATAACCGGAGTATCGGTGTTATAATAAGCCTCTCTCGCATCTGTAAGAAGCCTGACAATTTCATCACGGTCCATCTCTGTTCCTTTAATCCGCTGATTTTAAAAATTAATTCTGATTATTTTATTGATTAGATATAAAATATATAATAAGTTAATCAGATCAATAAATAATAATCTTTATTAATAATCAATACTTATTCTTTATCATATATTTTAGTATAAATAGAAATATGCCATTCCACCGCGCCCGTCCTTCGGCACACGGTGCAGCAGCATATTTTTTACTAAAAAAATTAAGGAATAAATATTGATTATTGATAAATTTTTACATTATATTTTTTTATTCTATCCAGGGAATTCTTTTTTTTCAAAAAAATAAAATCGGATAATTTAATAAATCATAAAAAACTTACAATTTTTTATTGACTCTGTATTTCCATAAATTATATTCTATTTAAATCACTATAAGGAGGTAACAATGAAAAAAGCATTAAGTCTTATAATTTCATCATTGATGATGATAGCTTTTTTAAGTTCATGTGCAGGAACAGGAACACAGCAAACAAAAACTGATACAGTTAAAACTGCAGCAACAGATACTAAAGTTCAATCAGGCGGCAGTATGGCTGTTGATGGTATCAATAGTCAGGTTAAAGGTTTTTCTATTGACGGATTCCCTGGCGGAAGCGCGAAGCTTGATAAAAATGAAGATCTTGAAAACATGAAAAAAATTGTTGGTCTTGTTAAACCAATTATTGATCAGGTTCCAGATGGATATGTAATGCAGATTACAGGACATGCTGCGAACTATAATTCAAAATCTGAGCAGAAACGTGTTTCAACTGCAAGAGCTGCTAAAATTTACAATGAACTGAAAAAAGCAGGTGTAGCTGCGAAAAAAATGACATACAAAGGTGTTGGTATTGATGAGCCTGCGGCTGGTTACGCAGACAAAGATGCACAGCAGAGAAGAGTGTCTTTCAAAGCAGTCAAAAAGTAATTATTACTATTAACTTTTTAAAAAAGAGGCTCTTAACAGAGCCTCTTTTTTTATTTAACAATACCGTGTATAACACTTATATCACGAAGAACTACGTCGGGCATTTTCTGATCAAGAGTTTTAATAAACTCAGCAACCTTCGATTTATTAATCAGAACAGGGTCACTCTCAAGTCTGAATTTTGATGATGAGATATATTCGTTCAGCTTTTCAAATAGAGTTTCCATTAAAATGTTCTGCCACTCGAGAGACCCCCTCTCCTCAAAATAATCATAGAATTCAAACTTATTTTTGAACTGCGGAAGAACTGTCTGTTCAATTTTCCATGTCGGCAGTGAAATATCAGCCCCTGCCGTGACATTTTCTCCGCTTCTTTCAATAACAGATTTAACTGAACTGATTATAAAATTCCTTATTTTTCTGTCACCTTCTAAAAAAACTGCCAGATCTCCGCTATTAACAAATTTCGGAATCTGAACATGATTTTTCATATATTCATCATTCAACATCTCCCGGGCTGAAGCGCGTTCTCCGGTGCCTTCACCGTCCATAATATCCATAATCACCTGCGAATATTCTTTACGGAACTGCAGCTTTCCATCGGCCGGATTTTTTGCAAGTATCCCCAGTCCGCTGACGACTTCCCCCAGAAGTTCGGGCTGGATCTTTTCCAGGCCCCCCTGCTGAAGAATTTTCTTTTCCAGTTCTTGGATTACGTGTTTATAATTCTCTCTTGCCTCAAGTTCTTTTAGTACCGCGGCAATCTTTTCCTCATAAGAGTATACTCCCCCCTCCTCCTCCAGAATTTTTAACAGAACAAGGCCGGACCAGAGTTTGGCAGGATTAAGATAATTTTTTTTCCTGAACGGGTCGGGGAAATATTTTGCATCAAACGCCGGGTGATTGAAAAGGTGCAGAGGATGGCTTCTCTTTAATATTAAACTGTGGTAATCGTCAGCGCATTCTCTGAGTGAATTTATTTTAAATACCGGAAATCCCGATATTACGCTGATAGAGGTCATCTCGTATGGTCTGCAGAGACCCGGTACTTCAAAGGTTTCAACGTTTATATCCGGTTCAGCATTCTCTCTTTTTTTGTAATGATTTAATCTCGGCGGCAGATCATTAGGCGCG
>DAONFJ010000022.1:13815-22401 GCA_035403545.1 Spirochaetota bacterium
CTCAAGGTTAAACTGCCGGTATTATCAGAGTCCGCATAAAGTATCTTCATGATCTCTTCTGCAGTTTTGTATTTCAGATTGCCGAACCTCGCGCTGATAAGGTCATTTACTTCACCGGCATCCATCTCAAAAAGAGAAAGACCGGTTGCGGATATAAGAAATGCTTTTATAACCTGCACTGCATCATCTTCCGTGTCAAACTTTATAAAGTCTGCCTCTCTGCATAGATCTTCAATGGAGAGTCTTGAATAAAAATATTTTTCAATAAACGCGTTGATTTCTTTATCATTTATCATGTACAGGATAAAAGAATTTTTCTCTTCAAAAAGTTTAGAACGAAAAGCCTCTATCTCCTTCAGGAGGCCACCACGGAGCGCGGAGACTTTTTCCGAAAGAACATTAATTTCTGTATTTTTTAAATTAAACAATATAACCCTGAGTTCCATTATAAAAATTTCTGAAGAAGAAAGCATGGATTCAAAAACAAGCTGTCCGAAATTGAATGACGCCATCTCGATGACAGCTCCGGCAAGTTTAATATCGGGCGATTCTGAGTTCTCTGCCTGGTCAAGGAGTTGTTCCATATCGTCTGAAGAATATCTCACAAGCGCCATTCTCTCCCTGTAATACCGCTTCCGGTAAAGATCAAGCTTTTCAAGCAACAGATCAACAGTCATTACGGCAAAGTTAAATCCGAATTCGGGGTCAGCAATATATTTTTCTATTTCCGCAGTGAGTATACCTTTTATCTTTTCAAGTTCAAGCCTGTAACGCCTTTCCATGCGTGTCATCATGCCGAACTTTAGTTTGTTCAGTGCACTCTTGTCATAGTCACGGATAATATTTTCCATCAGCATAATGACCGAACTTTTATCATAACTGCCGGCTTCCGCATCAAGTTTATTTCTGTATGACGCCATCTCGGTATCGATATCAGTTTTATAGCCGGGATACATCCTTTCAAAAATCATCCTGCAGTCAAGTTTAAGCACACGGACAAGTCCGCGGTTTATATCACCGAGAGTTTCGGCCATCATCCTCCCTTTAACAGGTTTAAAAAAAGCATCAATGATTTTTACTGCCATGCTCCTGTAGCCTATCTCTTTAAGTTCAGGCACAGGATATATAGCCCTGGAAATTCCAAAAGAATTGTAGCACGTCTTTCGCCGGGACATGCCGTATTCAGGAAGAAAGGCAGAAACCCCTGCCGGATCATTTACGGTTCTCTCATCAATCGCCCCTCCGGCAACTGAAGATATAAAAGCTGAAATAAACTGACCGGCCAGATCCTGCACCTGATCGCGGCCATGCAGCGAATTCCCCGCCATATTCTCCACATCAAGAAGATAGAGCATGCCGTCATCGAACAGCCGGCCTGGAATGCTTACTTTATTTCCCGAAGGATATGATGCGCTGAATGTACTGCCGCTCATAAAATAATCTATCTCTTTCAATGCCGCGTACGCGTTGGCACGAATATTTTTGCTGCCTTCAACTCTCTTGGCCGCGGATGGAAGAATGACGAGGCCGTAAATCTTCGGTTCAGGGAAGTGATCTTTGAATACGTCCCTCACCATTGCCGCAATATCGAGAAACATTCCGCTCCCGGCACCCCCGATCGATACTGTAAGGAAAATTGAAATCTGCCCTTTCCTTCCCGTATTACCAATCCTGAATTTAAAATCCTTCCCGTCAAAATTATCGCTATCCACCTCAAAGTAGCGGCCGTTTTCATCCGAAGGGAAAAAGCTCATCTCCACTTTGCCGTCCAGATCAGGACATAGAACCGATTTAGCCAGTGCATCCGGCTCTATGCGGGTGACAAAATTCTCTTCAGGTATTTTGTCCCGGAAATAGTACCTGTTCACACCAGACTGTATCCTGAAACTTATAATTTCGTCTTTCTTCCCACCCTCTTCTTTAACATCCATGAGCTGGAAGTACTTCGGATTATCGGACAGTTCATCAAGTCTGTCCCTCTCTTTGATCATAGCTTTTCTTATATTATCTTCATTGCAGAAAAACGCCAGTCTCTCAAGCGGACGTGAATGGCTGCTCTCACCGCCAGTCCGTGCAGAAATATTGTAAACATCGGGATCGGGAAGCCAGTCGAAGCATGGATCATTTGAGTGTTTCTCTCTTAAAAATTCAGCAGAAAGTTCTGCAGGGATGGGGGATGACAGATAAAGCATGCTCCCCGCCTCCTGAAAAAACTGATCAGATGGAAAACGGTATCTTTCACCTTTCACTTCGATGTTTGTTTCAAGATTCGCAGTATCTATCCCTACCCATCTCATATATTTATGAGCTTCAGCCGGAATATTTTTCTCAATCCGGTTTTTAGAGGAGAGCACTCCCTCCATTCCGGAACCACCCACTCCGATAACAATGGATTTTCTTACAGCGGGTTTATCGGCATTAATTGTATTCTGAACCGGTTTGTGAAGATCGTCAATTGTCATTTTATCTTCCCGCTGAACCGAATGGTTCCATCATAGGATAAAGACCGTTCTGATCCGGCGATGAAACATCATAACCGGGATAAACCCTGTACAGCCTGAGCATAAAATTTTTCTCATACTTCGGAATTCCGGCATCTGTCTTAACATGGTACTCCTCGTTGAAAAGATGAAATTCAAAATAACCATTCAAAAATTTTTCATCAGGATCCAGACTATTACCTAAACGGATACGGATCGGGTCCTTTGGATCAATTAGCGGAAACGTCGGGTTACCGGCCGGATCATCCTCTTGCATTATATAGATTCTCTCGCCCGTATCCATCTGCCTGAATGCATCAAGTCCCGGATAGTATATCAGGGCTTTCCCTTCTCTGCGGAAATCAAGCATATACTCCTCATATACACTGCCTGTGAGGTTGTATGTATCCTCCTCATTTCTGTTTTTCATAATGTGTATATGAATATTAAGGTGATCATTCACTATTTCCGTGGAATAAGTTTTAATGCTTCCCATGGTCTGGCCGATAGTGATCATCTTCCCGGAGGCCTCCTCTTTAGAAAGAGAATATTTAAAGATAAGTCCGGGATCGGGAAGATATCCCGGAGCTACAATTCCCTTAACTCCGGATTTTTTAGTTTTAACTTTACTCTTCACAGAAGCGCCAGCGTCAGAACTTTCAGATACTGAAGCGGTTCCTATGCCACCTCTTCCTGCTCTGGCGAGAGAAATCCTCTGAAGAACAACAACCAGTATAAGTATTACTATTATCAGTACCGATCCAGACATTAAGATTTTATATAATTCAACTTCTTTCTGAAGCTCATAGATCCGGGGATCGAGCTGCTGAAACATAGCCAGTGAAAAAATAAATTTAAACATTATTCCTCCTTAGTAAATCACGTATCATATATTTATCGAATGAATGCAGCCGTCGGTTGAACCGAAAAAAATTCTGTCCCCTGAAATAAGAGGCTTACCGTATATATTACCATCCGTAGTAAATTTAAAGGCTTCTTTACCTGTCACCATATCAAGAGCATAGAGAGAGTTATCCGCACAGCCAAACCAGATGAGCCCTTTATTTGCAACAGGCTCTGTTCGTATTTTTCCGCCCGCCTTAAAGTGCCACAGGCACTGTCCCGATCCATTGAGGCAGTACAAAATTCCCGAGTCTGAACCGAAAAAAAGATGTTCACTGCCGCTTATAATTGCAGACGCGATATTCCCGATAACCGGAGCCTTTACGGCAAAATTCCATATATAAGTACCGGTCTTTTTATCAACAGCATAAACAAATCCGTCCGTAGTCGCGGCCGCCACATAATCTCCCGACTTTGAAACAAAAGGCTTCATCCTGCACGCGCCTCCGAGTTCGTAATCCCAGAGTTTCCGAAGTTTGCTGCCGCTGTAATCAAAACCGAATAACCGGCGGTCTTCAGATCCTATGAAAAGCATTCCCGAATCAACCGCCGGGGTGGAAACGGTTCCGTTTATCGACACACCCCACACGGGGCTGCCATAATTTTTTTCATTGGAATTTGATGTTTCAAAAGCATAAATTCCATCGAGGGTGGTAACCAGGAGAAATTTACCCGCAAGAACCGGCTCAGCGAGTATTCCCTTTTTCATTTTTTTCTGCCAGAGAAGTTTATTCCTTATACCGTCAGTTTCTGCAGTTGACGCACCGAGTCCTGTATCTACGGCAAAAACAGTTCCCTCCCTGACCACGCAATACAGAATTCCTTCAGAAAAAACCGGTGGTGTATAGATAGCACCATGAAGTGTAACCTTACTCACAGCCTGAAGCGCTGCTTTCCCCTGTTCAAAGAAAAAAATCTCCCCCTTGATATTTGCAGCAGCATAAATTTTACGATTGATTGAATTAGGGAGACTGATGCATCCTGAATGGATTGCGCCCCCTGTTCTTAGGGAAAATGATTCTTCAGCCGTGACGGATTCCGGTTCATAAGGGAGATCATCTTCAGCATCATCCTGAAGTGATCCGGTTTTATTCTTTATCAGGCCGGTAAAAGATTCGTCAATGAGAAGGTTTGCAGGATCAAAAGCTTTCAGAGGTTTAAGAAAGGGGTTTTCACTCATATACATACCGGCCCTGAAATTAATTTTAACTATTTCAGGGTACCGGATTAATAAATAAAGTCAAGAAATCTTTTTACTCCGTTTTAAATGCTCCAACTTCACGGGTGAGATCATGAGCCCTGCCGTTCAGCTCGCGGGAGAGGCCGCTGACCTTGTCCGAATTTTCTGCCGTGAGCTGCGCGTATTCATTAACCTGGTTTATTGCCTTGGTAAGCTCATCAATGGTAAGCTGCTGCTCAATCGATGAGTCGTGAATATCTTTCGATATATTGCTGAACCTTTCAATTTCAGTTTCAATTGTTTTGTTTTTGCCGGAGAGTGTATCAGTAAACTTGTAGGCGTTGTCTATTACATCCGAAGTTTCAGTAATACTGGTTTTTATAATATCAAGAATTTTAGATGTTTCCATAATATTATCAAGCTCTTTGCTTATCTTCCCGGTCTGGGCTGAAAGGTTTTTCTTTATATCTCCTGCAAGGCTTGAAGTCTGGTCCGCAAGTTTATTTACTTCATCGGCAACAACGGCAAATCCTTTACCATGATCGCCGGCCCTCGCTGCTTCAATAGAAGCATTAAGCGCCAGAAGATTTATCTTATCCGCTATATCATTAATCAT
Organism: Spirochaetota bacterium; assembly: GCA_035403545.1. Lineage (GTDB taxonomy): Bacteria > Spirochaetota > UBA4802 > UBA4802 > UBA5550 > WRGT01. The sequence goes on from DAONFJ010000022.1 coordinate 18,995, forward strand.
GCTGACCATTCCATCAATGTCTCCCATAAACAAAGAGATATCCTTCATAGTCTGAACAGTTTTAAACATGGATTCTCTTCCCTCATCTGTTTTTGCCATGGTAATTGCTACACTTTCCATAATCTCTCCGGTCCGGAGTTTAAGTTCCTTGGTATCACGGGCTATATCAAGGACAACATCTTTCATAACTCTGAATTCTTCCTGCTGCTCCTTAATCCTCTCTACATTAATGTCAAATGATGACGACATTTCCTCGTAGGCGCTCCCGGCTTCTTCAGTTATAGCAGATAAGCTTCTTGCCGTATCGGAAAGGTCAACAGAAGTTTTATCAAGCCCGGAACCTGTTTCCTCAAGGTCAAGTACACTATTGGAAAGTGTACCAACAATTCTTTTCAGGCGTTCCTTAACCTTATAAACAGATTTGTTTATTGTAGAAAGTTCATCCATTACAACTATCTTGGATGAGTATGCTGAAAGATTACCCTTTCCCATCTCTTTGAGTACCCTGTTTATACGGTCTACGCGTATTATTAATGTTTTAGCCAGAATATACGAAACATACACTGCAAGAAAAATTCCGATTGCGGCTATGACCGCAAGCCTCATATACATTGTACCTTTATCAATATTCATTTTTGTGCTTAGTATTAAAAGATATGTTAAAATAGAAAGAAACGGGACAAGCATTATGACAATAATTGAAGAAAGCACTTTCTGATAGATACTTATACTGAAAAACGGGTGAACATCACGCCATGCCGGGAACACACCCTGCTCAAAAACATTCTGCAGATAAATCTCGCTGAGAAGAAAAAACAGAACTACTGAAAATGAACCGCTGATCAGCATAAGAAGCCACATGTTGATCGCCTGGACGGTGCCGATCTCGGCAAAATACATTGTGAGTAAATTAACACAGGCCATTCCCAGCAGCCACCTGAACATGGCGCCTATGCTGTGATAGAACGGCAGCTTCCTGTACCTTGTGAAAGCAGCATTATAAGTATCCTCATCATACTCCTCGCCCCTTACAAGCATTCCAAAGTATTTAAGTATCGGCCGAAGCACCAGATAACTATTGAGAAGCGTTGTTAAAAAAGAAAGTGTTGCGGTAAAAAGAGCTGCAATCAGAAAGACCTTAAGCTGAACAGGATTAAATTCAAGATTGGAAAAAACATAGAGAACCATAAGAGGTATCAGAAAAAAATAACTTATAGAGTCTGTTTTCAGAAAAAGAAGAACAAAAAAATGCTTAATATCTTTTGAATACTTTTTATCTTCCATATTGTACCATCCCCATGATTTTATCGGCAAACATTAACAGCAGAACCGGAGCAACTCGGGAATTACCCATTGTCACTTGTTTTTTTTATCTATTTTATTATACATATTATGATTTTCAGAGAATTATATAATAATCAATTTAATTTTTTAAAAATCATAATTTTTTACGAATAAAATGTGTTATTGCGGTTTTATAGAGCAGAAAATAAAATATTTGTAATTACCTGCAGATCGGCGGCTTCACAATCTCTCAATCCTCCGCAGGTTTGTCTATCAGCAAAGGGTCAAACTCCCCGCCGTCTTCGCCGTCGGTTATGCGGTAGATATCTTTATCAACTTTTTTGAATTCTCTCGATGCGGTATTGTAGCTGTTCACTGTTGTTGAGAGGTTCTTTCCGAGCCTGTCCATGTACTCCTCGTAATGATTAAGGTGCCTGTTCAGATCTTTAATCCTGTTAAGAATAACCTTGATGTTCTCCTCCACCTTCTGCTGCTTAAGTCCCTGCATTACTGTTTCCAGGTACGCGTAGAAAGATGACGGCGAGACGATAATTACATGTTTGCCGAATGCGTATTCTATCAGGTCCTGCGTACTCAGGTTTACTGCACCGACATTATATATAAGAAGATTGTAGTATACTCCTTCAGCGGGAATAAACATAAAAGCAAAGTCGGTTGTATTCTCTCCGTGTTTTATGTATTTGGAGGTTTCATCAATTCTGTTCTTTAAGTCAGATTTAAATTCCTTCTCAATCTGTGATCTTATATCGCTGTTTGTTTCCTGCATCAGTTTGTTGTACTTTTCGAGGGAGAATTTCGCATCTACCGGAATAATTTTATCCCTGTAGAAAATTGCTGCATCTACAATTGTTCCATCACTGAACTTATACTGCATTTTATACTGCGCCGGCTGAAGTACATTCCCGAGGAGAGTATCAAGGAAATATTCGCCGAGAATCCCCCGCTGCTTCGGATTTTTCAGAATATTCTCAAGACTCTGCATCTGCTTAGAAAAATCCAGAACCTGTTTATTCGTCTCATCAAGTTTTGTAAGGCGTTCCGTTACATCTTTTATAATTGCTGCGGATTGTCCAAACTGCTTCTGCATATTTACAGTTGTCTCCTGCTGGCTTCTGCTCATAAGGGTAGAGATAGAGTCTAGTCTCTGCTGCATCTCCATTCTGCTTTTATGTGTTGTATCGGAAAGCTCCTGTTTAAGTGAGCTTAAAAGGGTAACCATTACTTCATTACTATTCGCTGCAGACTCGAACTTTTTTAGTTTCTGATATGTCATAAACGCAAAAATAAGCACCGGGATGACAATAATTGTTACAAGAGCAACAATTATTGCAACAAGCAATGTACTATCCATATAACCTCTTTCAAAACCTGATTTTACAAGGCAAATCTATTATGCAGTTTTACAAAGTGACAGATGATAAAATCCAGTCAAAAAACGACTCACATTAAAACACATTTTTTACAGTTCCATGCAGATTGAGCTGTCACTTTTTGATTCTAAATGTATATACATATACGTTTACTATTTATGTTATAGATAAATTTTTTACAATAAAAAATGTTATACATACCATTTATTGTTAAAAATGTTTTAAATTATTCCCTTTTTTACAAAAAAGCCCAGTTAGGCTTTTTTTAAGTTGACTTTTCTTTCCGCGGTATTATATTGACTCTATACATACTAAGTAATAAGGAGCGATAAATATGTTAAATAAAAGAAATTCACTGATTGCTCTGCTTGCATTTTCAGCAGCAATAATAATCTCCTCATGCGGTGGAGGAGGATCTTCAAACACAGGACAGGGGGGTCCGGATATTTCTCCGGATCAGTATACAGATACAAATACACCTGCCGTTGATACTGCAAATACTGAAATTACAGGAACAACAACAGCTGAAGAAGGTACAGTTGTAGAACCAATCGTAGAAACTAAAATTGAAGGGAGCCTTGATACTTCTACCGGAGATACAGGACTTGCAGATGCAGAAACTATTCTTGATGGAGTAGCCGCCGCAGGTACTGATACCACAGCTTCAAACACTACTTCTTCAACTACTACTGGTACCACAGATTCAGGCAGTACTTCTTCAACTGCAACCGG
>DAONFJ010000022.1:22501-32435 GCA_035403545.1 Spirochaetota bacterium
ACAGATTCAGGCAGTACTTCTTCAACTGCAACCGGTACCACAGATTCAGGCAGTACCTCTTCAACTGCAACCGGCACTACAGCTTCAGATACTACATCTACAACTAGCACTGACACTGCGGCATCGGGCAGTACATCCGGTACAGGAACAACTGTTACAGGCGAACCGGTAGTAAGCGGCGATGCAGTTAACCCGCTTGAAAATGATGAAGCTGTCAATCAAACCGGTCTCGATTACTCGATTGATTCATCTAAAGGGAGATGGTTCGAAGAAACTAAAACTGATCTGTTTTCGGAATCTGACACAAAGTCTGTTAAAGCGGAAATTAAAGCATTACGCGAAGAGATCAAAACCGTACTTGCCTCATACAAAAACGGAAACACTGATAAGCAGAATGGCAAAGCGAGAATAAAACAGATAAGAGAAAAAATAGCAGCACTTCGATCACAAATCGGTAACGGCGGACGGGTTCAGCAGGGTATATATACCAACTGGGCAAATGAAAATCTCTATCTTAACATTAAAAAAGGAGAACCGGGCTGGTATAGAATTATAATCGTTGCGAAAAACAGAGGCGGAACTCTTCCCGAAGATTACAGCAGATTTACTTTCAGTGTAAACAACAGCAGCAATGATACTGTAGCCGGAATTTCAGTTAAAGCATCTGATAACGTTTATTTCAGAGGAAGCGCTGACGTTTACCTTGAAAATCCTTCAGGCGCACAGCTTAACCTGTTGTGGACAAATGATGCTTATATTGAAAATAAAGATAATTCCAACGGCAAAAAAAATTCAAATGCAGCAAAAAGCGTATACGATACAAATATCAACATTAAGAAAGTAGTTTTGAAAAAAATTAAAGAACCCGGAACAAAAACCGTTAACGTAAAACATTTCAACGGCGATGAATTTTCATCTATGGATGGAAGATGGTTTTTTGAAAATAAATCAGCTTACACTTTCTGGTCAAATCAGGTCATAGGCTACACATTTAAAAACCTTGAGGAAGGGGAATATGAAGTAACAATAACAGCAAAAAACTATGATTCTCTCCCTCTTGATAAAAATTACAAAGAATTTAATGTAGAAGTAGATTCCGATTATGACTCCGCTACAATGAATATCAGGGCGGATGACAAAAACTGGAATCATGAAAAAGTTACAATGAACTTTGCGGAAGGAGACACGACACTTTTTGTTACATGGACAAATGATTCATATAAAGAAGGTGAATATGATTCCAACATAATGATTAAAACAATAAGCATTAAGAAAGTTCAGAAATCTTCACTTACAGCTTTTCTGTTAAGGACAAAACCGGGAAATAAAGTATTTATTCTCGGAGCATTCCTGATGCTTTCAGGGCTGATCTTCGGGATATATCTGAAGAACAAAACTTCACACAACGCATAATAAGCAGATAATATCACCGCTGCCGGAAGCGGCGGTGATATTAATCCAGTTCATCTTCATCATTTATATTCGCGAAAATAGCATTAATCGATGCTAAAAAATCTTCATCATGACGGGGATCTCCTCCTCCCATCAATATGGTCTGTCTTTTAATGAAAAGGCTGGATAATTGAGCTGCAGTAATGTCGTCCATAGTTTTAACAAGTTTCATTATTTTTTTTGCATCCACATCCATGTCAAGTCCTCTTCTTCCAGGATCAAATCCGAGTCCAATCATAACAAGCATAACTGCTGCATGAGCCAGATTTTCCCTTTCATGTTTTATCTGTTCAATCTCCTTCATGCTTTCGAAGAAAACTTTTTCAGACAGCACAACCCTGTTAGTTAAAGTCTCAATAAGATCCATGGCAAAGTCAGGATTATTTGCTATCAGTATATCAAGATTATCCTTCGAGGCTACCGCGAGTATGGTATCATCAGCACATATTGCTGTAGCATTTCTGTTTTTGTGGTCTCCAAGTGCAGCAAGCTCTCCGAAAAATTCGCCTGCCACAGCGGTATTTACTGTAATGATATTCTCTCCCCCCATGTTTTTAAAAAATATTATACGCCCTTTCTTTATAAGATAAAATTTATCGCCGGTATCGCCCTCTCTGAATACGATAGAACCTGCCGGGAAAAAATCCTCATCATCTGTCATCACAAGCGGTTTGTAAAAGAAGCCTTTAATAGCATCGAACCCGGGAAGCCTTAATAAAAATACAGCCCCTTTCCAGTATCTCAGGAGAAAGTATTTCAGGTAATAGATATAAAATCCCGCGTTAACAGAATCAAACCGTACTATCGAACCGAAAGCATCATGCCTTATTATATGATTCTCCCACATAACTCTTCCGGTCATTATCACGGATTGAAGTTCTCCCAGTTTAAAGCGCAGATTTATAACTTTACCTAATCCAAGAGGTTCTGTTGTCTGGAGAAAACAGTTACCGGTTGAAATATCATTGGTGCCAAGGTACTCCTCAACTGTTCCATTTTTAATTATTTCAACATCAGATATAATAGGAAGGCTGAGCATGCTTTTTACAAAAAACATCGGGTTTACTGCTCCGGTTATAATAAGCACAAGAGCGACACATAAAGGGAAGAGTACAAATACCGCTATAGCCTCCTCCTTTGCCAGTATCAGGCTATATGAACCGGAAAGTTCACGGTAGAGGGCCATTCCGGTTCCGGCCAGAGTTATCATTACAACAACCAGTGTAAATTTTATAATACCCGGATTCCAGTTGAAAAACGGCGCGGGACTTGACTTCAGAATTCCCGTATAACGCTTAACCCAGCGGTCATATCTCGGCTGCCTGTCTTTAATGCGCCACTCCTCAAAATTGATTCCCATAACCTTTAATTTTTTTTCCGAAAAAAAAGACTGGGACCGTGCAAGAATAATTTCAAGATATACAACTGAAATAATCAGAATAGGCGCCGCGATATATGAATAAACCTCCCCCTTCATAAGAGCCGCGTCAAACATCCCGTGAAACAGAAGAGGAATTAAAATACTCTTCAGCCTGAACCTGAATATTTTAGCCGGTGACCATGAAAGTTTTGAAATTCCGAGATAGAATCCGGCAATACCGCACGTTGTTATGTGCAGCGGAACTGAAAAAATCATTCTAATTACAATAATTGAGCTGTTCATTTCCAGGGCGTAAAAGAAATTTTCAATGCATGAAAAACCAAGCCCGAAAAACATAGCTGTTATTATGCCTTCCGAAATCGTGAATCCGGGAAATTTTTTCAGTAAAACATATATTGCTATAACTGCACCGGCCTTTTCCAGAAGGCCCGCCATGATGAATCCCCTTACAAGCGGATTCATAATATACATTAAATCAGCAACAAGGCCCCCGGAGAGAAGCAGGAAAAGCGCATAACAGATACCTGTAAGCAGGGATGTAATGTACTTGGTTACGGACCCTCTCGACAAAAAGTATCTTTTATAGATTAAAAGAAAAATGATTACAGGGATAAACGATAATATAATTTTTTCATATTCCATATTTGGCCAATGCTCTTCTATTTATATTCTGCAAAAGTTCATACCTTTCCAAAAAATACTCATCATTCCGGAAGTTTTTATATATTATCGGTAAAAAAAACATCACCCTTCATCCATTTATACCGGAAAGTTGAAGTATTTCCTGCGAATATTTAATGAAGCTCAATAAAATCTGCAGTTTTCAGATCAGCAGGCCGCCAAGAAATTTTATTGCCAGACAGCATACTTTCGGTCAGACTGACTGCATGAAAAGATTTAATATACTTGTAATTTGCGGCCCCACTGCCAGCGGTAAAACTTTACTGGCGGTAAATCTTGCTTTAAAATACAATGGCGAGATAATTTCCGGCGATTCACGCCAGGTTTTCCGCGGGATGGATATTGGGACAGGAAAAGATCTTCAGGAATACAAGACCGCTTCCGGAGAAGTAAATCACCATCTTATAGATATCGCCGATCCGATGGAGGAATACAATCTCTACAGGTATATCGCCGATTTTCGTAACTCATTCAATTCAATAACAGCCCGTGGAAAACTTCCTGTACTCGCCGGAGGGTCAGGCCTTTATATCGAGGCCGTGCTCAGGGATTACGATTTATATCCTGCACCGGAAGATCCGGTACTCCGTGATTCGCTTGATGATAAAACAAAAGATGAACTGTTGAAAATACTGAAAACCGAATCTGCCGCGATACTGGAAAAAACAGATATCTCAAGTAAAAGAAGAATCATACGAGGGATAGAAATTGCGCGGTACATTAAAAACAATCCTGCAGATGTGAAAAAAAACAAAGAAGCTTTAATTCTGCCTCTGATAATTGGCGTGGCCTTCCCGCGGGATGAGCTGCTTAAAAGGATAGATTCAAGACTCGATGCGCGTCTTAAAAACGGAATGATTGATGAGGTAAAAATGCTTCTCAAAAACGGTGTTACTCCTGAGAGGCTTATTAAACTCGGCCTTGAATACAGATACTGCGCAATGTATCTTAAAAATGAAATGTCTTATGAAGAGATGACAGAAAGACTTAAAATCGAGATTCACAAATTTTCCAAGAGGCAGATGACATGGCTTCGCGGAATGGAACGCAGAGGATTAAAAATTCAATGGGTTGAAGGTAATGATCCGGCAGAGGCTGAAAAAATAATCGATGGATATATGGAGTAAAACTCCCGTGAGGCCCGGTTCTCACTGATTTCATAATATCCGGTTTTCAATACAAAAGCCTGCCCCGGACGGATACAGATAAATAACAGGACTAACCCGGATTGTTCCTGATATAAACAAATCTTTCATCTGTAACCATACTTCAGCAGACTCAGTACTGCGCCGGGCGAAGCAGGCGTTAAAATAAATAATCAGTTTACTCCTTTCTCCGCGAAAAATGATTTATATGCTTTATCAGTACCCTGAATGTGATTGACCAGCCAATCCTGAAGGAACTTAATCAGTTCAAGTGAAAAATTTACTTTTCCTTCTTTTAACCTTGTATGAAAATCCGTCACCGTTGCCGTGAGTTTATCATGTTCAGTCTTATGTTTTTCAAAAGCGGGATATCCATGTTTCTTCATCATGCTCTCTTCGTTTGTAAAGTGATACTTGGTATAATCAATCAGCCCGGTGAGAGCCTTCTCAAGAGCCGCCGACTTATCACCTACAATAATTAGCTGATTCAGATTATTGACCAGTTCAAAAAGACGCTTGTGCTCATCATCAAGAATATTTACACCCACACTTAGATTATCTGTCCATTTTATATATTCCATTTAATTTCTCCTTTTGTTAAATATAATACAAAACCGGACGGGGTGCGTCACTTTTAAAAAAATTTTAAAACTTATATTGACACAAAATTCCTGAAATAAAGAATTACACGTAAATATAACAGGTTTCCTTAAATGAAAATAAAAATAGTTTCACTCGGATGCAGGCTCAACCAGTCGGAAATTGAAAGTGTTTCTACGACTCTGCAGAATTCCGGCCATGAAATAACACAGGGCGACAACGCTGATATTTATATTATTAATTCATGCGCAGTAACTGCAAGAAGCGAGAGAAAAACCAGGCAGCTTATTTACCAGGCACTGGCAAAAACCGGATATAGCGGAAAAGAAAAAATTATAGTGACAGGCTGCGCTCCGGAGGATATCTCAAGTGATATCCGCATAACATACTTATCAAATGACCACAAATATATGATCCCCGAAGTCATAGATGGTTTAGCTGCAGATAAATCTAAAATGATCCCCTCCCGTTTTAAATTTGATGTCCCGGTAAAGTGTTCTACAAACAGGGTAAATCTTAAAATTCAGGACGGATGCGACAACTTCTGCTCATACTGCATTATCCCTCATACGAGGGGAATTCCGGTCAGTAAGCCGGCCGAATCTGTGATAAATGAGTTCCGGGAACTTCTTGATAACGGTTACAAGGAGATTATACTCACCGGTGTAAATATCGGAAAGTATGGTGACGGGGAGACCGGTCTTGCGGAGCTTGCTGAAAGAATACTGTCATTAAACGGGGAGTTCCGGCTGCATATGACATCTCTTGACCCGGATAGTGCCTCCGAGAGGCTTCTCTCACTGTTCCATGAAGAGCGGATGGTAAAGCATCTCCACCTTTCTCTTCAGAGCGGAAGTGATACAGTTCTTAAAAGAATGAACAGGCCGTATAACAGGTATGAGTATATTGCTGTTTCGGAACAGTTAAAACAAATAGATAAAGATTTCAACTTTACCACAGACATTATCGTCGGTTTCCCAGGTGAAACTGAAAGTGAATTTAATGAAACCCTCTCACTCGTGAAGCAGGTAGGATTCTCGCATGTACACACATTCCGTTACTCGGCACGCCCGGGTACAAAAGCGGCAGAGATGGAGAATGCCGTACCTGAAATTGTTAAAACAGAAAGAAGCCGCGAGCTGATACAATTATTCAACGAGCAGAAAACTGACTACTATAAAAGATTCTCGGGGCGGGCCGGAGTTTTCCTCAGTGAGAAGTTCAGCCGAAGTGTTACCTCCGGCTTTAACGAACATTATATACCCGTGGAAATTTATGAAAAACTTCCGAAAAACAGTTTCTTTAAAATAACCACTGTATACAATGACAGTAAAAATATCCTTACCGGGACAATAGCGTCTCCAGACTCTGAAACTCTGTAGCAGACAGGACTGTCCCGATTACCCTTAGTATTCAGGAGATTATTTATGATGCTGACTCTGGTTATAATCACTGCGTTTATTATCTGGTTTTCGTCTATATGGATCGCGGTTCTGTCGCTGATGTCATTCATCGGAGGCTGGAAAAAACTGAGCCGGATTTACCCTTCAGCATCCTCCTGTATAAAGAACAATGATGTAAAGTATCACATGAGCAGCATGAAAATGGGATTTGTTAATTACAGATTATGTATCAATATAACTTTCACTGGAACCGGAATATTAATTGAAACACTGAAAATTTTTTCAGTTATGCACAGACCGATATTTATCCCATACAATAAAATTTCAGATCTGCACACAGGAAAGGTGTTTTCCACTTACGCTTCATTCACAGTTGAAGATAAAAAAATAACAATATACGGCAAAGCAGGCGAAGAGCTTTCTGCAAGACTTTCCTCCCGCGGCACATCAAAATAACCATATATAAAAATTCATTAATATTCATATATGAAAAAAATAAAACCCGCACTATTGCTTATACTGATTTTTTTTACGTTCAGCAGCATATCATATTCCGAGATAACTGAAAATGTGGAGAACGGCGATGACCTCCGGTATGACCGCGAACTGCTTATTCAGGCAAGAGATAATTTTATAGCGGAAAACGGAGACCTTCCTGTTAAACAGATTACGATAAGGGGACTGACAAGAACAAAGGAGAGTGTAATCCTTAACGAGTCAGAGATATCAGCCGGGGTTAAACTCTCCGCGTTTAACCCTCATCAGTTCATTAACAGGTTAAAGAAAAAAAACATTTTTACGGACATACATATTAACTACATCAAAGAATCAGAATCTGTTATAATAGAACTTTCGCTGAATGAAAAATGGACAATCATACCTTTACCGATGTTCTACAGCAACGGTGAAACCATGCAGTACGGGCTGTATATTCTGGAATCCAACTTTTTAGGCTATGGCAAAACAGTATTTGCCGGAGGGACATATTCAGAAAAAAGTAAAAGCGCAATTTTCGGTTTCATGGATCCATCGATTCTCGGATCTGATTTTATTGCCAATATTTTCTTCATATATAAAGACAGCATCCTTCAGAACGGAACCATGGAAAAAGTAATTTTCAGTGAATACAGTTCCAGACAGAAAATAGCCCATGTTGATGCGGGATATGCAATCTCAAAGGAAATCAGGCTATTTCTGTCGGGCGGGTATAATGAAGCTGCAGTTGACTATACCTACAGCGATTCACTGAATGCTCCTGACTCTGAAAAGTTCTATTTAAGCGGCGCGGTGTTCAGGTTTGATTTTCTGAAATATTATGAATATCTGTATTATGGTTTAAAGGGTGAAGTAAAATATTATTCTCATATACCGGCAGATGAAGGAAAGGAGTATAACACTGCTGACTACAAAATAGATTATTCCCATAAATTATTTAATTTTCACAGGATCACTTTTTTTTCAGCCGGATCCGCAGGGAACAAGCCTTCAGTTCTTGAAGACAGGATAAGCGGAAAAACAGGGACAAGAACACTGCCGGCTGATATTATATCCGCCGACAACTATATTAATTACAGTGCAGTCTACGAGTACCCTTTTTTAAGACTGAACTGGGGAGCTGTTACACTTCTCGGTTTGTGGGAACAGGGGACCTATAACAAAGACCATTCTCCATACGTTAACTACTACGGCCCGGGCTGCGGAGTATTATTTTACCTGAAGCGTGTAGCGTTTCCTGCTGTAGGATTCAATTATGCGCGTAATTTAAAAACAGTGAACAATGAATTCAGCGTTAATGTCGGATTTACTTTTTAACTTTAAGATCACAGTGATACAGCAGACCGTTCCGCCCTCGCCCGCACTGCCGAATGCCATCTCCTCAAGGAGAAAATTTTCGTGTCATAAAATGTCTCTGCCTCAATTTTTCGTCTGCGCGAGAAGAGGTATAAAGTCAGAGCTAAATTATCTTTTCTCTAATAAATTCCTTCACCTCATCTTCGGTGTAGCCTGCATCGTTCAGTACTTTCATTGCATCAGCGCCTGTGTCAGGAAATTCCAGAATTATTTCGCATGGAGTTTCAGACAGTTTGACGGGGTTTCCTGTCACATAAAGATCCTCACCGCTCCCGCGGAAATTCATTATTTTATGAAGCATCTCTCTCGCCTTTACCTGTTCATGTCCGGAAACCTCATCAAGATCAAGAACCGGAGTAAAACAGATATCTGAACCAGCGAAAAATTCCACCCACTCATCCCGTGATCTGCCTGACATTACAGCGCCTATATCGGAAATCATCTCCTCCTGCTTCGAGAGATCATACTGGCAATTGATTAGATCATCCCGCCCGATCTTTGTACAGAATCCCTTCCAGAATTTACCCTCTATTGCGCCAAGCCCGACGTATCTGCCGTCACCGCACTTGTAGGTATTGTACATGGCGAATCCTCCGGTAAGAAACTCCCGCCCTGTTTCCGGAACACTCCCCTTACCGCACCATTCACCAATAGTATAAGAGAGGAGACTCAACGCTCCATCCATCATCGCAATATCGCAGAGCTGGCCTTTGCCGCTCCTGGTGCGATGGAAGAGAGCAAGAAGAATACCTATTACGGCAAAAAGACTTCCTCCCGCAATATCTGCAATCTGAACTGAAGACATGACCGGAACTCCGTCCCTTCCCGCAGTGAGAGCTGATATACCGGCAGTGTTCAGATAATTAATATCATGGCCAGCCCGGTTAAGCCAGGGCCCGCTAAGCCCGTATCCGGTAAGTGAACAGTAGATCAAGCGCTCATTTCCGGCTCTGAGTGAATTATATCCCAGACCCATTTTATCCATAACTCCGGGCCTGAACTGCTCGATTATAACATCAGCACCGGATGCCAGTTTACGGAAAATTTCCTTACCTTTACCGCTCTTCAGGTCAAGAGTTATACTTTTTTTATTTCTATTAACCGAACAGAACCGTGTTCCAATCCCGCCGATGTAAGGGTAAAGCAGGCGCCCCAGCTCACCCGTAGTCTCCTCAACCTTAATTATTTCCGCACCGAAATCCGCCAGTATCTGCGTTGCAAACGGTCCCGGAAGATATCTCGTCAGATCAAGTATTTTTATTCCATCAAGAGGTCTGCTCATTTTTTATCATCCTGTATTATTTTAATCAATTGAGTTTGTTTACTATATGCTGTTTAAATTTTCAATAAGTATTTATGGCCGCATCAATGCCTGCTCGTCCATTGGGCAGCTTTGCCATAGAAGCTCCGTACTCCGGAGG
>DAONFJ010000022.1:32535-43262 GCA_035403545.1 Spirochaetota bacterium
GTGAAACATTTTATATTATTCTAAAGATTCTTTGCCATGAACAGTATTACGACATAGAGATGCCTGCTCAGAGACCGTCGTCGTGACCGCGCTGCCGGATGTGGACAGGACGTGCAAAAAGCGCAGGCTGATGGCCGGGGGATGCTGAGAATTTACTGTATGTCCTAAATAAAATAGTCATATAACTTGCCGATGATATAATATATACCTGTTTTATTCCAAATCTCTCTGAAAATAATTCACGTGTTATGTTATAAGAAGCGTTTCCTCAAAAATGAATTGACATAAATAAACAGTATTTTACAATTTCTATAAATACTTAAACTCTGCAATTCAAGGGATTGAAATAATGTTATTTTCAGAATGTCAGATAGACACCGCCACAGAAATATTAAAATCTATAGCACACCCCATCAGGCTTAAAATTCTCTGTTTTCTTCTTGATGGAGAAAAAAATGTAGGCGAGATAGAACAGAAATTTGGATCAACGATATCAAATATATCACAGCACCTGACAGTCCTTCGAAAAGCTGATATTATTCTTCGAAGAAAAGACGCGAACTTCATGTACTATTCACTAAAAGACAACAACATCATAACACTTATGGGCACAATTAAAAACCTTTTCTGCGAATAAATGTATATTAAAAAAAAACTCTTTTTAATAACTCTCTCTCTGATTTTTGCTGCATCGAGCCTGCATGCCGGGCATGGTAAAAAACTTAAGATTAAAGGCGTTAGAATATTTTCTGAAAATGAACTGTATTCCCAGCTGCAGCTTAACAGATTTGAAGAGGGTAAAATACCGCTTGCCGAAGTAATAATTTCTATAAAAAAATTCTACAGGCAGAAAAATTACACACTTGTCCAGGTTTATTCCACAGATGTAAGAACCAGCAACGAATTCGTTCTGTTTGTAGATGAAGGCAGAATCGGAAAAATAATAGTACATAACCTTAATAACTACTATTCACTTAAGTTCAAGCAGCAGATTAAAATTCCTGAAAGAGTATACAATACGGATGTCATTAAACATAATCTGCAGAATCTTAAAAACAAATTTCCATCGTCAGATATAAGACTGGAACTCCAGCAGCCTCCCGACTATGAAGGGAATCTTATTCAGCTGGACAGGGAACTCCAGCGGTTAAAACTTGGAGAGATTATCGATATAGATTTTTTTGAGAGGTACACTCCTCTTCACGACCTCCATTTCTATGTCACAAATAAGGATGATACCGATTTGTTCGGCATTAAAGCCGGAGGATTCGGATTCGATATAGACTATAAGTTTCCATCAGTTTTTGCACCTGTAATCTATTATTATGACAAGAATGTAATCGCTTCTAAAGATTATTTTGAAAGCTCTGTTTCGGCCGGTTTTGATTTGGGACTTAAGGGATTATTTAACTATCCCCCGGAGAATACAGTCAACTTTCCGCCCAAAAGACAATTTATAGAACTGACCGGTGAATACAAAATAAGCCCCATGCAGAATGATATTATAGGCCCTCTTCTCAGAGGAAGGCTCTACCACAGTGAAAGTTCAAGGGAAGATCTCGGCATTAAAAAATACAGTAATTTAAAAATCAAAGGTACTCTGGCACCGGAGTTTACTCTGCTGAAGAATCTTAATATTTATGCCGGATTCGGAGAGGAACAGGTCTGGATCTATGGAAGCGATATTGATTATGAAGCGGAAAAACATCTGGATTCCAGTGACGATATATACCGCAGTTCATTCGCGGAAGTACGTGTAAAGTTCGATCCCGTTCCGATAAGAATAGGAAACAGGATAGATAAGTATATCATCTTTACTTATACCGATTATTTATCCGCGAATAGTTCAAATGAACTTGAGATACAAGGTGCATATGACGCGGAGTTTGAAAATCTCAGTATATTATCTTTAAAAGCAAAAGGAGTAATGCTGTACAACAAACCTCCGTTTTACAATAATAGAAGTGTCGAAAGTTCGTATTTCAAAGGATTCTCGGGGGACGGGTACTACACCAACAAAGAGATATCCGTTTCTACCGAATACAGATTTTCAATCTACCAGGATTTTATTTATGCCGGGGGATTTTTTGACTGGGTGGCATTTGAACCGGAAGGCTATATTCTCCACGGTATAAAACAGGGTATAGTATACGGGCCCACAGCGCGGTTTCTTATATACGACCAGTTCGAATTTATAATTTATTTCGGTTTTGACAGATTGTTCCCGGATAATGAAAGAGGAAACAACCTCAAAATGAAGCTGACAAAAAAATGGTAATTAGTCTATACTCATTATACGGCTTGTCATAAAACATCTTTCGCTGTCACGCAGAAAACAGTGCGCAAGAATATAATGATTTTTCCCGTATTTTAAGAACTCTTTCGGGAGTATCTGCCTTACTGTAATATTTCCGTCGGAGTCAATATAACGGATAGTTACCTCTTCACCGATACATATTGTTCTCCAGACCTCTGCTCCCATAGATGACTCGGATTCAATTCCGGGACGGACCAGGTCGCCATGAATTTTAATCAGATCTGAAAAAGTTGATTCTCCAGTTAAACCAAAACCTTTTAAAGTTTCGCAGAATACAGCCATGCATGCAATCGCATCATCAAGCGCCCTGTGGCTTACAAGTTCAAGTCCCAGATGAGCAGCCAGGGTGGGGAGTTTATGATTGGGAAGCCCGGTAAAATATTTCTTCGCAAGCCTCACGGTATCCAGGGCAAGAAGTTCAGGCCTTGGCGCAGTACTCATACCGAAAGCCCGGTCAATAAATGAAAGGTCAAAACGCGGGTTCTGTATAACCAGTACTGTCCCGTCAATGAAGGAAAAAAAATCGTCCCTGATATCTTCAAGAGCCGGAGAATCCGAGACCATTTTGTCCGTAATCCCGTGAATGCGAATAACATTTTCCGGGATATGAACTCCCGGATTAACAAGAGACTGATAACATATATTTCCGCCGTCAATTTTGAACCGTACTGCCCCGATCTCCACGATTTTATCAAACGCGGGATTGACACCTGTAGTTTCAAGGTCTACCGCGCAGAAATCAATTGAAGAGAGCTTTACAGAATTCTTTACCATGAGAACTCGCCCATGATTTTAATCTCTGTTTCAAGATGTACACCTGAAATTTTATTAACCGTTTCCTGAATATGCTTTATAAGATTATAAATGTCGCACGATGAAGCGCCGCCGGTATTAATAATAAAATTGGTATGCTTTTCAGAGACCATCGCACCGCCGATTTTAAATCCTTTGAGCCCGCTGTCATTTATAAGTTTCCATGAAGAAAATCCATCGGGATTTTTAAACACTGATCCGGCAGAGGGATACTCCATGGGATGCTTCTTCCATCTGTCACTGATTATATCTTCCACGCACTTTCTTGTTTCATTAATATCTTCAGCATGAGGGAGAGTAAAAAATCCGCCTGTAATAACGGTATTTTCAGGGAGACTCATTTTTCTGTAACCGGAAATATCAGCGACAGTATCAACCTCAAAAACAGAACCGTTATAGTCTACTCCCCGGATCTTTTTTAATATATCGGCAAATGAGCCCATAAATGTCCCGGCATTCATGAATATGCCTCCGCCGATACAACCTGGGATACCAGCCATAAATTCAATACCGCAGAAACCCGCGGCTATAGCTTCACTGATAAACCTTTCCTTGCTTAAAGCCGCTCCGGCGTAGATGTACTCCCCGGACAGATGAAAACTATTCTCCAGCCCGGAGATTCTGACTACAGCTCCGCGAAGGCCTTTATCACTAATCAGAAGATTAGATCCTCCCCCTATAATATAAAAAGGAATGCCTTCGTGTTTTAGAATCGGCATTATTGAAGCAACAGCTTCTTCGCTGTAAGGCTCAATAAGAATATCCGCATTTCCGCCGGTTTTAAAAGTTGTGCAGAGGGCAAGAGAGGAATTGAACTCAATTTTTCCGAATTGAGAAAGCTCTTTCGCGGCATTTTCTGAAATTATACTGTTATTAATACACATTTAATCCTGCTTTTAATGTATCATTTTAACAGAGAGAATGATGTCAATAAAATTCATAATGAAATGCTTAAAAATTAAATTTCGTTAAATTAGTAAAGGGTATAAAAAAAGATCCCCCTGTTAATCCAGGGGGAGATAAAGAGGAAGCAAAAATGTTAACTCAAAATACTAAGTCGGCATTCAGGAAACAAAAACCGCCAAAAAACTTTTCAATTTAACCTAAGCATTATTTAGAAAACTTGTCAAATATATTTTATGATAAATCTTACGAATATTCAATTTTTTATCATTTTTTTTGATAACGCATAAAGAATCTTTATCATAAATTTATCATATACTAATATAAAAACGGGAAAATATTCAGTTTTCAATAATTTATATATAAAAACAAAATAATATGCATATTTTCTAATGATTTAATATAGTGTCAAAATAAACTTCAACGCGCTATCCGGGCATAATCAAAAATAATACCTGTTTACACTGTCAATACGGTATAATCCGGATGTTTTATAAAAAATCAATTGCACTAAAATAATATTTTTTGACACTCTTCATAAACTTTCATTTCTAATTATATATCATCCGTCAGCCGATAATTATCCGAGGAGAAAACTTTTTACAAGCCAGATGAAAAAAAGAGAAAGAAAAACTATAATTCCCGATCTCAGGGAGTTTACTGATGATAGCGGAAAAAAATGGGTACAGACATCCACAGATGACCTTTTCTCCATAAAAGAACTCAATGAAATCATCACCTCTATTGAAAAAGAGAGGATGAAGGATGAAGTTGTATTCGCACGGATAGATTTTCAGAAAGTTGATAAAGAGTTTTACGATACCGCACTGGAACTGCAGCAGAGACTTCAAAAACAGGGAAAACTTTTACAAAACTACGTTGCTGAAACCAAACTTGTTATAGACAGAAAAAACCGCAAACTGAAAGAACTCATCGAATATATAAAACAGCTTCATCAATTCATAGCACATATGAACGCAAATCCGGATGAAGCGGCAATGCTGAATATTCCCGTCACATTCGGTACCCAGATTGAAAGGATGGCAGAAGTAATATCTGAATATGAAGAAGTTGAAGAAAAAGTAATGCATGAGGGTGATGAAGAATAACCCTCCGAAAAATGTTTGACATAAATATCCCCCGAAGAAGTTATTTTCCATGAAGCTGTTTTCATGCTATTTAAGGCCTGATTTGAATACGATTTGTCATTTTGAAAGAGTTAAAAAAAGATAGTTTTTAAAGTATAATTCGCGCCTGAACAGTCCGGCAGGCTGACTGGCCGCTTCCAATGGCTGCTGAGCTTGCCGAAATGACATTAATTCAAACATCAAGTAAACTACTATGGCAGAAAACTTTCCTTAACGATTTTTATAATCACAAAATTAATTCACCAATCCGGAGGATGCCGTGCCCCTTAAAATATACAATACACTGACAAGGAGAGTTGATGAACTTATCCCCGGCGGGACAAAGAAAGATAAACCGGAAGATTATCCAATGGTTACTATCTACTCCTGCGGGCCTACAGTTTACAGCTACGCGCATATAGGTAATTTCAGAACGTTTATCTTCAACGATTTCCTCAGGCGTTATCTTAAATTCAGGGGATTCCGCGTGGATCACGCGATGAATATTACAGATGTTGATGACAAGACAATTAAAGGGGCTGCGCAGGAGGGGGTTACTCTCGCCGCGTATACCGGAAAGTATACAGAGATTTTTTATGAAGACCTTAAAACACTGAATATTGAGCCTGTAGAACATAATCCGAAAGCAACCGAATCAATCGATGAGATGATAAACATACTGAAAAAAATTGACGAAAACGGAATACTCTATAAAAAAGACGGGTCACTCTATTTTAACATAGCAAAATTCCCGAACTACGGAAAGCTCTCCCTTCTCGATAAACGAGAAATTAAATCGGGTGTAAGCTTTGATGCCGACGAGTACGAGAAAGAGGATGTGCGGGATTTCGCTCTCTGGAAAGCGCCGAAAGAGAACGAGCCTTTCTGGGAAACGCCGTACGGGCCCGGCAGGCCGGGATGGCACATCGAGTGCTCCGCAATGATAAGAAAAATTTTCGGGACAACAATAGATATACACACAGGCGGAGTTGACCTCATCTTCCCTCACCATGAAAATGAAATAGCACAAAGTGAAGCAGCGTACGGAGAGACATTTGTGCGCCACTGGATTCATACCGAGCATCTTCTTGTTGACGGAACAAAAATGTCAAAGTCCGCAGGTAATTTTTACACGCTGAGGGATCTTCTTGCAAAAGGCTACTCTCCCCGCTCAATAAGATATCTTCTAATGTCGGCACACTACAAAAAACAGCTCAACTTCACGCTTGACGGAATTACTCAGGCAGACCAGGCACTTGAGAGAATAGATAACTTTGTAGTACGATTAAACGACAGGAAAGGTACGGCAGGAGAGAATCCTGAAATCGAAAAAATCTGCTCGGCGCTGATTCATGATTTCAGTGAAGCTGTGGATAATGACCTTAACATATCAGGAGGACTTGGTGTATTTTTTGAATTTATCCATAAAATAAATTCTATGATTTCGGAAGATACAATTTCCGGGAAAGACGCGGAAAAAATTCTTGGTGAAGTGAAAAGGCTCGACCAGGTTTTCGGATTTATATTCTACGGTGCCGGTGAGGACAACGATGCCGGCAAAGAGAGAATAGACCTCCTTGTAAACGAAAGAATACAGGCAAAAAAAGATAAACAGTTCGCACGTGCAGATGAGATCCGTGAAATTCTCAAAAACGAAGGGATAATCCTTGAAGATACTAAAGATGGTACAAGATGGAAAAGAAAAAAATAATCACCGGCAGAAATCCTGTAATAGAATATCTGAACAGTATTGATGACGGAAGCGGCACAGAACTCCACCTGTCATCAACAGCTCATGGAAAAATAATAATTGATATACAGCATCTCTGTAGAAGAAAGAAAGTAAAAATTATTACTGAAGATAAATCATTTTTCAAAGATTTCAGTTCTTCATCAACACACCAGGGAGTGGCTCTGCATATTCCTGTTGCAAAAAAAGAGAGTGACCCTTTTGAGGTACTGAAGAAAGTAGCGTCAGAAAAAGGAACAATTATACTTCTCGATCAGATAACAGATCCGCACAATCTCGGTTCTATAATAAGATCTGCCGAAGCGCTGGGATGCGGAGCGGTTATTCTCCCGAAAGACAAATCAGCTGAGGTGAATGAAACAGTTCATAAAACTTCAGCAGGAGCAACAGCACATATTGAGATTATCACAATAATAAACGTTTCACAGTTCCTTGACGAGCTGAAGGAACTCGGTTTCTGGATAGTCGGAACAAGCGATCACGGAACTGTTCCGGTCACCGGGCTCAAAGAGGTTCATCCTGCATGTATCATTATTGGAAGTGAAGGGAAAGGGATGAGGAGGCTCACGGAGGATAAGTGCGATTACATTGTATCTATTCCTCTTAAAGGAAAAGTTTCGTCACTAAACGCTTCAGTCGCTGCTGCAATTGTCATGTATGAGCTTACTAAAAATTAAGAAGATCCGTATACGCAAAAATTCAGTCACTCTCTTTCTGTTTACCTACCCATCCAGAAAAAGCATTTAAACAGTAGAGAGTTTTTTAAACTCCCTACTGTCATAACACATTCTTAAGATTATTTATTCCGAGGTACGGTTATTCAATAGAATCCGGAACCGCCCGAAGGAACATTAGAAAATATTTTCAATACGTCTTAAGTTAATCAAATTGTAATTCCCGATTTATGAAATTGATGCCAGAACTTTTTTCAGAAACTTGTTTATCTTTTCATCCATAAAAGTATCAGCCATTAAATTCCAGTTATACTCATCCAGCTCTTTTCTGATTAATGCGGACATTTGCCTCTTCTGCAGAGATTTAAGCTGAATAAAAGGATGCCCCAGTGTGTCATAAAGCGCGCAGATTTTAGCTTTAGCTTTGTCAATCAGCTCTTCAGCTTCGGCAAGTTCATCAAAGATTCCGCGATCGACGCAGAACATCGGGTCCACAAGTTCACCTTTCATTATGATGTCACGGAAATTTTTGTCAGTATCAAGTCCGAAACGCATGATATTTCCCATCGCCGGGGAGAGGCTCATACCAAGTTTGATCTCGGTCATGCCGACCTTTACCTTCGGATTATTAATAACAATATTATAGTCAGACGCCATAGATACGATCATACCGGCTGCAGTCGCACCGCCATTGACTGCTGATACAACAGGCTTGGTACAGCTGAACAGCTTGAGCAGAACTTCTTCTTCATACTTAAACCATTTAATAACTTCAGCGCCGCTTGCGAAAGTGGTGAATATATTCAGATCAAAACCGCCGCAGAAAAATCTTCCAGTTCCGGTAAGAACCATTCCCTTGAGAGCTTCGTCCGCATTAAGTTTGTCAACGGCTTCGTCAATAGCCTTAAGTGTTTCGGTAGTAATAGCGTTAACCTTGGGATTATTAAATGTAAAAACTATAATCCCGTCTTCTATTCTGGATTCAAAAGACATAAATAAACCTCACTTTTAAAATAATTACAGCTTCAATTTGAATTACAAAAGTCCGGCTGAAGATATCTTGTCAACCACATTGTACGGGTGATGAACTGCTGTAGAATATGATATATAGTGTTTACAAAGATAAGGTGAGAAAGTGTTTAAAAATACTGGCCCGGATTAATCTATTGATCGCAATAGCGGAAACCGAGGATAACAGAATGGCGTTATTTGTAGTTATTATTCAGTAATTTATTTATTATTATAGCACATGACTTATTTTTTTTAACTCAAAACATTCACAATAGTACTGTTTTACCCGCTAAAACTGCAGGTTACATTATTCCATTTCTTTTTTTTACCTTCCGGCTGCCGTCATTATCTGAACCGCAGGGATTCCGTGTACTGCGGTAGTAAAAATTGTCTATTAAAAAAGTGTGAAAGCAGCAGCGGATTTTATCTAAACACTCAGCAGGCATGAGGACACAACAACGGATTATATTACAGATTTTTTACCAATCGTCGTGCTGTTAGCTGATATTTTTATTCTATTTCTTCCGCCGTGTTTAGCCTCATACAGAGCTTCGTCGGCAAACGCAATAATCTGTTCCGGCTCTGTCAGCTCTGTTGTATAAACAGTTACAACCCCCAGGCTTACAGTAACATATTCCGAAGTGCCGGATGTGGAGTGCGCTATAGCCATCTCTTCAACACCCTTTCGAATTCGCTCCGCCAGAGTTGCGGCACCCTGCTTTTCTGTTTCAGGCATTATGACTACAAACTCTTCCCCTCCATATCGTGCAACAATGTCATGCAAACGCGCCGAGGCTGTTTTAAGCACATCTCCCACCTGCCTAAGGCAGTTATCACCTGCCAGATGACCATAGGTGTCATTAAATTTTTTGAAGTGATCTATATCAAGAATAATCAGCGACAACGGAGCTCCGGATCTCCTCAACCTGTAGAATTCCGTTCTGAGAGACTCATCAAAATATCTCCGGTTTAACAGCCCGGTCAGACTGTCGGTAACAGCATTGAGCTGGGCGGCATTCTTCTCAATCTCAAGCTGCTGAACCAGCTCCTGTATTTTCTGTTCTCCCTGCTTACGTTCGGTGATGTCGTGAATTACACTGACAACATGATCCTGATCATTAATTACAATAATTCGGCCGGATAACATGCCGATAAACCGGCTGCCGTCTTTGCGCAGGAAAACAAATTCCCTGTTTTCAACAAATCCTTCAGCGATCAGTCCGGCTAAAAAACTCTGCCTGTCGCCTGTCGAGTCCCAGACATTGATATCCAGAATTGTATTTCCGATTGTTTCGTCACGGGTAAAACCGGTCATCAGCAAAAATCCCGCGTTGACATCCGCCAGTAAACCGTCATTCATACGCGTAATTAATTTTGCATCAGGGCTCATATTAAAAACCAACTGCAGTTTTTCTTTTTCTTCAAGATTTTCTGCATTCAATCGCTGATTAACCATAATGATAAATCCAAACGTCCACAGCATACTGCCGACAATCGGGACTATAAATGCCATTATTCGAACCGGGTCATGATGAAAATCCTGATAAGAGTTGAGGTGAGGTAAAAACAATGTAAAAAAAGTTATCACAGTCTGCAGGCATCCATAAGCAAAAAAAACAGAAGCAGTAAAGTTTGCAGAACTTGAAAAATGTTTCTTCTTATCATCACTAAAAAGTGTGTATGCTATAATTAATGCAATAACCGCGGCTGATGACGATACCACTATTGAGCGTCCGAAAATACTATTATTAATAAATATAAAATAAAAATAAGGGATGATATAAACTGCAAATAACGAAATAGAGAACCATCTGCGCTCTTTCTTATCAAGGAACTTTACAATACCAATGTAGAGAATTATTTGTCCTGAATATACAAGAGGGTTTGCAAATATAGACAGCATCCAAATTGACCGTATATTCAGCGTGAGCATCAATAAAAATCCCATTGCCTGCAAAATAGCTCCCATCAGCCACTGTCCAAGGCCATTATAGGTTTTATTAACCTTGTATTGAACAAAAACAGCTATAGTCTGGGTTGTGAATATTATGCTTGTAATGAATACCAATGTCGAAATATCGAGCTTCATTAATTCCTCAATTTTTATATTTTCAAACTCTTAAATTCAATTG
>DAONFJ010000022.1:43362-45401 GCA_035403545.1 Spirochaetota bacterium
ATATACCGGTAAAAAACAGAAAAGGATTTTCAAAACCTCAAACCTCAATAAAATCCGCACAAAAAATACTTGCCAACAGCAGGCATAAATTATTGCTATCATCAGGGATTTATATTAATAATATTAAAAATCAGGAGACCCATTAAAAAATGGATTTAGCTCATATACGGAATTTTTCAATAATAGCCCATATTGATCATGGGAAATCTACTCTTGCTGACAGGCTTATCGAAAAATGCCGTCTCGTCAATGACAGAAACAGAAAAGATCAGATGCTCGATACAATGGATATTGAACGGGAAAGGGGAATTACTATAAAGTCCAATGCCATTACTCTCAATTACATATCAAAAAACGGTATAGATTATACTTTCAATCTCATTGATACTCCGGGGCACGTTGACTTTACATATGAAGTCTCTCGGGCACTCTCATCATGCGACGGGGTTATTCTGATTGTTGACGCGTCACAGGGAGTTGAAGCTCAAACCATCGCAAACTTCTACCTTGCTCTCGAGAATGATCTTGAAATACTCCCGGTAATAAACAAGATTGATATGCCCAGTGCGGACATCCCCTCTACAAAAAATCAGATAGAAAAAATTCTCGGACTTGATACTAATCATGCCATACTCACCTCGGCTAAACAGGGTACAGGAATTGATGAACTCCTTGAAAAAATAGTTGAATATATTCCTGCTCCAAAGGGTGCAGAAAACGCCCCCCTCAAGGCGCTGATCTTTGATTCATTCTACGACCAGTATCTCGGGGCTGTGATAAAAGTCCGTATTTTTGACGGCAGGGTAAAGAAGGATGATGTAATAAAATTTTATGCGACAGGAAAAGAATTCACTGTAATAGAAGTTGGCGTATTCAGGCTCGATCTTGAGAAGAGAGAGAGTCTCGGGCCGGGCGAAGTAGGATATATTGTCGCCGGGATTAAAAGTGTCGGAGATACAAAAATAGGTGACACGGTAACTTCCGCGAAAAATCCGGCGACGAAACCTCTTCAGGGATTCAAAGATGTCAAGTCCATGGTTTTCTCGGGGCTTTACCCGATGTTTGGAGACGAGTACGAAGCGCTTCGAGAAGCGTTATTCAAACTTCAGCTTAACGATGCGTCTCTGCTGTTTGAACCTGACAATTCATACGCACTCGGTTTCGGATTCCGATGCGGATACCTTGGGCTTCTTCATATGGAGATAGTCCAGGAGAGGCTTGAAAGAGAATTCAATATTTCACTTATTACAACTGCCCCAAGTGTTGAATATAAAATTTACATGCAGAATGGAACATTACTCACTATTGATAATCCCGTAAACATGCCGGATCCCGGTTATATTGAACGCATAGAAGAACCTTACGTTTCAGCGTCAATAGTAACACCAAATGATTACGTCGGAAATATTATGCAGCTTGTAACTGAATGCAGGGGAATTCACAAAAACATGGAGTATATCACTGTTGATAGAATTCAGCTCACTTATGAACTTCCCCTATCTGAAATAGTTTTTAACTTTTACGACAAATTAAAATCAATCTCAAGAGGTTACGCGTCATTTGATTATGATCCTATTGACTTCCGTCAGTCAGAAATGGTGAAAGTTGATATTCTTGTAAACGGAGAACCGGTGGATGCTCTTTCATTCATTGTTCACAAAGATAAAGCAAGGACAAGAGGAAAAGATATCATTGAAAAACTAAAGGATATTATCCCGAAACATCAGTTCAAAATTCCAATCCAGGCCGCGATAGGAGCAAATATTATTGCAAGGGAAAATATTTCTGCGATGAGAAAGGATGTGACCGCGAAATGTTACGGCGGGGATATTTCCAGAAAGAGAAAACTTCTGGACAAACAGAAAGAAGGCAAAAAGAGAATGAAACTTGTAGGCTCTGTTGAGATACCTCAGGAGGCATTCTTAACGATACTCAAGATCGACTGAACTGATTTCCCGGCCGTGATACCAGCTCCCTAAAACCTCAGGAAGGGGACTCGAAGATAGTATTACTCAATACATTGTATTAAACAATTAATC
>DAONFJ010000023.1:0-40665 GCA_035403545.1 Spirochaetota bacterium
AAAATTAAAAAACTCTTTTAAAATGTCAATTCCAATTTTTTTATTTTAATTAAAACTAATGAAATTTTACTGAAAAATGTTTTCATTTGTGTTCATAATATTTCAAACGGTTTATCTTTCTCCACCGTTACTTTTTTATACGATTATGCTGTAAACCTTATAACCTCCTCTGCCATGGTTTTGATATTGAATAGGAATCAATTCCGCCGAAATTATCGCACTCCATGTGACCCTACATCAAACCCTTATCTTATTGTTGGTAGATATAATGATTTCCTGTTTAGTAAACTCAAAAATTCTCGGGGTACAATACCTGTTAATTGTGGTGAGTAGTTCGACCAGGCTCACGGATATACATATTTTACGGGGCATTACTAAATCCTGTAGAAGCGATGTTGCGGGAATGTTTTTTAAAATTTAATTCAGCAAGGTGTCTATTGACCAAAAGTATGAGATTCCTTTAACAGCAGTAAGTTGAATTAAATTTTTTGGGTTTTTATGCTTTTTTCTAAAAAGGAAAGAAGAAAAAGAAAATTACACGATTGCAATTCTAATCCCACATAAGCGATGTAGCTTTGAATATAAGATAAACTTTTTTGCCCGGTACTATATTCATTTTTACTGCGGATTCCCTGGTTATGTGGCAGCTTAAGATCCGGCCGGAAGCTTCGGTCTCCACCCTGATTTTTCCCGAGTTTCCCTCTGAAACAAGAAGATTTACTTTTGCTTCAATGTTATTTACTGCGGATGTTTCATGGGATATGCTTTCCATTACTTGTGCTGAATTCAGCGGAGTACTGGAAGCAAAATGTATTTCTCTGTTGACAAATCCGTTTTCTGTCTGTCTCAGTTAATTAAAATTTTTACTGAAGCGGCTTTATATGAAAAAAGTAATAATAATGATTTTATTATACTCCATGTTCATGGTTTCATGCAGTAGAAATGATCATGACTTGAGAATAGTTTTTGCAAGATTTTCATCTATGTCTGTTGCTAATCTCTATATTATGAGCAGCGATGGCAGCCATGTTAAACAGCTTACAGAGGGGAACTGGATCGATTCCTACTGCTCCTGGTCGCCTGACTGTAAAAAAATTGCATTTTCCTCAAATCGTGACGGAAATTTTAAAATATATGTAATAAATGAGGACGGCACCAACCTGGAAAGGTTGACAGATACACTCCCTGGTTATAATGATTATATGCCCACCTGGTCGCCGGATGGTAAAAATATTCTTTTTTATTCAAATATTTCTGGTAATCTGGAAATATATATCATGAAAGCTGATGGTACTGGCACACCGACCAACCTTTCTAATAATTCCTCAGCTGATTCACTTCCTTCAATGTCCCCTGATGGTTCACAAATAGTTTTTCAAACCAACCGGGATGGTAATATGGAGATTTATATTATGAATGCTGATGGTACTGGCACACCGACCAATCTTACAAACACTGCCGCCAACGATACTGCTCCAACATGGTCACCGGATGGATCTAAAATTCTTTATGAATCATTCAGTGGAACATATGACCTCTGGACAATTAATCCCGATAGTCCAGCTACAAGCAAAGTTAATATAACAAATACAACTACTATCGGTGAAGCAAAAGGTTCATGGTCGCCGGATGGATCGGAAATTATTTTTGCACAGGGGAGTACTCCTAAAAATATCGGTAAAATAAATGCTGATGGTACAGAAAACATCACGCTGCTCCCTTGCCCGGCGTATGATCTGGATTATGCTTGTTTTGAGGGAAAGCCGAAATAATTTTTCTTGCATATAAATTTATGCCATAACAGTAGAGAGTTATCCTGCTGCAATTCTAATCCCATACAAGCGATGTAGCTTTGAATATAAGATAAACTTTTTTGCCCGGTACTATATTCATTTTTACTGCGGATTCCCTGGTTATGTGGCAGCTGAGAATACGTCCTGATGCTTCTGTTTCCACTCTTATTTTTCCGGAATTTCCTTCTGAAATAAGAAGATTCACCTTCGCTTCAATATGGTTCACTGCCGATGTACGTGTTAATTTTTTTTCTGACAGAATTATATCATAAGGATGCAGTATTGCAGGAATGCTGCAATCGGGCGGCTGTGTTGAATATATTTTAACTCCTTCAGGCAGAGTTGTATGCCAGAGATTATTTTCCCCTTCAACCCACGGGCCCGGAATCAGATTGGCGTTTCCTGAACCGGCAAGCTTGCCGTTGTACAGTTTCCATATGTTGTCTGTTACGCTGTTAAGCCATGTAAGGTCATGGCTCGAAATAATAAGAGTGGTTGAGTGTTCTTCTCTCATCCATTTAACCGCATTTATAATAGCGCGTGAGCTTTCGGTATCGACATTGGCAACAGGTTCATCAAGGAGCAGAGCTTCCGGCCTGAGAATAAGCCTTGAAGCAAGGGCAACCCTCTTGGCTTCACCGCCGGAGAGTTCAAACCATTTCCTGTACATAAATATTTTATGGTTAAGATTAACTCTTTCAAGAGCGTCAGCTGTGCGTTTCTTTAAATCCTTGTAATCATTTTTAACTTTAAGTCCATAAGATACATTGTCATATACCGTTCTTTTAAGCAGATACGGGTCCTGCTGGAGCATTGTTGCCTGCATCCGGTCATTGAATATGCTGTTAAAAGTAATCTTTCCCGACGCCGGTTTTTCAAGAAACGACATCAGTCTTATCAGTGTACTCTTCCCGCTTCCGTTAGGTCCGGATAAACCCACGGCGGAGCCTCTCTCTATTTTAAGTTCCGGAATCCGGAGAGTAAATTCGCCATAGCTGTGTTCAATCCCGGAAATTTCATACAGATATTTATTCTTCATCATATGCTTCTATGACCTTTTCCTGAAAAAGATGAGTGCACCGTTTACTGCAAAACTTATTAAAAGGAGAACAAGTCCAAGTGCGATACCCATGGCAAATTCACCTTTCCCTGTTTCCAGAGTTATTGCTGTGGTGATTGTCCTGGTGTGCCATTTGATGTTTCCGCCGACCATCATCGAAACTCCCACCTCCGATATTGCCCGTCCGTAAGCGGTTGCAGCTGCTGTCATGACCGCAAAGCGTGATTCGTACAGTGTGCTTATAAGTATTCTCCTTGGAGTTGCACCGAGTGTAATAAGTGTGTTACGCAGCCTTTCATCAAGGCTCTCAATTCCGGTGGCGCTTAGTGATACAACAAGCGGAAGTATCAGAATTACCTGCCCGACAATAATACCTGATGTTTCAAAAAGAAGATTAAAATCTCCAAGCGGGCCTTTCCGGGTTATAAAAGCATAAACCAGAAGTCCGACGACAACTGTAGGGAGCGAGAGAAGCGTATCGACAACAGCCCGGATATGTTTTTTCCCGGGAAAATTGTAATAGCTCAGCGCAAAACCGCAAGGGAGCCCGATTAACAGGCTTATCATTATTGAAAATGACGAGACTTTAAGTGTTGTGAATATGGCATCATAGGTTTCATCGTGTCCCTGAAAGAGCAGGATGAATGCATTAAAAAATCCATCTTTTAAAAAATCCATATAATCTCTTTGGTAATAGTGGTTTTTCTATTTGTGAACAGTATGACTTTATTGCAGTTACGTGTAAATTAAAAATTTTTCGTTATCTCTGCAGATACTTTTACGATAAGGTTCGGTACTTGCGCGGATATTCAGTCAACAGTAACTGGACTGATTCCCGCGCATGCGGAAATCAGTCCAGTTTGTTAAATATTAATCTGTGAATTATTTTTTAGCGTTAGGTGTAAAAAGCTGTTTTCCCTGAAGTTTATAATCTTTGATCATTTTCTGCCCTTTTTTTGACGCCATCCATTTAATGAACTCTTTAGCAAGATCATTTTTTACTGCTGTACATTTTGCAGGGTTCACTTCGATAGCAGCATACTGGTTGAAGAGATTACTGTCTTTTTCAACAAGGATAACCAGAGGAGGATTCCCTTTGTTCGTGGCTTCGTATTTAATATAAGTTCCTCTATCTGTGATAGTATATCCATCTTTTTCTGAAGCAACTTTAATTGTTGCAAGCATTCCCTGTCCTGTCTGTACATACCAGGGTTCTTTATCCGGAGCGATTCCAAATTTTTTCCATAATTTAAGTTCAAGAGCATTGGTGCCTGATTTGTCTCCACGGCTCATGAAATTTGCTTTTTTCTCTGCTATTTTTTTCATAGCTTTTTCTACAGAAAGTTTTTTTATTTTTGCAGGATCGCTTTTCGGTCCTATTATAACAAAGTCGTTATACATAAGTTCTTTTCTGTTGATTCCGTTACCGTCTGCCACGAATTTTTTCTCTGCATCAGGATCATGAACAAGAAGCACATCAGCGTTGCAGTCAACACCTGTTTTAATTGCTATACCTGTTCCGACAGAGATCCATTTAAGTTCAATTCCTGTATCTTTCTGGAAGACAGGTGCAAGATAATCGAGAAGGCCTGTGTCATTTGTACTTGTAGTTGTTGCCATCATGAGGGATTTGGCTGCCGGCTTGTCTGCTGAAAAAACTGAAGATGACAGCAGAATAGTCATTAAAAACGAGAGTAAAAGGATACGGATATTAGTTGTTGTTCTCATAACAAGCTCCTTAAAAATTTTGTATTTTTTAAGTTTATGGTGAACAACCTGAATATATTCTATTGATGTCCCTTAATCGGTGGAATCAGAATATTATTTTTAAGGTTAGGCGTAATTCAATGATTTTCGGCAGTTTCTAAGGCAGAACAAATATCTACTTAAACATTCTCATTGAGATATTACCGCATTAAAAATCAGTGTCTTTATTTTTTACCTTGAGTTCTTTACCATAAACTGTATGAATTATTTGGTATTTAATAAGAAATGTCAAGAATGATATAATATAAATGTCTTAAAATATCGTAAATTATTACTTTTTATTACATGTTATGTTAGAACATTGCCGGTAAAAGGTGCTTGTTTTGAAAGGCAACATTTCTTGACAGTAAAATACGCCTGTGGAATGAATGGATTATAAAATTAAAATAAGGAAAAAACGATGAGCGGAATAACAGCAACTTTTAAAACATCTAAAGGAAACATAAAGGTAAATCTTTATGCCGAAGAGGCTCCTGTAACTGTAGCGAACTTTGTAAACCTTGCAAATAGAGGTTTTTACAACGGATTAAAATTTCACAGAGTTATAGAAGATTTTATGATTCAGGGGGGATGCCCTCTTGGAACAGGCACAGGTGGTCCCGGTTACAGATTTGAGGATGAATGCACACCAAAACTTCCTCATGACAAACCGGGTAAACTCTCCATGGCAAATGCGGGTCCCGGAACAAACGGCAGCCAGTTTTTTATAACACATGTTCCAACAGCATGGCTGAATGGAAAACATACTGTGTTCGGATCTGTTGTGAGTGATGATGACCAGAAAGTTGTCAACAGCATCAAACAGGGCGATAAAATTGAATCAATTACTATAGAGGGTGACACATCGGCACTTCTTGAAAAACTCGCTGACAGAATTAAAGAGTGGAACGCGGTGCTTGATAAATAGTATTTATATTTAATAATACTGTGAATGCCTTCCCCGTTACCGGGGAAGTCGCCCAACGGGCGGATGGGGGACATATGAAAAAGATAGGTATAATCGGCGGAGTAGGGCCTGAGGCGACAATTGATTACTACAGGCTAATAATAAACTATTACCGGGAAAAGGTTAACGACGGCAATTATCCCGAAATTATAATAAATAGTGTAAATATTACCGGAATGATTAATCTGATAGAAAAGGACGATAAAGCCGGACTGATCAGCTACCTCTCAGATGCTGTTAAATCTCTTGCTGATGCAGGTGCTGATATCGCGCTTATCGCTTCTAATACTCCCCACCTTGTCTTCGATGAAGTTGCAGAAATTTCCGGTATTCCTCTTGTCAGTATTGTGGAGGAGACATGCACGGAAGCGAAACGTCTCGGAATAAAAAAAGCTGGCCTTCTCGGCACTGCTTTTACCATGAACAACAGGTTCTATCATAAAATTTTCAATAAGGAGAATATCGAAATAGTGACTCCCGATGAAAAATCAAAATTACTTATACATTCGAAAATATTCGGTGAACTTGTTTCCGGTATAATAAAAGATGATACAAGAAAAAGATTTATTGAAATTATAAATACAATGAAATCCGTCGATGGAATTGATGCTCTGATACTGGGCTGCACGGAGATTCCCCTGATACTTCAGGAGAGTGACGGCGGCGGAATTCCTTTTTTAAATACTACTGCAATTCATGCGATGGCTATAGTAAATAGAATTGTTTGATCCTTCGTTATGAATTCATCAGTTTAAAATTAGTTTATTGTTTTTTATTATACTGTATTTAATGTTTTAAGCCTTCCCCATTCATGTGGAAGGTGCCCAACGGGCGGATGGGGAGGGGGAAAAGTTCAGTTTTTGTATTCAGCAACCAGCAGGGCAAAATCATCATCTATAATATTTCCTTCCGGAGTAAAAGTTTCGTTGTAGATCCGCTGACAGAGATCTTCAGCTGAAAGGGAGGAGTTCTCTGACAGCATCTGTATGAATCTCTCCTCTCCTAACATCTTGCCGGATGAATCCCTGGCCTCAAATACGCCGTCTGTATATAAAATAATTTTGTCACCGTCATTTAATGTTTTTTTGCTTTCTTCATATTCAGAATCAATTAAATCAAAAAGAATTTTCCCTGCAGGCTTCACCTGTTCAACAGTACCATTTTTCCGTATCAGTATCATAGGAGGATGGCCCGCGCATGCTGATGTTATTATTCCGCTTTTCAGGTCTATACAGCACATATAAGCGGTGATAAAATTATCACCGATCTTTCCTCTCAGCAGATTTCTTATCTCGATAAATGCTTCGGCCGGATGCTGAATAAACTTTCCCCAGGAATGAAGGGACATCTTCACCATGGAAGCAATCATGGCTGAGGATGAACCATGTCCGGACACATCACAGATGAAAATGCCGTATTCATCCATTCCCTCCCTGTAATGTATATCGATGAAATCACCTCCGACTCCCATAATCGGTTCATATCTGAACGCTACTTTTAATTTTTTCACATCGGGCAAATTCTGCGGAAGCAGGGCCATCTGTATTTTTCTGGCCAGCTGAATGTCGCTCTCCATATCAGATTTCTGCCGTTCTATTAATGCGGTTCTATCTTCTACTATTTTTTCTAGATTATCTTTCATGTCGGCTAGGTTCTGATACATAACTGAATTTGCAAGTGCGACCGTCGCGTATGAACTTAAATTGCAGATGAACCGGATTTCATTATCTTTCACTCTAATCCGGTTTATTTTTTCTTTAAGAGTTAAAATCGCCAGGAGCTCTCTCTGGTGAACGAGGGGAACAATATATTCACTTCCTGTAGCGGTGAAAATCGGCAGGAGGATTCCGGCGGAACTGATTAACTCCTCCTCTGATTCAATGAGGTTTCTTTCAAAAAAAGTTCCTTCCAGTAAACTCTTTTCGGTTTTCTGATCAATATCTATACAATTTCCCCGTGAATCCATGTAGCTTCCGGAATATCCTTTTCTAATGTAAAGAGATACCTGTTCAACATTCAGTGTCTTACGGAGCATGGTAATCATCTGATAAACAAGCTCATCAAGATTTTTAAGCATGGCGAGATCTTTGATAAAAATCTTTTCCATTTGTGAAAGATTGTAATTTCTACGGTTAAACAACTGGTTGATCAGAGGCTGTATTTTATTGAAATAGTAGTAGTTGGCAAAAAACCAGACGAGAAATAAAATAAGAAGCCTCACAGAGTCGAGTCTGTTGAAATTATTTTTTATCAATATAAATATAAAGATGTTGGGAACAGCAATCATTGAAGAGAGAGCAAGCCAGAAAATGAACTTATGCAGAACACCGCTTATTGTTACCAGCCGGTATTTCAATACTCCATATGTCATTATTCCCAGCGGAATAAATATAAAATTGCTGAGCGGGTATATATCTATTCCATGCATGGCCGGAAAATTTGTGAATGTTAAAAAAGCGGATAAAAAATATGAAATGAAAAGATAATAGAATTTTAATCTTATAACATTATTTTTTTCAACCCTGACTTTTTTAAAAAAAAGAATAAAAATATATAGTGTGGATAATGCCGCATATGCCGAGAACACCTGAAAAGCTGCTCCGCTTTTTGCGATCATACCCCATTCGTAAGTATAAAAACCATAAAAATAATATGTAGTATGGACAAAAAATGCAAGTATCAGGCTGAGTATCGAACAAAGAAGTATAAATACTTTGTTAACTTTATTCGTAATAATCTGAAAAAATGTTATTGTAACCGCGGGAGCAAATACATAGAGAGTATGAACAACTCTCTCGACTGCCATAACCTTTTCCTGATTATTCTCAATATTATGATAAATAAAGACATATGATAGAAGAGTCCACCAGAAACAGATAAGGGCCAGAAATATATTTTCTTTTTTAAATTTTCCCCAGATAAGCGAAACTATGGCAAGAGAATAACCCGTTAAAAGGCAGAGCAGCGGAGGAATTATATATGGGGAAAATCCGTTCATACATAATATAATGGATTAAAATTCGTTTAAAGTCAAGTTTTTAATACATGGATTTTCCGTTAAGCTGTAAGTTCAGTTAGACAGAAATTTTTTTAATTTACAACAGGTAAAGGTAATTGACAACTATTAGTGAAGAGGCAATGGCTGTCATGTACAAATGCCGGTCTATGCTGGAGAAAAAATGAATACTGCAATATTATCAGATAAAAGAAAGAGCATCGCCGGTACTGTTTATACAGTTATTTCTTTTGCAATGTGGGGAGTTCTTCCCGGTTATTGGAAGATGCTGCAAAGTGTCCCCGCTGATGAAATTGTTTGTCACAGAATAATATGGACTTTTGTCATTTCGATAGTTCTTGTTCTTTTTACAGGCAGAAGAGAAGCTCTGCTGAATATTTTAAAGAATAGAAAATTCCGTGTTATAGTTTTTTTCTCTTCACTGACCATTGTCAGCAACTGGCTTATATATGTTTATGCCGTGAATACCGGGCATATTGTTGAAGCGAGCCTCGGTTATTTTATAAATCCGCTGGTCAGTATTCTTCTTGGTATGATTGTACTTCGGGAAAGGCTTACACGAATTCAGATTACAGCTCTTATTCTTGCAGCCTGCGCTGTTATATATATGGCTGTCGATCTGGGGAGTTTCCCGTGGATCGCATTATCCCTTGCGTTCACCTTCGGGCTGTACGGGCTCATAAAAAAAATGGGTGACCTTGATTCAATTGCATCTCTCGGCGTTGAAACACTTTTTCTCCTTCCTGCGGCAGGTTATATAATCATTTTTAAGGAATACAGCGGTACCGGTGCAATGGGGAATTCTTCGTTAGCATTAGTTTTAGTTCTTCTTGGCACCGGGGTGGTATCTGCTGTCCCGCTTTTTCTTTTTGCCCAGGGGGCGAGGATGATTCCCCTTTCCAGGATCGGTTTTATTCAGTATATTTCTCCGTCTATTATGCTTTTAATCGGAGTTGCGGTATATGGAGAAAATTTCAGCTTTACACATACAGTAAGTTTTTCACTTATCTGGTGCGCTTTGATTCTTTATACTTCTTCGGGTTTACTTAAAAAAGGGAGAGCTTTTTATTCTGAGTAAATTCTGTTTCTTCCATTCTCTTTTGCTCTGTACAGTGCCGAATCTGACCGCTGCAGAACGTCATCTATGCTCAAATCATCTTTCGATGAAGATGACGCTCCAATGCTTATCGTGATTTTCAGGCTGCGTTCTTTATGTGGAATTTTCAGCACCTCAACTCTCTTTCGTAACCTCTCACCGATAATATGCGCCGCGTTTATGTCAGTCTCAGGAAGAATTACGGCAAACTCTTCACCGCCTATCCGTCCAATAATATCTGACAGCCTCAGGCTTAATTTCATAGAATCTGAAACAGCCCGCAGAACAGTGTCTCCGGACTGATGTCCATAAGTATCATTTATTTTTTTAAAATAATCGAGGTCAATCATCAGTACTGTAAATACTGACTCGTATCTTTTTGTTC
Source organism: Spirochaetota bacterium (assembly GCA_035403545.1). Classification (GTDB taxonomy): domain Bacteria; phylum Spirochaetota; class UBA4802; order UBA4802; family UBA5550; genus WRGT01. The sequence continues at coordinate 10,064 of DAONFJ010000023.1, forward strand.
TTTCATATTCATGAAGAAGCCTTCCCATAAAATATCTTCTATTTACAAGACCGGTAAGTTCATCGGTAATTGCCATCTGAAGAAGTTTTTCTTTTGCCCTCTTGAGTTCAACATGAGTTCTGGTTCTTGCAAGAAGTTCCTGATGCCTGAATGGTTTTGTAATGAAATCGACGGCGCCATTTTCAAAACCTTTAATGATGCTTTTTTCATCATTCATTGCGCTTAGAAATATTATCGGAGTGTGTTTTATTTTCGGATTATTTTTCATAACTTTGCAGAATTCATATCCGTCAATACCGGGCATTACAATATCTAAAAGAATAAGGTCGGGTGAATTGCTGTTCACAAATTCTATGGCACTCTCACCGTCAGTACATATAGCCGTATCGTAACCGCTTTTATTTAATAACCTTTCACATAGTTTCCCATTAACGGAACTATCTTCAACGATCAGAATCAATGGCTTTGATTCATTCAAAATATACTCCTGAAAACAATTTTTTAATTAAAGGGATTTTATGTGATAATTTTAAAGGATTACCTTTATTTAATTATACTAATATAATTTACACTGCAATAAATTTTTTTACCGGTTTTGACAAAAAATTATTACCAGGGATAGAAATAATGGAATGGTATGCAAACTGTGAAGTAGCAATTTTTTTACCGGTTTATATAGATTATAATTGATTACCACTCTTTACGATGGTAATAGTCTGATAGAACATAAAAGATGTTACATCAGTTAAATTATTATGGCTTGACTGATTTAGTTAGTTCCTTTAGGTTAAAATATATTCTGATATAAATCCCAGCATTGTCAGCAGTGAGGGATCATGGCGGGGTGATGTGAAAATAATTGTCGGACATACAAATATGGATCTTGACTGCATAGGATCTATCGTTCTTACAAAGTATCTTTATCCTGATCATATACCTGTCATGAGCAGGCTTATCCATCCGGCAGCAAAAAATCTTGTTAATCTGTATCATTATCATCTTGATTTTAAACCTGTTGATGAACTGAAAGGAGAGAAAGTGGAGCGGGTCGTGATTGTTGATACCAGGTCACACTCCAGGGTGAAAGAATACTTTGATGTAATAGATAATGAAGTTAAAGACATAGTTATTTATGATCACCACCGTGCGGATTCCTGTGACTTTGAAAGTGCAGAAGTGCATGAGGGGGATTACGGTTCCAATACTACAATGATAGGCCTTGAACTGATAAAAAACCGCCTGTCAATCTCCCCTAAAGATGCAACAATTGCTCTTACAGGGATCTATGCTGACACCGGAAATTTTACTCATGATAATGTTCAGGAAGACGACTTCCGCGTCTCATCATATCTTCTGAAAAATCATGCAGATATAAAACTTGTTAATAATTTTTTAAAAACACTTAAAGAAGATTACCAGGTGTCGCTGTTCCATGACATTATGAATACCCTGGTCTGGCAGGATATAAACGGCCACCAGATAGTATTCAGTTACTATGCAATGGAAAAGCAGGCAGCCGGTCTTGCCGCTGTAGTTGAAGAAATTTTTAATATAGAAAATCCTGACGCAATTTTCGGTGTGTTTCATTTCGAAAAGCCGGGCAGTACCGTGATAATCGGAAGAAGCAGCATAAATGTAATAGATCTAATTGACATATTAAGGCCTTTCGGCGGCGGAGGCCATGCGAAAGCAGCATCTGCACTTGTTAAGCAGGGGGAAGGGAGAGAGATTTTTAAAAGTCTTCTGGAAACATTGTCCCGGCAGCTCCAGCATGCTGTAACTGCTGAAACCATGATGACAAAAAATGTTGTGACTATACGCGATACGTGGACTTTGAAAGAAGCCTCATTGTATTTCGAAGAGATGGAATTGTCCGGCACGCCTGTGCTTAATGAAAAAGATGAGCTTTGCGGAATGCTTACACTTAGAGATATAATGAAAGGCAGAAAAAAAGATCAGATGAATTCACCGGTAAAAGCATATATGAGAACAAAACTTATAACATGCCCTGCCGGAGCGAATATGAGGGAAATAGAAAATCTTCTGTTTATTAATGGTATAGGGCACCTTCCGGTTATTGATAACGGCAAACTCGCTGGTATTATTACAAGATCTGATATGCTGAAATATCTGCAGGTTACCTGATCAGACAGTTTCTTCCGCTTTCTTCAATAGTTCTTTGGCGCTTTCCAGAATATTATTAGATGATTTGGCGAGTTCAGCTATCTCGCTGACCATTTCACTTACAATCTGGTTAAGGTCATCAAGGGCATTGCTTGTATTTTCGATCGCATTTTTCTGTTCATCAGTACCCTGTCCGATTGAACGGGCAAGATCGATATTGGTTTCCATCTGCTTTATGATTGAATTGATATATTTTTCCTCAACCATAAGGGAGTCCTGCAGAATTTTTATATTATCAGTGCTTCCCGACATGGAGTTTATCATCTCTTTGATCATGGATGAAGAGTCTTTTATGACATCAACACCTTTTTTTGTTACTGTATTATTGAGAGACAGTACTTTTTCTATCTCCTTGATGCTTTCAGTTGTTAGAAATGCGAGTTTACCTATCTCGTCTGCAACGACAGCAAAACCTTTCCCGTGATCACCAGCACGTGCTGCTTCTATACTTGCATTAAGTGAGAGAAGATTTATTTTGTCGGCAATATCAACTATTATAGATACGGTTTCTGCTATTTTGCCGCTCTGCTCCGCAATTGTATTCATGGTGGTTTCAACTTCCTGAAGCTTCAGATTGGCTTCGTTAGTTCTTTCTGATATTCCATGAAGTCCCGTATATGTTGAGTTCAGATTCAGTTTAGTCTCGTTTTTGATATTTTTGAAATCACCGACGATATCATCCATACGGACGTTTCCTTCTATCTGATCAAGTGTAGTGTTATGTATACTTTCAGATGAAACCCGAAGTTCTTCAAGTGTGGCGGAAATTTCTTCAAATGTGGCAGCCTGGCTCTGCATTCTGTCATTGAACTTTACAACAAGCCCGTTTTGAGAATCTACTTCAGTAAGAAGAGTGGCTACGCTTTCTTTAGTATCAAGATTCATACTCTGCATCTGTTCAATTCTTTTTTCAATCTCAAGAGTTTGAGCGGTTGTTCTCTGTTCGAAGGTATTTACTATTCTGATCCATCTGAATGCGACATAGGAAATTATAAACATCGCGATTATCATAAATATTTCTCTTTGAGGTATAACTCCAAAATAGGTTTTTCCGTCTACTGTCATATTCCACGAATATTCAGCTCCATTGGATAAAGCGATGTATAATAAAGCCGACCACAATAATATTGTAAAAATTGAAATGAAAATAAAAAGTTTTTCCCTGAGAAAGAGGCATGTAAAAAACACCATCATCAGAAGAAGCATTGAACTGTTATATGACTGCAGCATGAATGTCCAGCCGAACTCCATTGCATATTTTAATTTTGTGGCAATAGGCATTAGTGCTGTTACAATCGCGAGGATCCATGGTATTACTTTTGAATCTTTTTTATTTTTTTTGAGCCGGTAAAAAATAAATGCAAGAGATATACATACCACAGATATGATTAAAACCGGAACAACTTCGGCCGCAGGCATCCTGGCAATTATAAGAAAAGATACGCCTGTAAAAAGTGTGAGGGATAGTGCAATGAGATATGCAAAAGCTGTTCTTATATGAAGTGCTTCTTTGGCAGTGTATTTATTATTACTCATAGTCCCCTCTCGGTTAAAGCAAGTAATGTAAATATATTTTACGTTATTAATATGTAAAGCAAAATTATAAACGGAATTTTATCGGTGATTAGATTTTATTAATTACAGGTAGAAAAAAAAATACAGCCCGGGGTGGGCTGCTTAAAGTTTGCCGGTTCTTTTTATGAGGATTTGATTGAGTTAAACAAAAATATTCACATACTTCTGTAGAACCCGTGTGTTGTATTTAATAAAACAATTAAATACCGAATAGTCAATAGCCGTTTAAGTTTTTTTTAAAAAAATATTATAATCACTAAATTTTTAATGATTTTTTTGATGAAATTTAAATTAATTCAGAACTATTAACCTGAAACACAATGATTTATAAGGTCAATTTTTGTCAAATAAATTAGAATAAAATTTTAATTATACAATTAAGTTAAACATTTGAAATCGGATTGTTTATAAATAAATTATTTTCAGTATTTATTTTTTAACTTTGCCATGTATAATAAAGTCCTTGTAACCCTGTTGTCTTAAATACCGGAATTTGTTTTTTCATACTAAACTGTATTTTTAGAAATAGTATTTAATAATTTTTCTATTTACTTGTCATTGAAGCCATGAATAATGATAATAATTTTTGCTGAATTTATTCTCCACATAGTTTATGTTATTATAATACTATGATGGAATACCGGATGAAATAATGAATATGAAAATCGGAATCTATACACTTTTAATTATCTCACTAACATTGAAATTATATGCTGAAGCAGTTAACTCGGGAAGCACTGTAAGTGTAAACTCTGACAGCAGTTTCAACGCGCTGAGGAATCCCGCACTGATGTCACATCAGCAGACTGAAAATATTTCTTTTATGTATATGTATTCCTATCTTATGCATTCCAAAGCTGATGCAGATTTAACATTCGGTGCTGTCAGTGTTGAGCTGGATCCGGAAATTTCGGAAGATTATAATGGTGCATTTTACATTTCAGACGTAGAGCATTCTGGACAAAACTCCTACGGGATAGGTATAAGCAGGGCGGGGGACGGGCAGGTTATTTTCAGCAGTACGCAATTAGATAGCACGGGTTTCTCTTCAACAGAAGATAAGGTGTATATCGGTTCAACCCTGATGCTGTCGTATGCTTATAAAATGAATAATACAGAATCTATTGGATTACAGATCGAAACAGCTGCATTTATTGAATCAAAAGAATCTGATGAGATAGATGGAACAGATAAAAAAAATCTTCAGATAGATAAAACAAGAGTTACATCCGGCTGTACGCTCGGTTATTCTCTTCGTGAGAATGATTTTGAATTCGGTGTTATGCTCAAAAGCGGGCGTTACGGATTTGAAAATCAGAAATATAAACTTGATATAAACGGAATTGGCAGCGAAAAAAAAATCTCAAATTATTTTATGAACGACGAAGGCCCGGGAGTTTTATTCGGTTTCGGCATAAAACCCCGGGGAGGATATCTTGTCTGTTTTGAAACAGGTTATCTGATTCCATATACCCATGAGGAGAAGAGCTGCGATGAGGATACACTCGCTGAAATTACAGGTGATATAAATTTAAAATATGCATACACTCTGAAATGCGGGATAAATTATAATTACAGCAGTTTTATTAATTTTGGTTTTGGCGGCAGTTATACAAAATCTAAAGCTGATTCCTCGGATGAAGACGGAATTAAATACGGAGATACTGATTATTCAATATACCAGCTCGCTTCCGGGATTGATATAAAACCTTCAAAAAATTATACACTGTTGTTCGGACTTATTTATCAAAGAATAATACTTGATATGAGAACAGAAAATTCAACAAGCAGTGTTCATCTGGGGATAACAAATGATTATCTTAATTTTATGGCGGGAGTCGCCTGCAATTATTGAGTGCTGAGTTTAATTTATAAAATACCGGTAAATAATTTTACCGGTATTTTACGATGGTAAACTAAATGTTACTTAAAGTAGTCCGGCAGAATGGCACTCAGTTTTTTTGACTGGTCAATATTCCTTTTTTCCGGTGCCGTTATTACCGCGAATTTTGACGCTTCCCTGCATCCGCAAGTTCTTTCTTTACCGAGCAGCCCCGCCAGTTTTTTAACAAGCTCTTTCGCGTTTGCCGAGTTGGTGTTCATGTTGTTGATGACGATGTCGATTGTTACATCCTCTTCACTTTCGTGCCAGCAGTCATAATCTGTGCTCATGCATATTACCGCGTAACAGATTTCTGCTTCACGGGCGAGTTTTGCCTCGGGTATTGTACTCATATTAATAATTCCGGCACCCCATGACCTGTAAAGTTTGCTTTCAGCCCTTGTTGAGAATGCGGGGCCTTCCATCACTATAAGTGTTTCACCGGTATGCATTTTAAGGCCCAGTTCCTTTGCTGCAGGGAGAATAATATCATGCAGCCTGTGGCAGAACGGATCTGCAAATCCGATGTGTGCTACGATACCATTTTCAAAGAATGTACTTGATCTCCCTTTTGTCCTGTCAATAATCTGATCAGGAAGAACAAAATCAAGGGGAGGAATCTCCTCTTTTAAACTTCCTACTGCAGAAAAAGCGATAATCTGTTCAACGCCTATCATTTTAAGTGCTGCGATGTTTGCCCTGACGTTAAGCTGATGGGGCGGATACAGGTGCCCTCTGCCGTGTCTCGGGAGAAATGCAGCGGTTGTTCCATTAATGTCTACTATATCGATCTTATCTGATGGTTTTCCCCAGGGAGTTTCTAAGTCCAGCTGTTCAATAAGTTTTGCCCCTTCGATTTCGTAAAGGCCTGATCCTCCGATAAATGCGATTGATGCTTTTTTCAAAATTTATTCCTCCGGTTATAATTTTCAATTTTAACATTCTAAAGTCATGTATATTATTCTACTTTCAGAATGAAAAGTATTTTTTTGCTCAGCTTGCAGATATAAATCTGCAGCAGAGTAATTTTTGGAATCAGGTCTTTTCCGGTATGGAGGCTGATCATTAACCGTATATTGTGTTTAACATGGAATCATCCGCAAAACTTGTCTTCGGAGATGTCTTTGTTTTAATGACAATGGCCGCCGTGAAGCGGGCCAGGTGAAAAATTGTAATTATCCGGAAATCTGTTCAAAGGAAAGGAAGCCGTACTCTTTCAGCAGATAGTTTAAAGTATTGGCATTCACCGGTTTGATATTATAATTCCCCTCCAGATTTAAGATTGCTAACCACATTATCCATAAAAAGGACTGTTTATGTACATGCAGTAAAAATGAATATAATTTTAGTCACTGCTATTTTTTAACAGAGAAATATGGGTTAAGTTAATATTTTTAACAAATAAAATTTGTTATTATAATAATTAAAAAAAAATATTTGACATTCGGTATGCTAAATGATAGCATTTTTTGTATAATGGGAAGAATTTCTTATTAGCGGATTTATATATAAAAAAAATAGAAATAGCCGGCAAAAACGACAATCAGCACAAAAAACTTTTTCAAATCTAATAATTGGGGGAATACATGGGTCTTAATAAACTTGTAGATGTTAGAGATCAGAGGTTTGTACTTTTTGAAATGCTGAAACTCGATAAACTTTCCAGTATGCCGAGATTTTCCGAATTCGACAGGGACACATATGAAGCAACGCTGGAACTTGCTGAACAGATTGCCGTAGGTCAGGTATATCCGATTAATATGGAGTCTGATAAGATCGGAGTTAAGTTTGATACTGCAACTAAAAGTGTCAAAGTGCCTGAGCCGTATAAGTCCGCTATGGCAGCATTTAATGAATCAGGATTTCCCGGAATTTCCAATGATCCGGAGATAGGCGGGATGGGAATGCCTGTCGCTATGAATATTGCGTGTAATGAATTCTTCAATGCCGGATCTATAGCATGGAATATGTTCTCCATTCTTAGCGGAGGAGCCCTTAACCTTATTAAAAATTTTTATAATGGCGCGGATAAAGATGTAATTCTAAATAAAATGATAGAAGGTAAATGGAGCGGCACAATGTGCCTTACGGAACCTGATGCCGGATCGGATGTCGGAGCATTGAAAACCAGGGCAACTAAACATTCTGATGGTACATACAGGATTACCGGACAGAAAATTTTCATCTCTGCCGGTGAAAATGACATGTATGAGAATATAATGCATCCTGTACTTGCAAGGCTGGAAGGTGATCCTGCAGGAACAAGGGGAGTTTCCATTTTTCTTGTACCAAAATTCCTGGTTAATACAAACGGAACTATCGGAAAGAAAAATGATGTTGTATGCACCGGTGTTGAACATAAAATGGGAATCCATGGATCTCCAACATGTTCTCTCAGCTTTGGAGATAACGGCGAGTGTGTCGGTTTTTTAATGGGTAAAGAACGCGAAGGAATGAAGATTATGTTTCAGATGATGAACGAGGCTAGACTGCAGTGTTCAAATCAGGCACTTGCTCTTTCAAGTTCAGCTTATCTTCATGCTGTTACCTATGCAAAGAATAGAAAACAGATGCCCCATGTTACAAAGCTGCAGGATGCAGGCGCACCGTCTGTTCCTATTATTGAGCATCCTGACGTAAAAAGAATGCTCCTATGGATGAAAACTCACGTTGAAGCTATGAGGATGACAACTTATTTCACAAGTTATAACATTGATATAGCACATAACGGTGAGGGTGAAGAAGCTAAAGAAGCATCCGCTCTTGTCGATTTTCTTATACCGATCTGTAAGGCGGGAAATTCTGATCTATCCTGGGAGGTAACAGCACAATCAATGCAGGTTTACGGCGGATATGGCTATTGCTGCGATTATCCTGTTGAACAGCTTGCCAGGGATTCCAAGATTCTTTCTCTATATGAAGGTACAAATGGAATTCAGTCTATCGACCTTGTCACAAGAAAACTTCTGATGAACAGGGATCAGTATTACTTCAATGTTTTCAGAAAGAGAATACAGAAGACAATTGAAGAAGCAAAGGGAGTTGTTGATTATAAGTATATTTCTCCGATTGTAAGGGCGATAGACAAGATGGATGAACTTATCGACATGCTGATGAAAAACCTTGCATCAGGAAGGCTTATGCAGATTTTTATAAGTGCTACACCGGTACGCGAAGGTATGACAATGCTTGCGCATGCCTGGATGCATCTCTGGAGCCTTACAATTGCCACCAAAAAGATGAGGGAACTTGTTGGGGATCTTAAAGGCGAAGAGAGAGAAAAATTTATGCATGAGAACGTTGAAGCTGCATTTTATTCCGGAAGAGTTCTATCCTCCCAGTATTATGTGGGGGCTTATTTTATGAATTTTTTCGGGAAGATTGAGTCAATTCTCGCGGAGGAGACTGCAATAATAAAATCTACCGATGCAATTTTCAGCGGCGCACCTGAAGAATAAGTTTTATTTGTAATTTTATTTATCAAAAAAAGGCTGTTCCATTGGATCAGCTTTTTTTGTGTCCTGTATTGAGCCGGGAATGCCCGGACAGGCCGTTATATGTTCATAAGAATTTCAGAATGCAAAAAGACTAATCTCAAAATTAATAAGTAACGAAAGAAATTTGAATCAGGATGATATCGGAAATCTGAAAGAATTTAAAATTATATAAAAAATAATGCCATTGCACCTCCAGTTAAAACGGATTTAAACGGATACTAACGATAAATCCGGACTGAAATACTTTTGAATAAAAGAAGAGCATGCAAACCTCAAGTCACTTGTCTCCGCTGTTTTTAGCCGGCGGAGTTATTTCTTAGGTTTACCTGTCTCAAAGGATTTAGCATCTTTTTCTGTTTGAGCTTTTTGGACTGCTTTGACTTTGCTGCTGTCTTTTTGTTTTAGATTTTTTTCTTTGGATTTAGGACTTTTATCTCCCATAACATCTCCTTTTGTTATTTAGCATAAGTTTAAATTATTTCTATTTCAGGGCAGTTAAACCTGAAAATTAAAATAATAATAAGATATTCCGAAGCAAATGTAAAGTTTATTATTAGTCTTATTAAATTAAAAATGATTGAACCAGCAGCGGATTTTTACGATGTTATTTTTTTGAGAGCTTTTAATTGACCGGGCATTCAATTTTATTTTACGGCATTTTTTGAGGAGTAGAATGATCCGACTATCTCCCCTTTTAATTCGAGGAGTTCTTCTTTTTGTTCCGGGTTTTTTCTGATTCTTTCTGCTACCAGTTCAAGAATTCTCAGGATGTCGAACTCGGCAATATGCATAGTATAATCCGAGTTCTCTTCTGCTGCAGAGTTAAAGATTATAAACAGATCAGCTTTTGAAGAACTGATATCTTTTAAGAGGGAAAAATTTTTTCCGGAAAGTTTCAGTACAGTGCTTAATGATTTTCCTTTTTTCTCTCTGTTGCGGAGAGATTTTAAATAAACAGGGCTTTTTCTCCAGTTTTGAATCACTCCTTCGCTGCCGCATTCTCCACAGAACCATGACAATTCATTTGGAATATCAGTTATTACAATTTTCAGTTTTCCATTACATGTGCTTCCGGTGTTAAGATCACAGCATCTTGTCCCGGAATCCTCAATTATTCCTCTTCCGGATTTCTGGGCGGAATCAATTAAGGTTTCTGATCCGGCCAGCAATTCAGATTCGGAAGCAGAGAGTTCTTTCTTGATCATTCCGTATCTGGTATAATTTTCTATGTTTATTGTAATTCCCATGGTATTCAATGAGTAACTATTAGTACTTTCATTGTCATCAAAAATATGACAAATTAGTCAAAAAAATTACAAAAAAAGTGTAAAAAAAAGCCGGTTTTTGCCGGTATCGGGTGAAGGAAATTATTTAATAATCAGAGAAAGGAGTTTTTAAATTATACAGCGATGGGTTTGCTGTTCTGTCATTTGATTTAATCAGAGCTGCTGCATCTTCAGCACTGCATAGTCTGTCAGTATTACCATAGTGTACATGGATATATTATATAATCCGGATATATGTTTTTTTGAAGTAGCGGGATATGAATTCAGCTATAGCGTCAATTCTATTGTTTATGCAGCTTAATGTATTTTTAAAAATAATGTTATTTCTGAATCCACTGCATGGCGTATCTGTTAAGTTCTGCGTTATTCTGTAAATTCAGTTTTTCCTTTATTCTCTCCCTGTATGTGGAGATTGTATTTGTACTTACAGTGAGTACCTCGGCTATTGACCTGTTTGTCATTCCTTTTCCTATCAGATTAAAGACTTCAAATTCCCTTTCACTTAATCTTTCAACAGGCGAGGATGTGAAATTCTGTCCGCCGGTTATTGATCTTTCAAGAAAATGATCTATCATTGTATCGCAGATATAGATTTTTCCCTGCAGAACTCTTCTTATGGCCTCAATAACTTTGCTGGTTGCTTCACGTTTGGTCATATAGCCTTTTGCGCCGGCTTTAAGCACGCGATCGGCAAAGATCAGTTCTTCATGCATGGATAAAATCAGCACGGGGAGATTGGGATAGGTTTTTTTTATCTCCTTTGTCAGTTCAATCCCGCAGCTGTCTTTAAGAGTAATATCTACAATTATAAGATCAGGTTGATTATCCTTTATGTATTTAAGACACTCGCCGGAGTTTTCACATCCGCCGACTACAATCATGTCTTCTTCTTTATTGATGAGCTGCGATATTCCGTCACGGAATATCGGGTGATCTTCAACTATAAAGATCCGTTGTTTCCGGTTTAGTTTTAGGGAACCTTCCGCCATAAGATATCCTCCCTTCTGATTTTAAAATATTAATTGGAATTTTTACGCTGATAGATGTTCCTGATGGTTTGTTTTTCTGCATAGAGAATACTCCATCTATAATCTCAGCCCTGTACTTCATAATTTTGAGGCCCATTCCGCTGTTTTTATCCTTATCTGTTTCTTCTACTTTATGAATACCCGTCCCGTTATCTTCAATAGAAAGAACCAGAGTATCATTAGTCCGTTTGAGAGTAATCGTTATGAGAGAGCCTCCTGAATATTTCGCTGAATTAAGTGTAGCCTCCTGCGCGATGTAGTATAGATTGGTTGCAAGTGTAATATCTTCAATTATTACCGATTCGTCATAGGTAAATTTGCATTCTATTCCGTAGAGACTGCGCACAAGTTTTATCAGATTCATGAGAGGAGTCTGAAATCCCGATGATTCCAGGTCTATCGGGCATAGTCCGCGGGCAAGCCTGTGAGTCTTTGTAATTGCTTTATTAATCAATGCCGATATTTTTTCGGCATCGGCAGATTCTGGAATATGTTTTTTCTGAAGACTCATGAACAATACCTGTGATAATGCTTCAATTCCGATCAGGTGAGGATTAAGGTCGTCATGAAGGTCGCGGCTTACCTGCTGCCTTATACGTTCAGAGATGAGAATAATCTCTCTTTCAAGCTGTTTTCTTTCTGTTATATCCCGTCCTATTACAAGCATGCCGTAATTGTCGCTGTCAAGTTTTATAGGGCTAGAAATAGTTTCAAGCTGGATTACATCTCCGAAAGAATTTGAGACTTCAATGCGGTTTTTATAGTTTTTAAAATTTCCGGTAGTTTCGTTAACCAGTGCAGATGGTGTCATGTATTCACTTCCCGGGAAAAGTATATCCGAGACATGTATGTTATTATTTTTTTCATTTTTTATACCGAATGTTTCGTAGCCTGAACTGTTGAGATAATTGACAGAACCGTCCTCATCATAAACTATAATTATATCCTTCGCATTCTCGGCAAGGAGCCTGTATTTTTCCTCGCTTGCCATGAGCGCGTCCTGCGCATTTTTTGTTTCAGTAACATCATTGAAGAAAATGAGAACAGCGGGCCTCTCTCCCCAGATTGTAAGAACCGAATTTATCTGGAACCATCTTTCATTATTTCCGGTATCGATTATTTTTACCGGAGATATGGTAACCGATTCGGTGCCGTCAAGCCTGTGCTTGTACTCATTCCGTACAATTTCCTTGAAATCGTAATGAACTAGTTTGTAGAATTTTTTGTTCAGTATCTGTTTTTCAGAATAGCCTGTAATTTCGCAAAGCTTCGGATTAACATAACGGACCATCTCGTCCTGAATTATTGCGATTGCTTCTTTTGTATTTTCAACCAGTAATCTGTAATGCTGCTGAGTTGCCGCCAGTATTTCTTCAGCTTTTTTTATTTCAGTGAGATCTATTATTGATGCTACACTTTTTTTTGTACCGGGGATCATTGTAATTGTCATAAAAGCATTATGAAGTCTGCCATATTTATCTATCAGCTTAAACTCAAAGTTCATCGGTGTATTTCCGCTTTTTCGTCTTCCATCATGGTTTATTTCAAATGTATGGCGGTCATCCTCGGCGACAAACTCGGTCCATTTTTTTTTACCTTCAATTTCTTCTTTCGTGTATCCGGAAATTTTTTCACACTCGCCGTTTATCAGGGAGATTGTCTTATCCTCCTCAAGAAACAGCATTGCAGTACCTGTAGACTCGAAAATTATTTTATAATCTTTTTCGGGTGATTTGAGGCGTTCTTCAGCTTTTTTTCTTTTTGATATATCCCGAATAAAAGCCTGAACACCATTCTTTCCGTTGAAGTTAAAATATGTGGATGAGATTTCGATATCTATTATTTCGCCATCGACAGTAATCATCCTGTCTTGAGTAGAGACATAACTTTTCTGGTTATTTATTACCAGGTCGACAGCCTTTTTAAGTGATTTGTGGCTTACAGCAGGGACAAAATCCCATATATCTTTTCCTATGACCTCTTCGGCTTTTTCAGCGTGTACTAATTTCAATGCTGTGCTGTTTGCGAAAATAATCTTTTCATCAACATAGACGAATATTGCATCCGGGGATGAATGTACAAGGTCTCTGAAATTTTTTTCAGTAAGTTTTAAAGAACTGCTGCCGCTGCTTTCAGTTTTTTGCGGTAGTTCTAATATCGTTTCCATTATTTCTTTGATCCTTTAAAAAATTGAAGATATATGACTTAAAAGACTATAATATATCATGTATCTTTAGTCAAGCTAAAGTTTTATATAAATTTTATGCCATCGAAATTGATTTTTTGCATTAAATCAAAGATGTATTAAGATAAGGATTTATTTAGATATATACTAATTTTATAATTTAGTCAACCATATTGATTTTACACTTATTTATTGTTAAATTAAAAAATGAACCATAAATATAATTTTAATTGTCAAATTTGACATAATAAAAGATAATCAGCAGTATTAAGTGCAGTTTATAAGGAGACATCTATGGATATTAGAAATTTTTACCCTGAAGATAAAGATATTCCCCAGGAACATAATATTGAGTATATAGTACAGAAGGAGTATCTGATTAATGGAGAGATTAGAACCTGGAATGGAGAGATGCATCAGGTCCTTTCTCCTGTTTATATAAAAACCAATGGAGATCTTGTACAGAAAAAGCTTGGTGAATATCCAATGCTGACAGAAAAGGAAGCCGCGGAGGCTATAGATGCAGCGGAAAGAGCTTTTGATTCCGGGCGCGGTTTATGGCCCACAATGAGTGTAGCTCAGAGGATAAAGCATATGGAGAAATTCATCCTCCTGATGAAGGAGATGAGAGGGGAAGTAGTTAAACTGATTATGTGGGAAATCGGGAAATCGTTTAAGGACTCAATCAAGGAGTTCGACAGGACAGTTCAGTATATAAAAGATACGATTGAAGCGGTTAAAGATCTGGATAGAAAAAGTTCAAGGTTTGAAATGGAGGAGGGTATTATCGGGCAGATAAGACGGTCGCCTATGGGTGTAGTGCTTTGTATGGGACCGTATAATTATCCTCTTAACGAGACTTACGCTACACTCATCCCCGCTATAATAACAGGCAACACGGTAATTTTCAAACCGCCGAAATTCGGTGTTCTCGTTCACAGGCCTCTGCTTGAAGCATTTAAAATTTCTTTTCCGAAGGGCGTTGTTAATACCATTTATGGAGATGGTGAAAGAATAATCCAGCCTGTAATGCATTCCGGGAAGGTAAATGTTCTGGCCTTTATCGGATCGAGCCATGTCGCCGATCTTTTGAAAAAAGCACATCCCAAACCGCACAGGCTTAGATCTGTTCTCGGGCTGGAAGCTAAGAATACGGCAATAATACTTCCTGATGCGGATCTTGATACTGCTATCAGCGAAGTTATTGCAGGGACTCTGTCTTTCAACGGGCAGAGATGTACTGCTTTGAAAATGCTTTTTGTACACAGAAAAATTATGCCTGAATTCATGAGGCTTCTTAATGAAGCTGTATGCAGACTTAAGCTGGGTATGCCATGGGAGACGGACGTGGATATAACACCTCTGCCTGAAGAGGGGAAGTGCGAGTATCTTGCCGGACTTGTGGATGATGCGGTTTCCAAAGGAGCGTCAGTTACAAATAAAAACGGCGGTTTTTATTATGGAAATTTTTTCAACCCGGCAGTTGTTTTTCCCGTTACCTCCGAGATGAGACTTTATCATGAAGAGCAGTTCGGCCCGGTTATACCTGTTGCCGCTTTTGATGATATTGAGGAACCGCTTAGGTATGTTATTGAATCGAATTACGGGCAGCAGGTGAGTATTTTCGGAAAAAATCCGGACCGGATTGCAAACCTTATAGATCCGTTAGTGAATCAGGTAGCGAGAGTAAATATTAACTGTCAGTGCCAGAGGGGACCTGACGTATTCCCTTTTACAGGCAGAAAAGATTCCGCGGAAGGAACTCTGTCTGTTTCCGACGCGCTTCGGGTATTTTCAATCAGGTCACTTGTTGCCGCAAAAGAGAACAGTGTTAATAAAGAGATTATTACTGATATAGTAAAAAATAATAAGTCTAACTTTCTGTCTACAGATTTTATTTTTTAAAAGCGGGACAAAGTATGATTTACTTGATGCTCTAATCCGCCGGCCCCTTCTTCGAAAAACGGGAGAAGGGGGAGCTCCTGAAAATATTGTTACAAAACTCCCGCCATATGGAGCAAAGGAGAGAATGTGCAGGTGCCGGTGATGCACTGCCGGATTAGGCTAAAAACTGTCAATAACATCATTCCGCACAGATGGAATTAACGTGCCGTAAACTACTGATGCCAGCCGGTCAATAATACTTATCATGGTACGCGCTTCGTCAACAGATACAAGCGGAGGCTGAATTCTTTTCATCATGATGAATTCCATGCTGTAAGTTTTCAGCAGCCGCGCAAACTCTTCTGATTCCAGAATTGTATTTTCATAATAATATTTTTTTTCTGTAAGAATATCAAACGCTCGTCTATCAGAACCGCTTAGAAAATCCACAGATTTACCAAGCAGAATTTTAAATTCATCGGCAGAATTATTTTTTACTGACTGGTAATTAAAAATCAGATCGTTTAGAAAAAGATGATTTTCATAGTTTGAATGAAATTTTTTTTTCCGCAGGTATGCTTTTACAAAACGGATATTAATAATATCCGTAAAAATATTAAGGCCGGCAAAATAATTCATGGGGAGATCCAGATTAAGCCGCTGCAGAAATCTTTTACGGCATGTGAGAGAATCCTCCTTAGTGAGAAAAATTTTTCTGTTGTTAAACAGGATAAAAATCGGCACATGAATGACCGGAAATATTTTTTCTATACAGTGAATCTCACTTATGGAGAATCCTTCCGGAGGAATTAATTCCTCGATGGATTCCCTGAAACTATCCGCAGGATATGAAAGCATTTCAATTATTGCACCACTGTCATCTCCGTTTTCAATGAAGCATGAAATTTCCTCAGGTTCACTCAGGCCGTATCCTGATTTGATAAAATTTATTGTTTCATTATCCGGAATAAGCCCGCCGGATAAACAAGAATTTATCATTGATGAGATTTTTTTTATTTTACCGTTCAATTCCATTTTATTTCCCGTATGAAAAAATAATTCAGCATCCGCATTTTGTCAGTATACCAGCTGGACTATTATGAAAATTTTTATTATTTATTAATTACAAAATACTGATTATTCTATCTTAAATAAATTCAAATCTATTTTTCCTTGACTTACAATTAGTGCAAATTTAGCTGAATTAAAATAGTGTAAGAAGGTAACAGGCACACTCACTATATTTAAAAAACTTACAGATAATAATGCTGTTGTAAATACAGTAAGTGACAGGTGACATTCAGCTCAATATCCGGTACGGGAATTGTCCGCACGCTGATGACAGTCTTTGAACCAGATATAAATTTTTCAGGCAAAACCGGTAAGATTATGAAGAAAATAATTTTTTTTGTGTCTGTCTTTTTAATTTTTTGTTTTATATCATTTTCTGTTTCTGCGGGTACAATACAGACTATCTCTTTTGGTGAGCTGCCGCAGGGAGCGAAGGATGTTATTTACAAAATCAGGTCAGGCTCAACGGATTGGCCGTTTGTAAAAAACGACGGAAGGCGCTTTGGAAACCGTGAAAAACTTCTTCCTCAAAATAATAATTCATTGTATAAAGAATACACTGTGTGCACGGACAAAATGGCCAGGCAGCTTAAAAAAGGGAAACACCCCAATCGCGGTAAAGAACGGATTGTTCATGATGTAAAAAATGATATCTATTATTATACCGGCGACCATTACAAAACATTCAGAAGAGTGATATTTAAAAATGGATAAAATTAATAAACTTGTTAAAATAATCAGGGAGAGTGCATCTCCCGTTGATGCTGTTTTTATTGATGACGCTTCCAGGAACAGTGTCTGTGTTTTTTATTTTAGAGGGAGAAGTATCCGCAATAAAACTGATTTTTTTAATACGGCAAAAAAAGTCATGCGTCTTCCTGATTATTTTGGAGATAATTGGGATGCCTTTGAAGAATGCATAAATGATTTATCGTGGCTCCCTGCGGAAGGTTACATTTTTGTATATGATAATACTTCTGTATTTTTTTCAAAACACCCCGATGATGCCGATACATTGTTATCCATTTTAAATGATATACATGAAAACCGTAAGCATGGTGATATTCCGTTTGAAGTGGTGCTTGCATCCGACAAGGAATTGTTTAAATAATAAAATCTGTTCTCTGCACTTTCCCCCTGATTCAGGCACAGACAGGATTTTTATCATTTCTGAAAATCAAAATTCATTGACACTTGATAATTCCGGTCAAATATGACTCCAGATAAATAATCATACATAAAATGGAGTACGTAGATGGAACTTTCCCCCTCTTATGAGCCGAAAGAAGCTGAAGAAAAATGGTACGAATACTGGGAAAAAAAAGGGTATTTTCATGCTGATGTGAATGACGGCAAAGAACCTTTTTCAATCGTAATTCCCCCTCCAAACGTAACTGGAAACCTTCATATGGGGCATGCTCTTAATAATACTCTTCAGGATATACTCGCAAGATGGCAGAGGATGAAGGGAAAATCTGTTCTCTGGATGCCGGGGACCGACCACGCCGGAATCGCGACACAGAATGTTGTTGAAAGGCTTCTTGCAGCAGAGGGAAAAACCAAGCATGACCTCGGCAGGGTGGAGTTTGAGAAAAGGGTCTGGGAATGGAAAGAACATTCAGGTAACCAGATTCAGGGGCAGCTCCGGAGACTGGGGAGTTCACTCGACTGGGAGAGGGAGAGGTTTACACTTGACGCGGGACTTTCTAAAGCCGTGCGGAAAGTTTTTGTCACCCTTTATGATGAAGGCCTGATTTATCAGGGGTACAGGATCATTAACTGGTGTTCAAGATGCGAGACGGCACTCTCTGACATCGAAACAGAATTCAAAGAGCTTGATGGCAATCTCTGGCATATAAAATATCCGATAAAGGACAGTGATGAATTTCTTGTCGTAGCGACAACAAGGCCCGAGACAATGCTCGGCGACAGCGGTGTTGCTGTCAACCCTGCAGATGAAAGGCATAATCGCCTTATAGGTAAAACTGCAATACTTCCACTCATGAACAGGGAGATTCCAATTTTCGGGGACAGCTATGTCGACATGGAGTTTGGAACCGGTTTTGTAAAGGTAACCCCGGCTCACGACCCTAACGACTTTGAGATGGGGAAGAGACACAATCTTGAAGAGATAATAATAATGGATGAGCACGCCGTAATAAACGAAAACGGCGGAGTGTATAAAGGCCTCGACAGGTATGAGGCGCGTAAAAAGGTTGTTGCAGATCTTGAAAGCGCAGGGCTTCTTGTTAAGGTTGAGAAACATGTTCATTCTGTCGGCCACTGCTACAGGTGCAGCACTGTTGTTGAACCGTATCTCTCCAAACAGTGGTTTGTAAAGATTAAACCGCTTGCAGATGACGCAATAAAGGTCGTAGAAGAGGGTAAGATAAGGTTTGTTCCGAAAAACTGGGAGAAAACTTATTTTGAATGGATGTACAACATCAGGGACTGGTGCATCTCGCGTCAGCTCTGGTGGGGCCACAGGATTCCTGCTTTTTACTGCGATGACTGCGGACATATAACTGTAACAATGGATGATCCCGATAAATGCGGCAAATGCGGATCTGCGAAGATCAGGCAGGATGAGGATGTTCTTGACACATGGTTCTCTTCAGCCCTCTGGCCTTTCTCCACAATGGGATGGCCTGACGAAACTCCGGAGCTTAAAAAATATTATCCCACAAGCGTACTGGTTACAGGTTTTGACATTATCTTTTTCTGGGTAGCGAGAATGATAATGACCGGTGTGAAGTTTATGAAGGATATGCCGTTTTACGATGTTTATATCCATGCCCTTGTTCGGGATGAACATGGCCAGAAGATGAGCAAGTCGAAGGGTAATGTAATCGATCCTCTTGTGATGATGGACCAGTACGGAACCGATGCATTCAGGTTTACACTCGCGGCATTTGCGGCACAGGGAAGAGACATTATTCTCTCAGAGAAGAGGATCGAAGGATATAGTTCATTCTGTAATAAGATCTGGAATGCCACAAGATTTATTCTCATGAATCTCGGAGATGATTTCAAGCCTGAAAAAATTGATTTCAGCAAACTCGAAGTTTTTGATAAATGGATTCTTCATTCATTGAATGACACCGTAAAAAATGTTTCGGAAGCGCTGGAACAGTACAAATTCAATGAGGCGGCAAATGAGATATATGAGTTCTGGTGGGGCGAATTCTGCGACTGGTATCTTGAACTTGTTAAACAGAGATTATATGCCAAGGTTAATATCTCGGCTGAATCTTCTCACTACGCAAAACAGGTGTTATACTTTGTGCTGCAGAGAATGCTCGTTCTTATGCATCCTTTTATGCCGTTTATTACGGAGGAAATCTGGAGCAGAATTAAAGTCCAGGGAGACACCGACATTATAGTATCTCAATGGCCAGATTTTGATACTAACCTGGTGTTTAATGATGATGCAAATTATACAGTAATTTTTAAAGAGATTATATATAAGATCAGAAATATACGGGGTGAGATGAATATTCCTCCTGATAAAAAAGCATCAGTTGTTTTCAAAACATCAGATAAACTGATGAAAACTGTTATTGAAACTGAATCTGTCCATATTCAGGCTCTTGCAAAAGTTGAAAACATTACGGTTGATCCTGAGTATCAGCCTGATAAAACTGATGCTTCAGCAGTGATGCAGAATCTGGAGATATACATGCCGCTCAGCGGGCTCATTGATATTGAGAAGGAAACAGCCCGTCTTGAAAAAGAAATTTCGAAAATAAAAGCTGACCTTGAAAAGGTGGTTGCAAAATTATCCAGTGAAAGTTTTACCGGTAAAGCTCCGCTTGAAATTATTGAAAAAGAGCGGGGTAAACAGAAAGAATATTCTGAAATACTTGGTAAACTGGAAGAGAGTCTTTCAAAGATAAGTTAACACCTTAGACGTGCGTTAAACAGTTTGTGCCTTATAGATGATAGTGAACGGTGGTAAAGTAAGTAATTTTAAAAAAAATAAATGGCTTTTTCTAAAGAATTTTAGCCATTTTTTGTAATTTACACACTTTACCATTGTAGTAAAAAAAAACAAATAGCAACTTTTACGGGAGAGAAATGAAATGAAACAAAAATATTTTTTCGTAGCAGCGGTCATGGCGATTATGCTTGCATCACCTCTTTTTTCTATAGGGATTGATGACCTTCAGATAAAGAAACTGACAATAGACAGGATGAAACTTTTCCCTGTACCCTCAGATAACATTAATTATCTTTTTATGCAGGCAATTGAAAAAGATACAGCGATTGTTATTGGTGATTTTTCCGGTCTGGAAAAAATGATAATAATGATTATTGATAAGAATAGTGATAACACCATCGATTCTGTAATTGAATATTTTCCTCTTACAAAAGATCTGAGAGTAAAAATGGATTCTGCGTCTAAGTTTTTTAATAAAGATATTGCTAAGCTGAAAAAAGATATTATAGAGGGGAGCGTCTACAAAGGCAACTATACTGATGATATGAAGTCGCTGAAAACTCTTGAGAGTATTTTAAATAATCCTGATACTAATTCATTAAGCACCGATGTATATGGATTTAATCTCAGGTATTTTGAAGTAGATGAAAGGCAGAGAAATTCAGCACTTTTTTCTTATGGTAAAAAAGAAGCAGGATATTATCTCCAGTTTAGGACGGAGTATTACAGAAAAGATTTTAAAACAGAAGAGAAGCCGAAATTAAGGTATTCTGTTTATTGCAAGGACTCAAATGATCCGGTTGTAAAAGAGACAGTTGAAAGTCTTTTTAAAGTAAGACAGCCTGGTGTTAATTCAGGTAATGGCGTAAAATAACCGGAATTCCCGTAACCGCTGTCAATATCAGCGGTTTTAAAATAAATGCCGGATTATAAAAAACGACTGATTTCCGGCTGTAATATACACAAATAACGAGCCTGCGCTTGTTCTGCCTGATTTAAAAAAAGCAGAATAAGTGCAGGCTTTTTTGATTAATTCTTAAAAAATATGAATTGGTTTAAATATTTTTCTTGCAAAAAAAGCCCAGGTGGGCTAATTAGTAAATTCATTTATCCATATTTTTCTTGATTTATAGATTTATATTAATAATATGCACTATTAAAGGGGGAATTAATATGAAACAAAAACATTTTTATTCTACAGCAATGCTCGTGATGATGTTTATATCACCTCTCTTTCCGGCCGCACAGGAGGAGATCCAGACAATAAAGCTTACTCTGGACAGGATTACTTATTTCCCTGTTCCTGCAGACAATATCAATTATCTGTTTTTGCAGTCCATCGAAAATGACACAGCAATAGTAATCGGCGATTTTTCAGGTGTCGATAAAAAGATAATAATGATCATAGATAATAATAATGACAATACAATAGATTCAGTTATTGAATATTTCCCTTTGACGAAAGATCTTAAAAAGAGAAAAGATTCGCAATCCAGATTTTTTACAAAGGATATTGCCAAATTTAAAAAGGATATTATTGAGGGAAGTGTTTACAACGGGAATTATACTGACAGGATGGAATCATTTAAAACTCTCGAGAGCATTTTAAGAAATTCGGATACAAATTCGTTAAATGCGGATGTATATGGATTTAATATCAAATCATATGAAAGTGATGAGCGGCAGAAGTATTCAGCACTTTTTTCATATGGCAAAAGTGCCGGGGGGTACTATCTTCAGTTTAGAACAGAATATTACAGGAAGGATTATAAAACCGTTCAGAAACCTGTTTTAAAATATTCTGTATACTGCAGGGATACAAATGATCCTGTTGTAAAAGAGACAGTTGAATATCTTTTTACAATAAAACAGCCTATGGCTAATTCTGCAAAAGGCGGCACAATTCAAAAGAGTAATTAAAGCAGTGAGCCCTGTTCCCGTCCTGATTCTGCTTAAACCACAGAGAGGAGAGTATATCTATTAAAAAAGAAATTTTCTTTTTTAATAGAGTGCTTAATCCCTCTCCGCGGACCGTGCAGTGAAGGTCGGGTTTTACTGCATCATCGGTTTTAATCTTTTATCTATCTCTTTCAGAAAATCTTCAGTATTAACGGTTTTTAAATCTTTATCTTCACAGAGCATTGCCAGGTCTTTAGTCATCACTCCGTCTTCGATCGTCAGGATTGACGCTTTTTCCAGTTTATCAGCAAATGCAGTAAGTGCGGGAAGGTTATCAATCTCACCCCTTTTTCTGAGTGCGCCGGTCCAGGCAAATATTGTTGCCATTGAATTAGTTGATGTCTCTTCACCTTTAAGATGTTTGTAGTAATGTCTCTGTACTGTACCATGAGCTGCTTCGTATTCATAGTAACCTTCCGGTGAAACTAAAACAGAAGTCATCATGGCGAGGCTGCCGAAAATTGTTGCCACCATATCTGACATTACATCGCCGTCGTAATTTTTACATGCCCAGATATATCCCCCGTCTGAACGTATAACACGCGCGACAGCATCATCTATCAGTGTATAAAAATATTCAATCTTAAGAGCTTCAAATTTATCTTTATATTCAGCATCATAAAGATCCTGAAAAATATCTTTAAATCTGTGATCATATTTTTTTGATATTGTATCTTTTGTTGCGAACCAGAGATCCTGTTTCTGATCAATCGCGAAGCTGAAGCATGAGCGTGCAAAACTTGTTATTGAGTCATCAAGGTTATGCATTCCCATAATTACTCCCGGCCCGTCGAAGTCATGAATGGTTTCTCTTGCAACATCTCCGTTTTCTGAAGTGAATACAATCTCGGCTTTCCCTTTTCCCGGCACACGATATTCAACATTTCTGTAAACATCACCGTAAGCGTGACGTGCAATTGTAATCGGTTTTTTCCATGCAGGTATAAAAGGTTTGATTCTGTTGACAGTGATAGGAGATCTGAAAACAGTTCCGTCAAGTATTGCCCTGATTGTACCGTTTGGACTTTTCCACATCTGTTTAAGATTGTATTCTTTCACTCTCTCCGCGTTTGCAGTGATAGTCGCACACTTTACTGCAACACCGTACTTTTTGGTCGCAAGCGCGGAATCAACGGTGACTTTGTCGTCGGTTTTGTCCCTGTACTCCAGTCCAAGGTCATAGTATTCTGTTTTAAGGTCTATGTATGGTATTAGAAGTATATCCTTTATCATTTTCCAGATGATTCTGGTCATTTCATCCCCGTCCATCTCCACGAGGGGGGTTTTCATATTTATTTTTCCGCTCATTAAATGCTCCTGTTGTTAAATTGAATAAGGCATATTTCCTATATGAAGAAATTTCTGTAAATAAATAACTGCAGGTATAAATTTTTTTTGGAGATATTTTGCGTTAGAAAATTCACGTGCAATTTGTGCAGGGACAGATCACGGAAATGTACCTGCACAAAAATGTTTATGAATAAAATTTTACCATTGCTCCAACAAGCCCGTCAATTGTGAACTCTTCTGCTGTAATTGCAGGATTAAATCCATGTTTAACAATTGTCTCCGTCGTAACGGGCCCGATACTCGCAAGAACTGCGCCTGTTTCAGAAATCATTGAGAAAAAGTTTGTTACTGTAGATGAACTTGTAAATGTTATAATATCCGCCTGTCTGACCTGGTTCATCAATTTTTCATCATTATGTAAAGGCTTCTCCGCAGTATAGATATGTATTCTTTCCACAGCAGCACCCATTTCATTAAGTCCGTCAGTCAGTGTCATCCTTGCGTCTGCAGAGCAGGGGATGAGAATTTTTTTTCCGGAAATGTTATGTTTTCTAAACTCATCAAGAAGAGATTCAGCGACAAATTTTTCCGGTATCATATCCGGTACAAGTCCGTACTGTTTAAGCTCATCGCCCGAGGCTTTCCCTATCACTGCAATTTTTACATTGCCGAGAGACCTCGCGTCTTTCCCCGATGTGAAAAGTTCCTCGAAGAAAATATTTACCGCGTTTTGAGATGTGAATACAATCCAGTTATAGGTCTCAATCGATGATAGTGATTTTCTGAACAGAGAAAGGTCATCCAGCTTTTTTATCTCAATTGTCGGGAACTCAATAGTTCTTGCTCCGAGCGATGTAAGCATTTTCGAGAGTTTTGATGCCTGGTTTCTTGTCCGTGTAACAACTATTTTTTTCCCGAATAGAGGACGGGTATCGAACCACCTGAGTCTGTCCCGGAGTGAGACTACTCCGCCCATGATTATTATTGCAGGAGGTGTGATTTTAGATTTTTCAACAGCATCCGCAATATCTGAGAGAAGTGATGTTACAACGCGCTGTTCAGGCCGTGTCCCCCATGAAATTATTCCGACGGGAGTTTCTGCCGGAAATTTTTTTTCTTCGATAAGTGTTCTGCTTATATGAGGGAGATTTTTCATTCCCATTAAAAAGACGAAAGTTTTTTCCTGATCAAACTCGGGGAAGTTGACATCCTCGGTATCATCCGCATCGGACCGTCTATGCCCGCTTATTACTTCGAACGCATTTGAGAAATCTCTGTGGGTAAGCGGTATTCCCGCATAAGCAGGAGCGGAATAGAACGATGAGATTCCCGGTATAACTTCAAATGGAATCTGTTTTTCCACAAGGAGTTCGGCTTCCTCA
Organism: Spirochaetota bacterium; assembly: GCA_035403545.1. GTDB lineage: Bacteria > Spirochaetota > UBA4802 > UBA4802 > UBA5550 > WRGT01. The sequence continues at coordinate 35,227 of DAONFJ010000023.1, forward strand.
CCTCCGCGGCCGAATATAAATGGATCACCGCCTTTTAGTCTTACAACCGTTTTCCCCTCAAGAGCTTTAGTTGCAATAAGTTCGTTAATCATATCCTGCTTCAGTGTATGGTCGCTTCCCTGTTTACCGACATAAATTATTTCACAGCTCAGTCCGTCAAGGAGGCTTTTCTCGGCCAGATAGTCATATATAATGCAATCTGCTTCACGCAGTACTCTCATCCCCTTTACGGAGATCAGCTCCGGATCTCCGGGGCCGGCTCCTACAAGATATACAACTCCTTTTCTCATATATGTTTTTCCGCTCCCTGTTTTTTTATTTTAGCTGAAACTTCCGCTCCAATAGCTTCAGGATCAGTACCAGTTGCTGACGCTCTTGCAACGAACGAGCCGTCTGCTGAAGCAATAATTCCATCAAGCACAATCTCCTCACCCTTGTATGATGCGTATGCGCCAAGAGGGATATGACAGCCTCCTCCGAAATTTTTCAGGAATGATCTTTCCGCAGTTACCAGCGCTTCGGTTTTTGCGTGGTTCAGTTTTCTGACTATATTGTATGTGTGCTCATCATCCGCTCTTACCTGCAGGCCAAGCGCACCCTGCGCCGGTGCGGGAAGAAAAATATTTTCATCCAGAACCTGTATCAGAAATTCACTTATATCAAGTTTAATTCTGTCTACCGCTGCTTTTGCCATCAGTATAGCGTCGTACTCACTCTCTTTCAGTTTTCTTAGTCTTGTATTTACATTTCCTCTAAGAGCTTCAACCCGCAGTGTGTTATCAAATACTTTAAGCTGCGCCATTCTTCTGACGGAGCTTGTTCCTATCATTGAACTTCCTTTTATATCAATACCATTTCTTTTTTCATATGCGTCGGGATGCATGATAATAATATCATGGAAATCACCTCTTTCAGGGATGGCCGCAAGTTTTAAACCCTTTACATCCTCCGTTGGGAGATCTTTCAGAGAATGAACCGCCAGATCAATTTTTCCTGTAAGAAGAGCCTCTTCTATTTCCTTTGTGAAAAATCCTTTTCCTTCCATCTTATTGAATGAGACATTCTGTATTTTGTCCCCTTCAGTTTTTATGATAATGAGTTCGGTATTCTCCTCGCCTATAAGCATTGATATAAATTTGGCCTGCCATAACGCGAGCTCGCTCCCTCTTGTTCCTATTCTTATTTTTTTACTCATGATGGTCCGATCCAATGCGACTTTATTTTTACTGCACAAAAAAAGATGAATTACGTCTCTCCGCACTGAGGCGCAATGGAGACATAATAACTACTGTTTTCAGTAGAAACCTATTATGTTATGATACAAATTCGGAGCTTTTTATGTCAATGTATTATTTTAACTTTAAAATACAGGTAATCGTCAGAACATGATTATTTACATTGTTGGAACACTTTGGAAGTTCCGTAAAATTAACTGCAGCCGCCAAAACATAAGTTTTTGTAATTTCTTTTAATGTTATTTCTTGACTTAATTAAAGTCCATAATTAGAAATATAAACAGCAGGGAAGTCACAAAATCTCAATCTTAACAGGGTCTAAGGGGTGAAAGCCCTTTAAAAACTCCGCAGGAATCCCTTGCGGTCACACATCGTACCCGTCGCAGGATTGTGACTGCCCGATAATTTAATTCAGGAGTTGTATATGAAAAGATTTTCAGTTAAATATTTATTGTTATTCACTATCATATCTTTAGCCCTCATTGCTGCAGGGTGCGGTAAAAGTGATAAATCCGAGAAAGTGACAATCGGTATTTCAAAGATTGTATCTCACCCCGCGCTTGACGGTGTTGAAAAAGGTATTCAGGATGAACTTAAAGATCAGGGATTCACAAATCTTACATTTGATCTTCAGAATGCCAATGGAGAGATATCTACTGCTGCGTCTATAGCACAGAAGTTTAAAGCAGACCAGGTTAAAATTGCCGTAGGAATAGCGACACCGACTTCGCAGGCTCTCAAAAATACACTGAAAGATTCGGTTGTAATTTATTCTGCTGTAACAGATCCTGTTGATGCAGGACTTGTTAAATCTATCACTGCAGGTGAAAAAAATATTACCGGTGTTTCAGACATGACACCTGTAAAAGATCAGATTGCATTTTTGAAAAAAATTAAAGATATTAAAAGACTTGGACATATATACGCGAGTCATGAAGCAAACGCTGTAACACTCGCAAAAATGGCAAAAAAAGCATGTGATGAACTCGGTATAGAATTTGTTGAATCAACAGTAACAAATTCATCAGAAGTTAAACAGGCTGCACAGACAATAGCAGGGAGAGTCGACGCTTTTTATCTGAGCACTGATAACACAGTTATCTCAGCGATAAGCGCTGTAGTTGATGTTGCAAAAGCAAACAAACTCCCGATAATGTCCGCTGATCCGAGTTCAGCTGAAAAATTTGATGTACTCGCTGCATGGGGCTTTGACTACTATAAAATGGGAAGAGCAACGGGGAAGCTTATTGCAAGAATACTGAACGGAGAGAAACCGGAGAATATACCGACCGTTTTTATGACAGAACCGTCGGATGTTGACCTCCTTCTTAATCTTGATGTCGCAAAAAAACTCGGGATCACAATTCCTGAGAAACTTATATCACAAGCCAGCCGTATAGTTAAAGATGGAAAGATGACTAAGAAGTAAATATAAAAAGGCTGCCCTCACCGGGCAGCCTTTCTTTACTTTCCGTTTATTACTGCTTTAATTTTCACCGATTATAGGTATAGTTCCATTTCCGTTCAGGATTTCACTGTCAATTCTATCGCGGGGGATTTTACTGATGTCATTGTAGACTGGGAGATATATGGAAAAACAGGAACTTTCACCTGCCTCTGAATATACGTTTACTATTCGTCTAACCAAATAGAGTAAAAATTTGTCTATCAATCAGGCAGTAATTGTATCGGAAGAGTGTAAAAGTCCGGGAGTTTATTAAATTTTAAGATATACAGAATAAAACAGCAATATTACCTATTGACGGGGAAATATGACTCTTTTATTCCAGATCTGTCCGGCGAATAATTTACTTCTTAATTAAGTTTAATTTTATATTGAAAAAAAAACTTGTTAAATATAATAATAATATTAGAATGTAGTTTTGTGTGTCAAAATTCTTAAATTGGAAGGGATAATATGAGCTGTACAGTAGCGATAGGGGCACAATGGGGTGATGAAGGAAAAGCAAAGATGATCGATTATCTCACAAGAGATGTTGACATTGTTGTACGATATCAGGGGGGAGCTAATGCCGGTCATACTGTAGTGGTTGATGATAAAAAATTTGTTTTTCATCTTATTCCTTCAGGCATACTTCATGAAGATAAAGTCTGTTTAATAGGAAATGGTGTTGTACTTGATCCTGTGGAACTTCTGGAGGAAATATCACTTCTTGAAAAGAAAGGATATGATATAAAAGACCGTCTTATTATTTCAGATTCCGCACATTTTATTCTGCCGTATCATAAGACTCTTGATTCACTCATGGAAAATTTTAGTGATGAAAAAATAGGAACTACAAGACGGGGAATAGGGCCATGTTATTCTGATAAGTGTCTCCGCATCGGCTTAAGGACCGGTGATATTTTTGATATTCCGACACTGGAGAGACGTGCAGCCGCTGCTTTGAAGATCAAGAATCTTCAGCTGGAGAATATTTACGGAGAAAAGCCTTTTACTCTGGATGAAATAATGAGTATACTTCTCCTTTTCAAAGAAAAAGCGGGATCAATGGTTATAAATACTCAGGAGTATCTCCACAATGCAATTAGAGACGGGAAGAGTATTCTTCTCGAAGGAGCACAGGGCCATGCTCTTGATATAGATCACGGGACATATCCCTATGTAACATCATCAAGCCCGACAATCGGAGGAGCTCTGCTTGGCAGCGGGCTTAATGCTTTTGATGTAGATGATGTAATCGGAATCACAAAAGCTTATGTAACCCGCGTTGGTGAAGGACCGTTTCCCACAGAAGCTGATGAGGATGACAGTGAAAGATTGAGAGTAAACGGTAATGAATTCGGCGCGACAACCGGAAGACCTAGAAGGTGCGGATGGTTTGACCTCCCTCTGCTTAAAAAAGCGATTCAGATTAATGGTATGAATAAACTGGCGATAACAAAACTGGATGTGCTTACAGGTTTCGAGAAAATTAAAATCTGTATCGGCTACGATATTAACGGGGAGAGAGTTGACAATATCTGCGCATCAAAGTTCAGCAGTGTTAAACCTATATTGATTGAAATGGATGGATGGGCGGAGAATATTTCCAAATGCCGTTCATTTGATGATCTTCCTAAAAATGCGCAGGATTATCTGAATTTTATTGAAGATGAATTAAATGTTCCAATAACATACATCTCGGTCGGTCCGGGGCGTGATTATACATTCAAAAAGTAAAAAAAAAGACAAAAATAAGATTTTTTTCTAATTTCTTTAAATTATGTTGACAGTCAAAAACCTATTTTGTACAAGGTTTTTACTTTGAAAGTTTGAGGCGTTAGCTCAGTCGGTAGAGCAACTGCCTTTTAAGTAGTGGGTCCCGGGTTCAAGTCCCGGACGCCTCAATTGTAAAAGTAAAAAAAGCATGTCCCCGTCGTCTAGGGGTCTAGGACACCGGGTTTTCATCTCGGCAGCAGGGGTTCGAATCCCCTCGGGGATGCATAAAAAAAGACCGTTCATTAAGAGCGGTCTTTTTTATTTTACTCTTCACCTCACCTCAGAGAGCGGGCTTTCACTTCCTGCAGTTTGACAGGCTCGCAATCAATGGGACCAAAGCCCGATGAATATGTTAACACCTACAAAATTTCCTCTAATGATTCCGCAATCGCTGCAATAGTTCTGTCAATGTCGTTTTCTGAATGGGTAGATGATAAAAATCCTACTTCATAACCTGATGGTGAAAGATATATACCTCTGCTTAACATCGCTGAATGGAAAGCTCCAAAAAGTTTCATGTCGCATTTTCGCACTTGATCAACAGTTGTAAGGTTGTCATTATCCGTAAAGTAGAGACAGAATATAGATTCAATGCATCGGTACTGAACCTTGCTGTTGAAATTTTTTATCACAGGAGCAATCTTATCGCTGAATAATTTTCCTTTTGCTGATAGTTCAGAATAAAATTTGCTGTCATTGAGCTTTTTCATAGTGGCTATACCTGCAGCCATTGCAAGAGGATTTCCCGAGAGAGTTCCTGCCTGATATACCGGACCTTCCGGAGCAATCAAAGCCATAATATCTTTTCTTCCGCCATAAGCTCCTACGGGGAGTCCTCCGCCTAAAATTTTTCCAAGCGTTGTGATATCGGGAGTTACACCGAAGTATTCCTGGGCTCCCCCTTTCCCAAGCCGGAATCCGGTGATAACCTCGTCAAAAATAAGTAATACTCCATATTTGTCGCATAGTTCCCTTACACCT
>DAONFJ010000024.1:0-31365 GCA_035403545.1 Spirochaetota bacterium
TCAAGCTTTGTATTAAGATTGCTCTCCGAAATTGCGTCGGCAATTTTACGAAGAGGTTTAACAATCCTGCCGGAAACAATAAATAACAGCAGCATTGACACTGACGCTACAAACAGTGTTGCTGTTATGACTTTAATATAAAGAGACATGATCTCTTTTTCAACATCATCAATATAGATTGAAGCGCCGATTATGAGGTTGTACGGTTTATAGTACCTGACATATGAAATAGCGGGGACTATCCTCGTCACCTCCGATTTGTATTGTGTGCTGTATTCGACAAAGCCCTCGCCCTTATTCCTGCAGAGCTCAAGCATCTCGTTATATACATTCCTTTTACCCGGGATATTGAGGGCCGCGACATTTTTACCGACTATATCTTCACGGTACGGCATGGAATATATTACACCTTCACTGTTCAATAACCACACCGTGTCCATCTTCTCCGGCCCGTACCTGAACTTTCCCGTATAATAAACAGCCTTGTTTGCCGCTTCGTCTTCAGTCATCCTGCCGTTTTCACTTTCAAATTTAAGCGCGTCCATGAGGCTCATGGAAATATCAACAGTATCCATCAGGGCTCTTCTTTTTTTATCAAGGCTGTCCTCCCTGATGGAGGGTATAAAATAGATGAGTGTAATTAAAGCGAATAGCAGAAGTGAAGCAGTACCCATAAACATTATCTTTCCGCGGAGACTCATACGCTGCCAGAATTTTTTCATAACACCCGCCTTATACTTTTCTAAAAAAAAGTTCTGTTCAATAATTAAAGCAGATCTTGCTGTATTACTAAACAGAACCGCCGACAGTGCTATTAAAAATGATTATTATTTATAACGGATAAACTTATGTTAATTTTTTATATATTTAATGTTAATTTTTACAAATGCCCGTTGAGGAGTATTGAATTTAAACGTGAAAAGGGGTATCGTCCTGGATACCCCTTTCTGTGTAAATCAGAATTGTTGACAATAATGAAAACAGAATTATATCTGAGCGGTTACGCCCCAGATTATCTGCGATACGTTTTCAGCTGTAGTATATTTTCCGAGTCCCATATCATCGCCGGCTATTATTGCAGCGTATTCAAGGAAAAGAGATGATTTCGGGGCAATCTCATATGCCGCTCTGAGATCAATCTCCGAACCGATACCTGTGTTGCCGCCTGCGTCCTTTTCAACAGTAGAAGCCATGCCGAACTGCGCGAAAAGGGTAAGCTTGCTGATAATTTTTGCTTCAGCATTTATTCCGTAAGCCATGTATCCCAGGGAGTTATCCATTGAATCGAAATCATTGTAACCGCCTGCTGAAGTCACTGAAGCGTTCTCAAGAAGATAAAGCCTTCCATCGGGAGCGCCGGATTTGTTGGAAGTTTTCCCGAAAACCTTGTTCAGGGTATAGAAATAACTGTTGTCTTTTTCAGCATCTTTTCCGTCATTTCCTGTTCCATATGTTCCGAAGAGGCCGATTTTTATTCCATCCGCCGGTTTTACATCGACTCCAAGATCTATTCCATACGCGGATGTCTTAACTTTGGTTATGCCGTCATCCTTAAGCGTACCGTTCATGTAAGCGCCTGTTGCGGTAAAAGCAAGCGTCCCCATATCTCCTGTTACATTAAGAGCATAGTTTACAAGAGAAGTTTTTGTAAAGTTGACTGATTCATCGCCTCCCTTGATATAGATAACTCCCGGCCTTACAGTAAGTGAATCAATCTTTACAGGCAGGTCAAGTGCATATGCATCAACATCTTTATTCTGTTTCGTTTCTGTTTCTGTCTGCTCTACAGGCTCATACTCATCCACCTTAATATAACTTAGACTAGCTTTTCCGGCACCGAAATCATAACCAGCCTGAAAGAGCGCAAAATCGTTATCCACAACAAGCGGAAATTTATATCCCGCAAGGCCGGCTACAAGAGAAACATTCGGAAGAATTACATCCTTCGCCTCGGCATAAGCATGTTTAACTTCAATAACCTTATTGTCAGTACCCGGATCGGCATTCACGTTGTCATCTGTGCCTCTCCCGAAATCCTGATCAATCTCAAGCTGTGTTACAATTTTAATGTTTTCATTTCCAAGCGTGAACAAAGGCCTTAACCTTACATGCGAGTAATTATACTCATAATCCTTCTGGGAACCTGATACGCCGTAAGCCCATAGTTTTGCGCTGTAAGTGAACTGGGGCCCTTTCTTCTCCTCCTGTTTTACCTCCTGCGCAAAAACATTTCCGGTAAAAACCAGCGCGATACAAACCATCAGCAATCTCTTCATTTGAATCTCCTGTTATTAAATTTATTTCCGTGAAACTCAATTCATCCGGTGTATACCGATACATGGACCTGTTATGAATTTCCCGGGCTTTCGGGCAGGAGATTAGAACTGTTATCTTTAGATTTTATAAACCCCCGGTAAAGATTTTATAAATTTTAATTCCGCTGAAAATTTTATATTTCCGTTTCACTTATCCCGCGAAACGGTTATTAATATTAAACACATTTTAAACATTAACCTTATTAAATATTAATAATTAAATGATCTGTTCTGCATATCACGCTAATTGGAATAAAAGAATGAACAGATTAAAACTATTTACAGTTATTAAAAAATTTTTCAGCACATCAAAGAGTGACACTTACATTCTGATCAGCGGAGGGCTGACAGGTTTCTTTATCATTTTCCTGGTCAACTCCATGTTCGGGATATATTCAATCTTCGGCATGTCAAATGACCTTACCGAAAACATGGCCGGAGTAAACCTTGCCCGGAACGCGCAGTTGGCGCTGCATGAACAGATTCTTGCGTGGGAGAACATTCTCATTTCCGGAGACAGTTACCCGGACTTTCAGAAAAACTATCATGACTTCTCCGGGAAATCGGAGAAGGTACAGAACATTCTTTTCAACCTTAAACTGCAGAATTCCGGCGAAGGAGAACTGCCCGGGGAGATAGAAAAACTGCGGAACATGCACAAAATGATTACTGCTGAGTTCACTAACCATATTGTAGGAATGAAAAAAAACAATTCCGGAAACCGGTATAAGCAGATTATTTCTTCAAAAGTGAAAGAGGATGAACTTCTAGACTCTCTCACGGTGATTGCCGGGAAAATTGAATCCGCAGGCGACAGGAAAAGTCTTTTTATAACAAACCGATATATAATTCTCGCGGCAGTATCGGCCGTCATTTTTATCACGCTGCTGGTGTATTACGGGAAAAGAATAGGAAGAAGGCTTCTTAAAACACACAACATCCTGGAGGCGATGGTGCAGGAGAGGACAAAAAAATTCGTTGAAGCAAATATCTCCCTTCAGAAAGAAATCGACGGGCATAAAATTACAGAGCAGAAACTTATCACGTCAAGATACGAAACCGAAGAGAAGAACATGCTCCTCTCGGTCTCCGAAAAAAAATACAGGCATATAGTCGAGGGTACAAAAGAGATAATCTTTACCCTTGATGAAAACTGGTATTTCAGGAGTGCAAATGACGCGATTAAAACAGAGTTTAAAATAAGCCCGGAAGCAGCCGCGGGATATACCCTGACAGACCTGATATACGATGAGCTTACAGACGCGGCTATACTCCGCAAAATAATAACCGAAAAACTCGAGGAGTCAAGAAAGCATAACACTCCTGTAAAATTCAACGCGCAGATAAAAACTCCGAACCTTATAGAACCTGTTGAATTCAAAATAAGCCTGGAGTTTATCGAAATCGAGGGGCACAACGAAATTATCGGAAAAGCTGTAAAGATCGCTGATGACAGGTTTTCGGAATTCTTCATCACTGAAAAATGCGAATACCTTATAAAAAATCTTCTTTTTACTGCCGATGACATCTCTCACAGGATTACCGTCAACCTCCAGAAATACCTGGATAAAAACGAAGTAAGCATGATAAGGCTGGGCCTGCGGGAGATTATAATAAACTCCATAGAACATGGAAACCTGGACATCTCTTTCGAGGAGAAGACAGAGGCGATTTTAAACGACAGGTATTTTGAGTTCATAAATGAAAGGCAGAGCCATCCTGATTTCAGGGACAAGAGGGTAAAAATTGAATACCTCATATCCGCTTCAAAAGCAATATACAAGATTACCGATCAGGGTAAAGGATTTAACCACAAAAAATTTATCACGACAATGAGTGAGGACTCAGCGGGGGTGATACTTCCTCACGGAAGGGGGATTTCCATGGTAAAAAATATATTCAATGAAATACGGTATAACTCCAAAGGAAACCAGGTACTTCTTGTAAAACTTATAAATAAAAACGGAGGCCGACACATTGATGGAAACGAACATGACGAATCTCAATTACAGTAAACTTAAATCAGTTGAAAAAGAAAAAGTAAGCGGAGAGACAGAAGGCTGCTGTTAATTTTTGTTCAAAGCTCGCCGATCTTCATTATTATTGAAGCCTCATAAGGCGCAAGTACCATATTAAGTGAAGTAAAATGCTCATACTCCGTTCTGTGAGTCGAGAACATAACTCTCCATTGGCCGCTTTCGCCTGCATGAATTTTCTTTTCTTTTGATGAGAAATTAAGTACAATAAAAAATTTCTCATCACCGTAAATTCTGAAATAGGCAAGAACATTATTCGCCCCCTTTATTACAGGAACAAATTTGCCTTCACTTAAAGCCTTATGCCTTTTCCGGATATGAATAATATTTCTGTAAAGGTTAAGTATTGAATACCTGTCGCCGGCCTGGTTCCTGACATTAATATTTTTATAATCGCTGTCTACCGGCAGCCATGGCCTTCCATTGGAAAATCCCGCGTTATTCCTGCTGTTCCAGAGCATGGGTGTGCGCGAACAGTCACGCCCTCTGTAAACAGGCCAGTATCTTCTTCCAAGAGGGTCAACAATTTCACTCCTGCTTAAAAGCGCGTTCTTCATCCCCAGTTCCTCACCATAGTAGAGAAAAGGGGTCCCTCTAAGAGTAAGTAAAAAGACCGCCGCTACCCTTGCCCTGTTTTCAGAATCTGCTCCCCCCATGAACCTGCTCCTGCCGCGGGGCTGATCGTGATTAGAAAGCACATTGCATGGCCATCCGTTTTCAGGAAGAGATTTATACCATTTTTTTATGCAGTTATAAAACCGCCTTGCGCTCCACAGCCTGTACATTATTGAAAAATCAAAAGTCAGGTGAAGTTCATCATTGCCGTTACCGAGAAATGACGCGGCCAGTCCGGGGCTGCCGGGAGGAAGAGTAAAAACCTCACCTACAGTCATTCTGCCGTCATATTCATCAACCACATTCCGCAGCTCCCGAATATATTCATGTACTTCCGGCCTGTTCCTGTCGTACTTGTGTTTCTCCGGATCAAAGGGTTTAACCGTAAACGGGTTATTTCTGAACCTGTCATCCTTGACAAACCAGTTAACAACATCCAGCCTGAATCCGTCAACCCCCATGTCCAGCCAGAACCTCATCATCCTGTGGATTGAGCGTCTCATATCCGGATTTCTCCAGTTGAGGTCAGGCTGCTCTTTTAAAAACGAATGCAGGTAATATTCACCCATGTGAGGGTCAAACTCCCAGGCGCTCCCTCCGAATGCCGATTTCCAGTTATTCGGAGCTTTGCCTTTTACACCCTCGTGCCATATATACCAGTCACGCCTGCGGTTATCCTTCGATGAGCGCGACCCGGCAAACCATTTGTGCAGATGGGATGTATGGTTCACAACAAGGTCCATAATAATCTTTATGCCCGCTTTATGGGCTTCTTCAATCAGTTCCATAAAATCATTAAGAGTGCCGTAGCACGGGTCAATATCATAGTAGTCCGATATGTCGTACCCGAAGTCGTACATCGGCGAGTTGTTTACAGGGGAAAGCCATATGGCGTCAACTCCGAGCCACGAAAGGTATTCAAGTTTTAAAGTGATACCTTTAATATCACCTACACCGTCATTGTTGCTGTCATAAAAACTTCTTGGATATATCTGGTAGATAACACCATGCTTCCACCAGGGTGTGCTGCTTTTCATTTTAAACCAGTCCCGTGTCTTTAAGCAGTTTACCGATAATGCTGTCTGCCGTAAAATCACCGGCCCTGTTTAAAGCCCCGGCTCTCATCCCGGCTGTTTTTTCCCCTTTTTTAAAGTGAGAGATTACAGCTTCAGCCATCTTTTCCTTTGTATTAACCAGGTATCCCGATTTCTCATTCACGATTATATCACGCGGGCCTTTCGTGTTATATGATACTACCGGGCAACCGCAGCTGAACGCTTCAACTATTACGTTACCGAATGTGTCAAACCTTGAAGGGAGTATCAGTATATCCGCGGCAGAGTATATGTCGGGAAGGGAATTGTGTTCAACCCAGCCGAGAAACTTCGCGTCAGGCATTGCGGCTTTAAGTTTATCCTCCTCGGGCCCTTTTCCCGCGATTACAAGCTGCACGTCAGGCAGCTCCTCCTTTACCCTGCTGTAGATAAAGGGGAGTTCATTCACACCCTTCTCGTCGCTTATCCTTCCCACATAAAGTATAACCGGCCTGTCGTCATCAATGCCGAACATCACTTTTTTTGTCGCGGGGCTTTTCTTAAATTTCTCATCAACCCAGTGCGATGTCAGTTTCACTTCAGTCTTCTTAAACTCCATTTCCGGGCCGCTGAACCATTTTTTCTGTTCCTTGTTCAGTACAAGCACCCCGTCAAAAGACCTGTAAAATCCCCGGAGTATTCTTCTAAGCCTGTTCATCGCGGGATCTGAAAAATTCAATGTTGACTTCGCGAATGTTATCCAGTCTGTGTGAACAAAAAAGTAAGCCGGCACGGAATATGCCGTCTTTAAATATATCGAGGCCAGTCCCATGGGCCCCTCCGTTGAACAGAGTATCCTGTCATACTCACCCGCCATGAACTGTTTATGCACGTCCAGTACATTCGGAATCCTTACCGGCTGTTCCTGATAGAATGGAGGAGTGTACACAGCGGCAGGCTTAATAACAATAAGATGTTCCTCGGGCTTAACAGTATCACTGCATACTAGGAGATCGATCGGGAGATTTCTCTCCTGTATCTCGTCAAGCATATGCCGGAGCGCCATTGATACTCCATTTCCGTCCTCGAAGGTATCCGTGAGCCAGAGCATCTTTTTAGGGAATTTCAGGTCATCAAGTTTTTCCGAAAAGGCGTTAAGCATTCCTCTTGATTTGTACATTACCCTTGTCGAAGCGTAATTCGCAGCCGAGATTACAGATGATGCCAGGAACGGAAATGTCAGTCCATCGAGAAACTCCGGCGCATTTATACTCGTTATTCCGTTCTTTCTGCTCTTACCCTTGCTCTCGAAAAGCTTTCTCATCTGCCCGGGCAGTTCAAGAGTACTGATAAAATCCTCTGCAGTCTTTAAATCTCCGCCGCCGTCCAGGTTAAAATCTTTCAGTTTTGCGTCAAGCCTGCTGAACATAAGGTTAAAGAGTGATCTGTGTATTTCCTCGATCGACCTGTCAAAAGATCCGGCCATTTTTTCTGGATTCTTTTTCCTGACATCCGCCATACAGGCCGCCTCTGCGAAAATACCTTTATAGTCTTTAGTAACCATAAGTTTCTTTGCGAATCCGGGAGCTTCACCCTGCAGGCACTCATGAAATAGAGTAAGAAAACTCACCGTGAGTTTATGTCTCTGCAGCTCGGAAAATCCGTTAATCACCATAAAAGAAAGAAGTTTATCCTTTATATCGCCTTTATGCAGTAAAAGGCGCAGAAGGCCGGGGTCTTTCATATTCATAACAATCTGGCAGAAATAGTCGAGGAATGATACTGTCATCTTCTCCGTGTTATTGTATCCGCCGAATGGTGCCGCATCTCCATCCAGCAGAGCTTCCAAAGCAAGCGAACTTCCCGGCTCTTTCTTCAGCCTTCCGGACAGGCCGTTCACGTAGAGCCTTGTGCCTGTAAGCCCGGCGAATATACCCATGTGTGAATCCGATCCGCCGAACATCTCCCGCCTGAATGGATTGCGGCAGTAATCAGAAGCCTTTATGCCGAATTTTTTTTCATAACGCTCAAGTGAATTACTATCCATCGACTCAACCCATTTCTTTACAAGGAGGTTCTGCCATGTATCCCTCTGCCCGTTTATTACTTCAAACCTTTCAAATATAAGCGACATTTTGTCGAAGAACTCCATGGGGAGCTGTTCGTTCTCCTGGTAATGGTAAAGCGGATGCGCCCAGATTGTGGGGATGTTATTTTCAAGAGCAAACCCCTGGAACCTGTATATGTCATGCCTGAATTTAAGAAGCTTCTCCTCCTGAGAGGGATTAAAGCCGTATGCAAGAACATGTATTTTCCCGTCATAGTCAGGAACAGTACAGCTGAACTCCGCAGCCGTAAGTATATCATACCCCCTGTCCTGCAGTTCATAACATGACCGGGCGTTGTTATGATTGGTAACCGTATATGTGTCGCAGTTGTGTTTCTTTAAAGTTTCAATAAGGTCTTCTGAAGCAAGCCATGTTTCAGGAATGTTCAGCATCCTCCCCATAATCTCATCAGGTTCGCTGCTGTTTTTGTCATGGCAGTGAAGGTCTATTGTGAGAGTCTCATCTTTCGGAAACCTCAGGGACTGCTCAAAGTTAAAAACAGACATCTCCCTGTTGATTCTTTCAAAAAATGATTCCTTGTAGTTCATATTTTCTCCATTTAAATCTTTTGTTATCTGAGCAGAATAAACATGTTTTATATAAAGAAATTATAAGCATTCTGTCAGAATTGTGTTAATAAAATGAATCTAAACTTTTAATTCCGGAACACAATATCAAATCTCCGGTAAAATATAAAATTTTCCGATGTTAATTTCTTAACATATATTTTAGTGTAAAATAAATAATTGTATGGAGCTGACCTAAAAGTATAATTGCTGTCACTCCGGATGTAGTGAAACGGAATGCCGGCGACCGCAGGAAGATCTTCGATGATCCCACAATAAAAGTTTTAAATTTATCATATGAGATTCCGGTATTTGCATGAATTGAAGACGCAAAACCGGAATGACAAATACAGAAATATCAGACTTCTGAGACAGCCCCATAATGCATTTTCTATTATAAAAAAGTTCAGGAATTATTACTGAAAATTCTCAATGTATTCCGCATTAATGTGTAAATATGGAAATAAGAATTGACGTTTTGTAACCAGTGGTTACATTAATAACCGTTATTATTAAACAATATAAAAGGCCTGTATAAGGGGGAATGCCATGACACTGCCGAACAGAAATAATCCGTATACTTTCAATGAATTTCTCGAATGGAGAAATAATGTTGATTACTACGCCGACGATCAATTTGTGCAGAAGGCGCTTAAGTATTTTGCAGGTAAAGACTGGGATGCCGCTGACAGCGAAGCCCGGAAGATATCAAAGAAAGCGTCGTACAGATGGCGGGATATGGCCGCATCGATAGCCTGGCCGGAAAAGAGGCCCTATATGATGCACTATGACGGCCACCACAACCGCATTGACCGGATTGTAAGGCCCCGCGAAACCGAAATCATGGAGAGTGAAATTTTCGGGGAGCGGCTGTTCTCCGATGAATACTCCCCGTGGGTCAAGCTGATCCGGATGCTGACAATTTACCAGAACGGAGAAGCGTGTATAGCCTGTCCTGTCACCTGTACAGAAGGGCTTGTAAAGCTTCTCGAAAAATACGCGGACACTCCCGAGACAAAGCGTATACTCCGGCACTGCAAAGATGGCATTGATGGAGAGATTGCAATCGGGGCACAATATCTTTCCGAAATTCAGGGAGGTTCCGATGTCCCGTCCAACATACTTGAAGCTGTGCAGGATGGAGACTCATGGAAACTCTACGGCAGCAAATTTTTCTGTTCAGCCACCCACGCGGATTATGTGGTTGTGACCGCAAAACCGGCAGGCTCGGAGAAAGTCGCCCTTTTTGTGATGCCTTCATGGCTGCCGGGAAACAAAAAGAAGGAAATCCGTAACGGATATACCATCGACCGCATTAAATGGAAAATGGGCACCAGCGAATTGACAACCGGTGAACTGACTTTTAATGGCGCAGTAGCTTACCCCGTAGGGCCGCTTGACAGGGGTGTTGCCAATGTCGTAGGGATTGTCCTTACCTATTCACGGCTGACAGTGGGGCTTTCAGCGGCAGCATTCATGCTCAGGGCAGTGAGAGAAGCAAAAAAATACAGTGAAATGAGAGAAGCTTTTGGCGTCACTATAAAAAGTTTTCCCATGGTAAAAGCACAGATTCAGGATATTGAAAACAGCGCGAAGAGGACTGCCGCGGGCGCATTTAAACTGTACAGTGAATTCCTCGGCCTTAATGACGGGCAGGAAGGCAGTGCTGCAGCAGACCGGTCTTTGGAACTGAAGAAAAAAAACTTTATGGTACGCGAACTTATCATGCTCCAGAAGATGACTGCCTCATGGGACTCAACCGATGTAATAAGAAAGGCCATGTCGATTTTCGGAGGGCATGGAGTAATGGAGGATTTCTCGTCCCTTCCCCGCCTGTACCGCGATTCGGCCATAAATGAATTATGGGAAGGCCCGCGCAATGTGCTTCTTGCCCAGATTCACAATGATCTGAAAAAGGCATCAGGATGGTACAGTCCCGAAGAGTTCGCAAAAGATGTTTTACGCAATGCTGACCCGGCTGTTATTAAAGAATATTCCGAAGAGATCAGGCAGATGGTATCTCATCCGAGCCTGTTCCAGAATGATGAAAAAACAATCGAAGTATGCAGGCAATGGGACAATTTCTGCCACAGGTTCTACCATTTATACCAGGACTGCGCGCTTGCCGGGGTTGAAGGAGTTGAAAGAGTTGGATGAGTTGAAGGAAGAATAAAATCTTAAGGCATCTCTGAGTACAGTAACTTCATTATTCAGAAGGGAGTACTTTCCATAACCGGCTCCCTTCTGAGATAATAATTTTTAATCCTTGAATTTTAATGCTATTATCCGGCCGAGTTTTCTCATATGACTGATTACTTCCTCCCTGTTTCTTCCGGGATAATTTCTGAAAGTTATCAGCACCCCATTCATCGCGGCGAAGTAGGCATGTGAAAGCATCCGTATGTCGCCCTTCGCGTTCATCCTGGTAAACATTTTGTCCATGTGGTCCAGCAACAGCCTTTCTGCTGAATTAAGCCGTTCTACCAGCTCTGCACTGAGAGAGCCGTCCAGCATAAAATGTGTCATCATTCTGAAATACTGGTCGTTATCTATGAGATAATTTAAAAACTTTTCCGTTACCTTTTCAATACTGACATTTTTATTCTCATTTACAAGTACACCAAGAAACTGAATAATGTTTTCAGATCCCCTGAGAAATGCTTCAACGAAGAGAGTCTGCTGGTCGGGAAAATAGCGGTAGATAGACGCATGGGAAATTCCTGCTTCTTTTGCAATATCACGTATACTTACCTCGGCAAAAGGTTTACTTGAGAAAACCCTTTCGGCTGCGCTGATAATTGCATCCTGACGGGCTTTCCTCTCCTGTTTTTTCATAGAAATAAAAGTGTTGTCATTTTCCGCAGTTTTCATTTACAATCAAATTACCTGTACCTAATTTCATCATAAATATCATACCGCTTAATAACTGTCTGCTATTTTTTTACCGGAGAACAGTTTTGTACAAGAAGTGCCGCGGGAGGTCAGCAGGCGATAATCTCCTTAATCATGAATTCTTTTCCGCTTAATATATCCCGTTCCTGACTTCCGCATATTGGACATTTATTTTTATTCCCGATGAGATTAAAAACCTTATTGCACTTTCTGCAGATAGCATTGCCCGGTAATATTTCAATTTTTAGTTTAGTCTCCTGTAACAGCGTACCGTCTGCAGCTGCCGGATAACAGTCTTCAATATATTTCGGAATCATCGATGAAAGTTCGCCTATCTGGAGAACCAGTGTCTCGACTTTTGTCACTCCGTTTTTTTTCGCGAAGTCTTCAACCGTTTTAACTATATCAATCACAACACCTAATTCGTGCATGCAGACTCACCTCACTTGTAAAAATTTAATTACAGGGGAAGTTTTGTTCCCCTGTAATTTATTCAGTACAATTTATAAATTTCTCCTACCTTACTTCATCATTGGAGAAAATTGATTTCAACAGTCTTCCCGGTTTTTTAGCTGTAATTATCAGCTGGCGTTTTATCGCAAACCTGGTAACCGCCGGTTTTATTTTCAGAAGGTCCAGTCCCTCACCGTCATATTTTCTGACAAGCGAAATAGCGTCAAACTTACATCTGGTTGTACATACACCGCACCCTACACACATGAATTCATCCACGACTGTAGCACCGCAGTCAAGGCAGCGTCCGGTTTCCTTTTTAGCCTGCTCTTCGGTAAATGTACCGCGCGAATCTTTGAAAGATTCTTTTGATTTATTTACTTCACCATGACCGGTTTTCTGCCTCGGGATATGGTCGTATCCTTCAAGGTTAAGATTTTCCTTATCAAGCGGACGATAATCCCTGTTAATACGTCCGATTGTTAAACTCTGTCCGGGATGCACAAAACGGTGGATTGAAACAGCACCCTGTTTCCCTGCGGCAATGGCATCGATTGCAAACCTCGGGCCTGTCATTGCATCACCTCCGGCGAATACATCGGGTTCACCGGTCTGGTAAGTAACATGATCTGCTTTAATTGTTTTATCCCGATTCAATTCAATTCTGCTGCCTGCAATGAGGTTACCCCAATCCATTGCCTGGCCCGCTGAAATCAATACGTAGTCAGCTTCAACAATCTTTGTATTGTTTTCGTCATAAACAGGATTGAATTTACCGTTCGCGTCAAATACCGAAATACATTTTCTGAATTCCACACCGGCTACGTGTCCGTTTTTCTTAACAATACTTTTCGGGCCCCATGAATTGCTGATGGCGATGCCTTCAGCTGCAGCTTCTTCGATTTCCTCGTCGAGGGCAGGCATTTCCTCGCGGCTTTCAAGACAGAACATTTCAACTCCTGAAGCACCGGTTCTTGAAGCGGTTCTTGCGACGTCAACAGCAACGTTACCGCCGCCGATTACGATTACATTTCCATTCAGCCTGATGTCTTCTCCCAGGTTAACATCACGCAAAAATTTAACACCTGTGATAACGCCTTCAGCATCCTCACCTTCGATACCAAGCTTTCTGCCTGCCTGGGCACCGATAGCGATATAAAATGCTTCAAATCCTGCGCCCCGCAAATCCTCAAGGCTTACATCTTTACCGGCATCAACTCCCTGCCTGAACTCGACTCCCAGTTCTCTTAAAATATCTATCTCCGCATTGACTACTTCCTTTTCCAGCCTGAAAGACGGAATACCGAGTGTCAGCATACCGCCGGGTACTTTCTGTTTTTCAAAAACTGTTACCTTGTAGCCGTCAAGAGCCAGGTAGTAAGCGCATGATAGTCCGGCGGGGCCTGCGCCTATAACGGCAATTTTATTTCCATACTGATGTTTCACTTCAGGAACATAGCGTTTATCCATGTTTAAATCCTTTTCCGCGATGAATTTCTTTATTTCATCGATAGCGACAGGATCATCAACTTCGCCCCTGGTACAGGCGGATTCACATTTTTTCGGGCAGATACGTCCGCATACTGCCGGGAACGGATTTTCACGTTTTATAAGTTCAAGCGCTTCGGTATATCTTCCCTGAGATGCAAGCTTGATATAACCCTGAATACCTATATGAGCGGGACATTCCGCTTTACATGGACTGGTACCGGTATCAACAGCGACTTTTTTATTGTAACGATAGTCAACGTTCCATTTGTCCGGGCCCCATTCTGTAAAATGAGGCGTAAGGCGTTTCTTTTCGACGATTGGAGTTTTTGTGCATATTTTCTGGCCTAGTTTCAATGCGTTGACATGACAGGCTTCAACACATTCTCCGCAGGCAACACATTTGTCTTTATCAACATGTGAAACATAATTCGAGCGTACCATATCTGTATTAATAAACATCTCGGCAGTTCTCAGCGAGAGGCATGAACATCCGCAGCAGTTGCAGATCGCGTGAGTTTTTCCGGAACCATCCGTATTCGGTATCTGGTGTACCAGTCCGTCTGCTTCAGCTTTTTTAATAATTTCAAAAGCTTCCTCACGGGTAATTTTACGGCCTCTGCCTGTACGGGCATAATATTCGGCTGCATGGCCCATCTGAATACAAATATCCTCCTTCAGGTGTCCGCACCCTTCCCCCATGACTTCTCTTGCTGTACGGCAGGAACAATCCGAAACTGTGAAAATCTCGTTTTCATTGAGATATTTTGAAACTTCCTCGTAGGATGCTTTTCTGGTTTCACCCATGATCGATTGTTCAATAGGAATAACCCGCATGAGGCCGACACCTACCGGGAAAATACCTGCAGTCTTCGGTCCCCTTATTCTTCCGTATGCCTCGAAAGCTTCGGCAATCTGCGGATATTTCTTAACGTTCTCCCTGTTGTTAACCATCATTTCCATAACGCCTGGAATCCAGGTTTCAAGCCAGTATTTATCAACACCGTCAATTTCATTGACAAAACAAACTCCGGCAAGCGCCAGCTCCCATAAGAGTCTTGATGTTTCCTCAACGGGCTTACCGCACAAACGGGCAACATCTTCCGCACTTTTCGGTTTACGTAACTCCAGGCAAAGTCCCGCTTCTGCCATTTCATCTGAAACAACAGGCTCCAGAATCATATATTCCGGATCTTCCGTTTTAATTCCTGATTTTGAACCACGTTTTGATCTGTTTATATGATTGGCAAAATCCAATACTCTTTCCTTAGTCATATGCTTTTCCTCCAAAATTTAAGCGCAGTACTATGCTACGCTTCTTTCCAATTCTTAACTTCAGTACGTACCCAGTCAGCCCATTCATCAATTCCCATGCCGGTTTTTGCAGAGACCGGGATAACCCTGATATCCGGGTTCAGTTTTTTTACACGCTCTTTGACTGCCTCTAAATCAAAATCAAAATAATCCGCCGCATCCATCTTGTTGATTAACAAAACATCAACAATCGAAAACATCAGGGGATACTTAAGCGGTTTGTCATCTCCCTCCGGTATACTTAAAATCATGACATTCTTTGAAGCACCTGTGTCAAATTCTGCAGGGCATACCAGGTTGCCGACATTTTCCAGGATGACAAAATCAACCCCCTCTGTCCCCAGTCCGGCAAGGCCCTGCCTGGTCATATCCGCGTCAAGATGACACATCCCGCCTGTATGCAGCTGGATAACTTTTGTGCCTGTCTCCGCAACGGTATGAGCGTCGACATCCGAGTCAATGTCCGCCTCAAGGACTCCGATTCTCATTTCATTTTTCAGGGCTTCAATTGTACGTATAACAGTTGTTGTTTTACCGGAGCCCGGTGATGACATCAGGTTCAGCAAAAAGGTTTTGTTTTTTTTCAGTTCTTCCCTGAGCAGATCCGCCTGCCGGTCGTTGTCTTCGAAAACACTCTTTTTTATCTCAAGAACTTTATATGTATTCATATTGATTCCCCTCTTTTACATGTCAAAATTTACAGCATCAAATTAGTATCCCGCTTTCATAAATGCGGTCACTGATAATCAAGCCATGTATATGAATAACCGGATAAATTAAGAAATGTAAATAAGTGGAAACTCTATATATTTGATGGGGAAATTCCCTTTATCCCGTGCCGGGTATTGCGGATTTTTTATTTCATAGAGGTGAATGAGGATAAAGAAAGTTTATAAAAAGCCGTAAACTATTTGCGCTGAGTGGAGCCTGCAATGAAGTGATATGATAAATAAAATATTCCACGGGAAGATACTGCTCAAACAGTTGAATCTATCAGCTGAAACAGCAGTTACATTTCAATAAGTCCGCTCTTTATAGCATATTTAACAAGATCAGCCGATTTATGCAGATCAAGTTTTTTCATTATACTGGAACGGTGCCCTTTGACAGTCTGTTCTGAAATTCTGAGAGTTAAAGCAATACTTTTACTTGTGTTTCCTTCACTGATAAGTTTTAAAACCTGTTTTTCCTTGCATGATAATAAATTTTCTTCGATATTTATTATTTCAAAAGATTTTTTATTCAGGATGCAGGGATTATTTGTTATGAGTGAAGTTACTAAATTAGGGCTGAGGTAGATGTTTCCATTCATCACTTCAGTTATAGCCCGGATGAGATCATCAGCAGCATAATCTTTGAGTATATATCCGTTTGCTCCATTCTGCAATGCCTCCTTAACATGAATTTCATTATCATGTCTCGATAACATTATTACTTTTATATTGTCATAATATTTTTTTATCTGCCTGGTCACTTCAAGCCCGGTCATAACAGGCATCGAGATATCAAGAATTACAATATCAGGTTTAATTTTTTCAACATCTTCTAAAACCTTTTTACCGTCTCCCGCTTCACCTACTATTTCAAATTTATCATTTCGTGACAGTATAAGTTTAAGCCCGTCTCTGAGTATAGCGTGATCATCTGCAATATAAATCCTGATCTTATTCATTTTTTTTCACCAATTTTTTTATATGAACCATTATACTTGTTTATATCTGAAAAACGGCCTTATTTATTTATACTAATATTTTGCTTTTTTTTGCTATAATTTTTTCTCTATCTATTTAAATTGTTAAGATCATTTATAAAAACTCCGTTCCATAACCGCCGGGACTCTGCGGAGCTAATATACAATTAACAAATTTTTCAATTACCTGAAGCTGCTTCATATTCAACACATTGCTTAATAGTTTCATCAAGTTCCTTCATTCTCACCGGCTTGGAAATGTACGCGTTCATTCCCGATTTAATGCACTTTTCTTTATCCCCATCCATCGCAAGTGCCGTAAGGCCGATAATCAGTGTATCCGGATTTATAACACCTGATTTTCCGCTCCTTATCTCCTTTGTTGCCTGCAGACCGTCTTTACCCGGCATCTGGCAGTCCATGAGTACAACACTATACTCTTTCTGTTTAAGCGCCTCTATACATTCAAATCCATTTAAAGCAAATTCAGTTTTATAACCAAGTTTTTTAAGCATTGAGTCTGCCACAAACTGATTGGTTTTATTATCTTCAACAAGTAGTATAACTTCCGGCTCCTTATTTATATGGAGGTTATCATGGCCGGTTTTCCGCTCCAAAGGCCGGGAACTATTCTGTTTTTTTAATACTGCAGTGAACCAGAATAGAGAACCGCCATTTTCGTTATTCTCAACACCAATTTCACCATTCATAAGCCCGACAATTTTTTTGGATATAGCAAGGCCAAGGCCTGCACCTCCATATTTTCTGTTCATTTTTCCGTCGGCCTGCGTAAATGGAATAAAAAGATCTTTAATATGATTCTCGGGTATACCAATCCCTGTATCTTTAATTTCAAATCTCAATTTAACGGTTGCTTCACTTTCTTCATGAAGATACAGATTCATATCAATTCTGCCTTCATCGGTAAACTTTATTGCGTTGTGTGATAAATTTTTTACAACATGTATAAGCCTTGCCGAATCCCCGTTGAGTAAAGAAGGCACAGCGTCATCGATCCGGAAATTAAACTCAATATTTTTTTCACATGCCTCGGCCGCAAGCATCCCGGCGGCATCATTCAAGTCTGCTATAATATTGAAATTAGAAAAATCAAGTTCAAATCTGCCGGCTTCAATCCGGGCAAGATCAAGAATCTGATTAATTATCACCAGAAGATCATCCCCGCTGTCACGCAGAATATCAACATATTCCTTCTGTTCTGTGCTGAGGGTGGTATCACCAAGCAGGTTTGTGATACCGATTATCCCGTTCAACGGTGTCCGTATTTCATGGCTCATATTAGCTAAAAACTGGGTCTTCGCGATGTTTGCCGATTCAGCGGCTATGGCAAATTTATGAGCCCGGTCAAGCGCGGCTTCAAGCTGTTTATTTGCTTCAATCAGTTTATCTTCAGCTGTCTTTTGTGAAGTAATATCAACCATAGAAATCATTGCCGCAGGTTTACCTCTGAAAGTTATATGGCTCCCCTGAAGAGAAACCCATTTTCCGGACCCATCCTTTACAGTAATTAAAAATTCGTACGGTTCACTGTAACCCCCGGAACGCTGGCGCTGAAGCCCCCGTTCACGTATAAGATTTTTATATTCCGGTTCAGCAAAATCCCAGAAATACATACGGCAAAGCTCCTCCTCCGGGTAACCGGTTAGATCAACAGCGACACGATTGGCAAATACCCAGAAATCACCCTGATGAATCATTATCGCCACAGGGGAGGATTCGGTCATAATCTTTAATTTTTGTTCACTTTCCTTTAATAAAATATTTGCTGACCTGAGCTCATCATTTGCCGCTTCAAGTTTTTTCCGCACAGCCTGGAGCTCTTCATTCAAGGCAGCAAATTCTGTATTTATATTTCTACGGTTCATAGACGTAACTTTTAAATAATCTTTTACAGTTTCATTACACTTTAATCACGGACGTTCTGTATCAATTTAGGCACATCAAGAATATATGCCACCTCTCCTGTGCCGAGAATTGTTGAGCCGCTCAGCCATTGAAGTTTACCGAAAATTTTCCCCATAGGTTTAATTACTGTCTGGAACTCTCCGATAAGATCATCAACTACAAGGCCGAATTTTTTTCTTGAGTATTCAACAACTACGACTTTTGGCTTGTCCGGTTCCCCGCTTGTCTCTCTGAAAAATTCCCGCATCTTCATAAAGGGGAGAACTTCACCGCGCAGATTGATGTAGTTACCTCCCTCTTTTGAATCAAGTTCATCTTTATTTATATCAGTGCATTCTGTTACCATATCAAGAGGGAGCACGTAAAATGAATCGGCAATTTTCACCATAAATCCGTCAATTATAGCCAGGGTAAGCGGCAGGTGGACGCGGACAGTCGTACCTTTCCCCATTCCGCTTTCAAGAAAAACATTTCCCCGTAAAGATTCTATATTCTTCTTTACAACGTCCATCCCCACTCCGCGGCCGGAAATATTCGAAACCTCTTTCGCCGTGGAAAATCCCGGCTGAAAAATAAACTGGTATAGTTCGTAATCAGTTAATACCTGATCCGGTTTTACAAGGCCCTGCTCTATTGCCTTACTGAAAATTTTATCTCTGTCAAGCCCCTCTCCATCATCTGATACTTCAATTACAATACTCCCTGTTTCATGATAAGCATTTAATGTAATCGTGCCCGAGGAAGATTTACCCGCTTTTTCCCTCTCGGCAGGAGTACCTATTCCATGGTCCACGGAATTCCTTATAAGGTGTATTAAAGGATCGGATATTTTATCAATAAGAGTTTTATCGAGCTCTGTTTCACCGCCTATTATTTTCAGTTCAATTCTCTTTCCCTTTTCTCTGCTCAGGTCCCGGACAACTCTTTCAAATCTGTTGAAGGTTTCGCCGATGGGCACCATACGTATTCCCATTGTGCTGCCCCTTATCTCCTCAATGAGCTTTGACATATCTGTGACAGCTTTCGCAATCCCGATCTTATCTTCAGACTCGGTGATCTGTTTTACATTTGAGCCTGTTATTACAAGTTCGCCTATCAGATTTATAAGCTGGTCAAGTTTATCCGCATCTATCCTGATAAGTTTGCGGTTACTCTCCTCCCGCTTCTTTACATTTTCCTGTTTGGTCAGAGCAGCATCCAGTATATTTTTCTGAATCATTTTCTCCTCAACAAGAATATTCCCCACAAGAAGTTCTTCCGGGGCTTTATCATTTGATCCCGACATCTCCGACTGCAGTTCAAGGGCTTTCTCAAGTTCAGATTGAGTTAATGACCCGATCTCCAGCAGCATTTCCCCGATCCTCATCGGCTTTTCAGGGAGCTCCTCTATCAGTTTAACATAATCCTTGATGCATGTATTTGGAGGGAGAATTCTTACATCACAATCATTTATAATAAAATCAAAAACATTCTCTATCTCTTTTTTACTTATGGTGCTTCTGAAATCCATTTCAAATCCCAGATAGCAGAGATCGGCAATCATCGCATCGCCGAACGGCATATCCTCATAAACTGTTTTAATATTCTGTATTTCACCCTTTTCACTTAAATAGCTGATAAATGAATATGGATCAAGGCCGTCTTTAAAAACATTATTCCTGAACCTGAGAGATATATGCCAGCAGTCATTACCGACAAGCATTTCATTACCGGAAACCGGAACCTCATCGTCAAAGATGCCGTACTTAATCCCGTCTCCGGCTATTTCTGCTTTTGAATCAGAGACCGGGAGAAATGTGTTAAGCCTTGTTATAAGTTCTTTAAATAAATTTTCAGATTCCTGATCGAGCGGAAGCCCGTTTTCGCTTTCATAGTGGTTAAGAAGTATCTGTATAAAATCATGGCATTCAAGAAGAAGCTCTATCATTTCAGAATTTATTTCAATAGTTCCGTTTCTTACGCAGACAAGAATATTTTCAAGAACATGCGTAAAATCCCCGATCCTCCCGAAGCCGAACATCCCGGAATTTCCCTTAATTGTGTGAGCAGTCCTGAAAATTGCATTTATCGACTCTTCATCCCTGTTGTCTTTTTCCAGAGAAAGAAGTGATATTTCCATTGAATCAAGAAGTTCTCTGCTTTCAGTGAAATATATATTTTTTACAGTCTGTTCGCTGTTAATATCGCTCATACCGCCCCTCCATGTTATATCGTTTCTCTATAAAGAGTGAGGATTGATTTGAATCTTCCGCTCAACCCGGTTATACTGAAACTCTTCCCCATTATACCTGCTTCCCGTTTAAGAAAAAGAAGAAGCTGAAATCCCGCCGTATCCGCTTCATCAACTTCGGCCAGATCCATAATAATTCCCGAACAGGATTTCAGTTCTTTAATGAGAATATCTTTAACTTTGGCAGCGGAATACACGGTCATCTCTCCGGAAAATTTCAAACTCAACACATCATTATCTGTTCTTTTTCTGGTTATATTAAGCTTCATAGTTTCACTCCCCCGGCATGCCGGTTTATACTGTAAAAAATTTTTTTACTGCGCCAATAAGCTGATCCGCGTTAAATGGTTTTATTACCCAGGCCCTGGCTCCAGCCTCTTTACCCTCTGTTATCATGTCTCCCCCTGCTTCAGTTGTAAGCATTATAACCGGAGTATGTTTGTTATCCTTATCTTCCTTTATCTTTTTAAGAAGGGTAATCCCGTCCATTTCCGGCATGTTTATATCAGATATAAAAAGTCCGATGGAATGTTCTTTCATTAAACGCAGTGCATCAAAGCCGTTAGAAGCCTCCACCACCTCGTAACCTGCACCCTTTAAAGTAAAAACCAGAGACTGCCTTATAGCATTTGAGTCATCTACAACCATTATTTTTTTTGCCATTTTATCCCTTCCCTCATCAATCTATGTTTTCAGAAATATTTGACAGTTCTTCGATGTTTAATATATTCTGTACTTTGAGAAGTATAACAAACTGATTTTCAATTTTTCCAATGCCTTCCATAAAATCAGTTCTGATTTTACTGCCGATTTCAGGTACTGCTTCAATATTATTCTCATAAAGTTCGGTTACGGCTTTCACTGAATCAATAATAATACCAATCGGAATTGTATGGCCGTCATCATCCACTTCTACAACAACAATTGATGTTGTAGAAGTAACACTGCTTAACGCATTATAAAACCTGGAATGGAGGTCAATGACCGGTACAACTTCACCCCTGAGATTAATTACACCCTTAACATAATCGGGGACTCTTGGTATTTTAAAAATCTGTTTATATTCAATTACCTCTCTTACTTCGTTGACATGAATTCCGAACAGATCATTTCCCAGTAAAAAAGTCAGGTAGAGAGACATGCTGCCCCCGGCAGATATGCTCTCCCTGCTTTCAGAATCAATCGATGAGGCATACTCTTCATCAGTTCTAATCATCTCTTCCATTTATTTCTTCCTCCATTTACTTCAGCTTCCACTGAACTGCACTACGGCTCTTCTCCGCTAAACTCCCGTGTCCAGGTTAAACCACTGCAGCAACTTCAACTACCCTGTGCCCCAACCCCCCGGAGGGGGACTTTGAATTCCTTTAATAAATCAGAATTCATTGGACTTTTTGCATTTAAGCCCCCCTCCGGGGGGTTGGGGCCTCATGGAATGCGCGCCGCTATACACTAACCTGCACATTCCCTGAGCACAGCTTCCGCGATAGAACCCAAAGGAAGTACTTCATCAACTACTCCCAGTTTTATGGCTTCATTCGGCATTCCAAAAACCACGCAGGATTTTTCATCCTGGGCTATATTATATGCACCGGCCTCTTTCATCTCCCGCATACCCTGAGCGCCGTCATCCCCCATACCGGTCATGATTACCCCGACAGTATTGACTCCGGCGAACTGTGCTGCTGATCTGAAAAGCACATCAACTGACGGACGGTGTCTTGAGACGAGAGGCCCTTCTTTTATTTCAACATAGTATCTTGCACCGCTCCGCTTAACAAGCATATGTTTATTCCCAGGCGCGATTAAAGCTCTCCCGCGGTGGATAGTATCATTATCTTCCGCTTCTTTGACTTCAATACTGCATAATCCGTCAAGGCGCGTCGCGAATGCTTTTGTAAAATTCTCCGGCATATGCTGAACGATTACAATCCCCGGACTATCCTCTGGAATTGCTTCCAGAAATATTCTCAGGGCTTCTGTACCGCCGGTTGAAGCTCCAACTGCTACAATTTTTTCTGTTGTACGTAACATTGCATTCCCCGCCGGACGCGGCATTATGGCATCGGCAGTCAGTTTAGCAGAAGGCTTCATTCTTTTTTTCATCGATAAACTCACAATTTTTGCCTGTGCCGCTGCTTTAACCGAGTCGCATATCCGTATTTTCGATTCCTCAATAAACTGGTGGATACCAATTTTAGGTTTAGTAATAATATCAACAGCCCCGTATTCAAGCGCACGGAGTGTTGTTTCAGCTCCCTCTGCCGTAAGGCTTGAACACATAACAACCGGTATAGGATGTTGCGACATGATTTTCTGAAGAAAAGTGATACCGTCCATGCGGGGCATTTCGACATCCAGCGTAATAACATCCGGAATTTCTTTACTGATTTTTTCGGCCGCGATAAAGGGATCTCCTGCCGTATCAATTACTTCGATTGCCGGATCAGATTCAAGGATATCTCTCATCACCTGACGGACTACGGCTGAATCATCAACGACAAGAACTTTTATTTTTTTCTTCATCAAATTCACCCTGTTAAAGCAAATGTTACCAAATTAAGATATCGTATACCAACACACACTTCCCACTCCAGCCCCCGCATCCCGGTCGCCGGCAAGGATTAAGACTTTCTCTCCCGCCCGGCACCACCCCTGTTTCTTTAAGCCCCCCTCCGGGGGGTTTGGGGGGCCTTCCTCCGGGGGTGTGGGGGCTATTCAAAATGTCACTCCTTCGGCTTTCGGTATACTGTGGGCCCTGCAGGAATGAAATCACTATTAACTCCGTATAGAGTCTCCGAACTCCCTATAAAAAGATATCCTCCCGGAACCAGGTGCTGATAAAATTTTTTAAACAATTCTTTCTGTGTTTCTTTATCAAAATAAATAATAACGTTGCGGCAGAAAATTATATCCATGTCCTTACCGGCATTGAACTGCCTGTCCATAAAATTCAGCTGTTTAAAAGTTACCCTTTCCCTCAAAGCAGGAATTATTTTAAAAAGGCCGCTTTTATCTCCGGTACCCCGCATAAGATATTTCTGCCGCATATAGACCGGGATCGGTTCTATTGCACTCCCGGTGTAAATTGCGTCTTTCCCGGCCTGTAAAACTTTTGGAGATATGTCCGTGGCGAGTACGCTGAATCTGCTCTTCACGCCGGAAAAGTATTCCGACATTACCATTGTAAGAGTATAAGCCTCCTCACCTGTTGAACATCCGGCACTCCATATATTAATCACTTTTCTCTCAGTAAATTTTTCCGGGTCCGTAAGATCAGGCAATACCCTCTTAACAAGAATATCAAAGTGATCCGGCTCGCGGAAGAAGTCAGTTTTATTTGTAGTTACAGCATCAATCATTTTATTGAACTCTTCAGATTCTCCCTTAGCACTGCAGAGATAATCATAATACTCTTTGTATGTTCTGTATCCAAGAGCTCTAAGACGTTTTGTCAGCCTTGAAATAAGCATAAGTTTTTTTGTTTGAGGCATTTTTATTCCCAGCCGGGTAAAGATCAGGGTACTGAACAGAGAGAATTCATTATCGCTCATGTTCATGATAACCGGTCCCGGGAAAAATGTTTCCCCGCTTATGTCTATTTTATCAGGCAGCAATTATTCACCTCCTTAATTAAGATTTCAATGCGGCTCCGCTCAGCCGGTGAACCGTTTCCTTTAATGAACCCTCCGGCCCCCCAACCCCCCGGAGGGGGACTTTTAATTCTTTTCAGAGATTGCAATTCCAAATCCCGAATTTCATCTTTTCCCTTCCTTGCCCCCTCCGGGGTTCGGGGCCGGCAAGTGCCGGTTGCCGGAATTTTACCGGATCTAGTACCTTTCAAACCCTTCATCGGCAGACATGTCTAAAGTTACCCCGCCCTGAGTCAGATTCGCAGAATCTGCGTTACCTGAATTTTTATTCGCCCCTCTCTGATCGGCAGCATGCATATTAAGCTTCGGTGAATTTTTTCCGTTATCTTTATGTGTTGTAAAATGTGCCGCTCTGGTTCTATTCTCATTTGTTTTTATAAATGAACCATTTCCGTTACCGTTGCTGTTTACTTTAAAGAAGGTTGATGTTGCTTTGAGCTGTTCCGCCTGGCTGAGAAGTTCTTCGGTTGTTGATGCCATCTCCTCAGTCGCTGCGGCATTCTGCTGTATTCCCTTGTCCAGCTGTTCGATCGCCTGGGTAACCTGGGTGATTCCATTTGCCTGTTCTGAACTTGAAGCGTTTATCTCCTGAACGAGTTCAGCTGTTTTCTGTATCTGGGGAACAATTTCTTCAATGAGCCGTCCGGCTCTCTCAGCGACTTCAACAGAATTTACAGAAAGATTATTGATCTCTTTAGCCGCGTTACCGCTTCTTTCCGCAAGATTTCTTACTTCACCGGCAACAACTGCAAATCCTTTACCATGATCTCCGGCACGGGCAGCTTCAATAGCGGCATTAAGCGCGAGCATATTTGTCTGTGCGGCGATATCTTCAATAACAGCAATTTTTTCTGCGATACTCTTCATAGCTTTAACAGTTTCAGCAACTGCAACTCCTCCTTCCTGTGCGTCTTTGGATGCTTTTACTGAAATAGTAGCAGTCTGCCTGGCGTTATCTGCATTCTGTATAACAGAACTGTTCATCTCCTCCATAGAACTTGAAACCTGTTCTACACTGGCAGACTGTTCATTGGCACTCTGGGCCATTTCTTCTGCCGCGGAACTCATTTCGTTGCTCCCCATAGCGACCTGATTTGAAGCAGATTGAACATCAATAGCAATAGTAGTAAGGTCCTCCACCATCTTTTTAAGCGCCTGCATCAGTTTATCCTGGGAAGATCTCTCGTTAACTGTAATCATCAGATTTCCGGTTGCAATCTCCTGTGCAACAGCAGTGACGTTATCCATTGCATCAATAAGCGCATTGAGATTATTTATGATTTCTTTAAAATCACCATTGTAGGTATCTGTAATTTTCGGCGGATTGTCACCTTTGGATATTCTGTCAACATACTCTGCAGCTATATTCAGCGGCCCGATGAGCGCATCCAGCGTATTGTTAACGCCCGTAACAATTTCAACAAATGACCCCTGATGTTTTTTCGCATCGGCGCGGATATCCAGTTTCCCGTCCATTGCTGCCTGAGTAAGGGCCTTCATATCTATAACAAGGATGTTTAGTGTTTCAAGCATGTTAATGATACTGGGAGTTAGTTGATCCTTTTCACATCGTTTACCAGCCCTTTTCACACCTTCAAGTTCACTGAAATCCCCCATAGCAATACTCACTACCAGTCTCTGAACATGAGAAACACGTTCTATTACAAGATTTACCGCCATCCCGACATCGGCGAAAATTCCCTCATAAGTTCCTTTAACTTTTTCTGTATAGTCATTCAGTGCCATTTTCTGGAGTATGTTGTTTGACTCAACCAGGCCCCCGAGCCCGTCAATGCAGGCATTGATGTTATTCTTTATCTCGTTAAAATCGCCATTATATGCATCTGTAATTTTCCCCGGTATATCGCCTTTTGAGATCCTGTCGAAATATTCCGCGACTATATTCAGCGGCCCGATTACTGCGTCGAGTATGTTATTTATCCCTTCACCTATCGCCCTGAATTCAAAATTAATTTCCAGTGTATTAGCACGCGCGTCAAGCTTTCCGTCCAGAGTTGCCTGGGTAATCGAGGTAACTTCTTTCATCATACCATTTATTATACCGGCAATATTTTTCATTATGATAAAAGTAAGGAATGACGCAAAGATGACGGCAATAGCAATAAAACTATACATAATAGTCATTGCATAATCTGACAGATTGCTATTGTTAACATTTGTATCTCTCGCTGCCTGCGCATTAAATTCAGTGATTTCCGAGCCCTGGGTATTCAACGCCAGCCCGATAGCCGGCATTTCTCCATTTATTAATACTAAAGCTTCTCCATTTTTTCCTGATATTGCGAGCTCAAAAATTTTTTTTGTCAAATCCATATACTGTGAATATTTATCGACGAAACCTGCCGCAACTTTCCGGGCTGCATCATCACCAGCCCCGTTACTATCATAGGTTTTCCCATACAGCTCAATTTTCTCTTTGATGTTTTTATCTAATTTTTCTATATTATTTTTGTAGATTGAAATTTGCTTCTGATCGTTAGATCTTGCGGCATTTACAATATTAACACGTATCTGATTAAAATCGGTTGTAATTCCTCCGATATAATAAATCCGCTTAGTTACCTTTTCGAAGAGAAATGTATCACCTGCAACAATCTTCTTGAGATTTATCACACCGACAATCCCTATAGCACCGGCAATTAATGTTAAAACAATAAATCCCGTCAGGACTTTCATTCCCAGTTTCATATTCTTAAACATTTTATCCTCCATAAACTGTTTTATTACTTAATTTTTTGTTAATTCCATTATTCAACAGGCCGCCATCCGGAGGCCAGCCTTCTCAATTTACACTGATATCATCAATCTTTCTTATCTTTTCCGCCGCTGCGGCTCCCAGGGCAATACAAGTTGCCGATACAACCAGAAATCCATATAGAACCTTAATCCCGAGTTTCATATTCTTAAGCACCTGTTCCTCCATGAACTATTATATAAATACCAGTTAGTTCCATTGTTCAGCAAACCTCTTCATCTCCCGCGAATCCCCCGCACACTTCGACAAGCTCAGTGCATCGCCCCCGGAGGGGCAAAGCCTGCATCCTTTTTTTAATACTGCATTCCCCGTACATTCATCTACCCCCTCTCCTTGAGGAGAGGGGGCCGGGGGGTGAGGTCAGCGATACTGTCCCACACTAAGCCCCATCCCTGACCTTATATTATCAAGCGACTTCCTCAGCGCCGCGTTACAGCCTTCAAACATCGGATCTCCATGGCCGAAGTATATGGACTTCACATCGCGCCTGCATAACCTCTCCATCGCTTTTATGAACTCTTCTTCATAGGTACTGTTTGCAGACCGTATTATTACCGGTGTATCTCCGGAGAAGAGTACTCCATCCTCCGGACAGAAAAGGCAGATTGAATCACTGCTGTGCCCGGGTGTATGAAGCACTTCAAAACTTCTGTCTCCGAGTTTTATGGTTTCCCCGTCTTTAAGCAGCCTGTCCACACCATCAAGTGATTTTGAATATGCGTATACACGGGGATTAAAAACAGCCTTAACATTCCTGAGCATCGAAGTATGGTCATAGTGGTTGTGCGTAAGTACAACTTTCTCCACCTGCTTCTTCCCTACACCGGTTGGAATTTCAAATATCATTTCAAGAACTGCAAGATCCCGTCCGGCATCAACCAGCGTATTTACATCTTCCATCGCATTCCATGTACCTGTTACCAGGTATACATTTGAAGTATATACTGTACTCTTTTCTGTAAGATTATAAATCTTCATAATATATTCACCGTTCACCTTATCTTTGCCCCTCCGGGGGTGCGGGGGCCGGGCGGTGCACTGAGCCTGCCGAAACTGTTACAGGGGCTACCTTTCTGTAAATCTGGGCATTCGGAACCACCTGCTCAAAATACTTTTCGAGTTCAACGGGCATCTTCTGAGTCTGTTCCGACACAAAATACCCGCCGTCAATGAGAGTATCATAAAACATTCTGATTACCTCCACTCGCTCTTCATACTTAAAGTGAAGGAGAACATTCTTGCACATAATAAGCCCGAAGTCATTAGCCACAGGCTTGAGGGAGAGAAGATCGTGTTTTGAGTACTTTATGGATTTTATTATTTCATCAGAGATTTTACAATTCTCCGAATTACCAACCTTTGAGAAATATTTATAAAAGATATCCCTGGGAATTCTGCTGAGCTGATCATGAGGGTACTCGCCGTTTTCAATAATTTTCTGAAAGAGATTACTGCCGTCGATGTCCGTGGCAAAAATTTTTACGTTCCTGAAAATCATGTTTCCCATATTCTCGCGCAGTATAATCGCCAGAGAATATGGTTCAGGCCCCATGGCACATCCGGCATCCCATACCTTTATATGCCTTTTAGTGCGGAGTGTGGGAAGCGCGTAATCGCGGATCATCTCCAGTGTCTGCATATCCCTGAAAAAATAAGTAAATGCCATCGGCCGGCCTCATTTCTCCCTTATGAGCAGCAGCTCTTCGTCACTGAGAAGCCTGTCTACATCAAGAACAATCACAAGGTTATCTCCGATTTTGCCGATGCCGTAGACTGTATCTTTTTCAATTTCAGAAGCGAAGTGCGGAGTATGCTGAACATCATCAAGCGACATGCTGACAACATCAGATACCGAATCAACGATTATGCCGCAGATGACTTTCTTTACATCAATTATTATTATAACAGTATTCTGGTCGTATGCTTTCTCTTCGATTTTGAATTTAATCCTCATATCAATCAGCGGGATAATTTTCCCCCTCAGGTCAATGACCCCTTTCATAAACGCCATAGTATTTGGAACTTTGGTTATAGAAGGAAGGTTCATCACCTCCTGTGCCCGCCTTACATCAATGCCGTAAAGTTCGTCCTTAATAGAAAAAGTCACATACTGCCTGCTGATAGTATCTTTTACTTTAACTGCCTGTTTATTTTGTTGACTTATTGCTGGCATAATTTACCTTTGACCGGATGTAATATTTTTTATACTTCAATTATAGATATTTAAAAGCTCTTAAAAACTAACCGGCTTTCAAATTGAGGCTCCTTCTTCTAATTAAGCATAAAAACGGCAGACCGTATATAACCCGAAAGGCTTAGTTTTTATGTATTTAAGGGTTGTTTTTAATTCCCTAAAGTTTATTTGCTTAGTTTGCATATAAAAAATGATTCCAAATTAACCTAAATTGTATATTTCAGCCATAATTATTATGTCTCTATACAAAAAACCGTAATAAATCTTATTACAATACCACCATAGATTTTTTCTGATTACATAATTACAGCACTTTGTTTTAGAAAAGCAATGGAAGCAGCATGGAGTGTTGAGGATGCAGAAAGAACAGGCATAAACCAGAACAGTGAACTTCCTCAGTTCACACTTGAAGATAAATCTATTGTAATCCTGATAATTGTTCCATGGGGATAATTAGGCCCGATTGATAATTTCCCGTTAAAACCGGCAACCCGGTATTTGATATTAGACAATCCGTAACCGGAAATCTTTTCTTTTTTATCGCCGGGATTAAACCCGATTCCGTTATCTTTTACAACTAATTCAAACTGATTTCCGTTACAGGTTAAACTTAAATAAACTTTAGACGCAGACGCATGCTTTATTATATTCGAAACTATTTCCTGCAGAATCCGGAATAACGCGACTTCTATATTGTGCGGGAGACGGTTTGTAATATTTGAATTTATATCCGCTTTGACATTCATTTTCTCCAGAGTATTGCCCACAAGCCATCTGACGGCCATTTCAAAACCGAGATCATTAAGTACTAACGGATAAAGGTTCGTATAAATCTCCTTTAGCTCCCTGCTTGCCTGTATTATAAATGACAGGCCCACATCCAGCTGATCAGCAAAGAAAACCGGATCCTGCTTATATGTATCAATGTTTATTTTAGCCGCAAGTATGGTCTGCCCTACGCTGTCATGAAGATTTGCCGAAACTCTCTGCCGCTCCTCTTCCTGAAGATTAATTATGTTAAGATTAAGCTGCCTGATTTCATCTTCAGCGTTTTTTAAATCAGTTATATCGATAATAACACCATCATACCCTGTCATCTCTCCATCGGAATTTTTATTAATAACAACCGTATTTCTTACCCACCGGAGTGACCCATTCTTAGTAATAATACGGTGTTCGATATTTTTTTCCGAATGTTCCTGCCCGGTTAAAATATTCTTTATAAAATGTTTAAACATCCTGCGGTCTTCTTCAAAGACAATGTTTAACCACAGGGAATGATTTTCATAAAATTCGTAAGGCTGATAACCTGTAACCGCATAACATCTGTCTGTATAAACAGCTGATATGATTTTATCTTTATCAATTTTAATCATGTAAATATAATCTGCGATTGAATTCAGTATTTCCCTGTACCGTTTTTCACTTTCAAATAATTCTATTGTCCGGTTATGTACAAGTTCTTCCAGGTGATTCTGATATTGTTTTATTTCATCTGTCGCTTTTTTGTATTCTGTTATATCACGGCTTATAGCCAGAAAAGATTCGATTTCACCATTTTCATTACGCTCGGGAACTATCCGCTTCTGGAACCATTTTTCACCGGATGGAAAAACAATTCTCTGTTCAACAGTCATCTCTTTACCGTTTTTAAGAACCTCTTTCAGTGATTCTTCATTAGATTTTCCGAATTCTTCATATTTGCCCAGCTGCAGTGATGTTCTCCCTATATAATCACAAACGGGTATTCCGAATTCATGTTCAACAGCCTTATTACAATACATATAACGAAAGTCTTTACTGTAGCGTATGATCATATCTGAAGCATTTTCAACCAGCGTGTGAATATCCCGTGCATTTTTTTTCAGAGTTTCTTCCATCTGCTTACGCTGAGTGATATCATGCGCAACGCCGAAGATGCCTTTTTTTTCTCCATTGGTTTCAAATATCGGCCCTTTTGTCGAGAGAAATGTCCTGACTTCACCTGAAGGTACAGTTATCATTTCATCAAGGATCTGCACCCTGCCCTCATCAATTACTTTACGGTCACCCTTCATAATAGCTGCCGCTTCTGC
>DAONFJ010000024.1:31465-34861 GCA_035403545.1 Spirochaetota bacterium
ATCCATATCTAAAATGATAATGTCAGGCACCGGTTCACCGATCTTTTCAACGGCCTCTTCTACGCTCTTTGCCAATCCGGCAATTTTAAAACCAAGATTTTTAATCTGTAATTTAAGACGGCGTACAATTTTTACATCATCCGTGATAATAAAAATCATTTTTTGCTCAGACATGACCAGCTTCCTCTTGCTCTAATCGCGAAGTGAAGTATTTATTCATTAAAAGTAAGATACAAATATTTAAGTATAATTTTATAATATTTGTATTATTTGGCTTTTCAAAAAAAAGGGAATTTACTGAAAATAAATACTATTTAAATATTGAGTATCAAAGGCTTAAGCATAACTGCACTGCCCATTGAGCGGCTTACTTCAACAGGTTCACCAGCCAGGGTCCGGAGCATGCACCTTTCTAACCCTATATTCTGTTACCATACTATTAATTTCGGCTCCGCCCGGTTTTACAATGATAAATAAAATTATGAGCTCTTCAAACTTTACTTCAGATATTTTTGTATCAATGCTGAACCTGAAATTACTAATAATTATGTTTAAGTTTTAAACATGGAGGATAATATGGAATATGCAAGCACTGAGCTGATACATGAACATGAGTCGATTCTCGATTCCCTGAAAGTTCTTGATGTAATATCGAACCGTCTGGAATCCGGGAAAGATATTCCGGTTGAAGATATAAAAGCACCTATTGAGTTTTTTAAGATTTTCGTCGACAGATACCACCACTGTAAAGAGGAATGTATTTTATACCCTGCAATGGCAGAATCCGGTGTCCATAACCAGAACGGGCCGATAGGAATGATGCTGTATGAACACGACAAGGGAAGAGAATATCTCTTACAGATGGAGGATTCAATATCAGTTAGTCCGATAAAGAAGGATAAATTTATTAAATCAGCCCGCGGTTATACTGCTTTACTGAGACACAACATTATGAATGAGAATTCTGTTCTTTTACCGATAGCCGATATTAAAATTCCCCCTTCAAAGCAGGAGAATATAATCAAAGCATTCAAAGAACATGAAGAGAATGTAATCGGTAAAGAAACACATGAAAAGCTGAATGAACTGCTGTATGATTTAAAAAGAAAGTACCTGATGTAACCGGACCGGATCACTTCGGTTTATTTCAATAAGTGTTGTTGTTTAATATGCGATTTGTTAAACAACTGCATTCACTTAAAGCACACGCCTGCCGCGGAAGCATGCGCGTTCTATTACTCTGCTTTATGAGGCTATACTTTATGTTCACCTTCCCCGGCAGTCAGGAATGAGCTATTAATTCTTTCATCGATTCCGGCACATAAATTATTAACTTTCGCCGAATTGAGAACAGGTTTAATTATATAACTGATGATTATATCAAAACACATCCCTATAACAAATAAAGCCGATACTGTCAGAAAACAGTGCAATACAAATAAGGGTGAATTATAATATGCCTCCCTGTTCACGGCAACACCCCAGATCCATTCCCTTAATATAAAATTTTCATGGAACAGATATATCCCGAATGTTGTACCGGCAATATAGTTTATAACCCGGTTTGTGTTTATTGAAATTTTTAAAAATAACATAAAGAAGCTTACTCCGATTACCAGGGAAAAAATATTATTCATATCTAAAACCATGTTATTAAACAGTTCAATCTTCAGCAAATGCCCTAAAGGATAGGTCGAATATGAAAGTACCCAGAAACTCATCATTATAATCAAAAGTTTTGACTTAGTTATTGTATCTTCCAGATGATACTTTTTAATATAGCCTGCAATTGTATAAAGGATTACAAAAGTCAGAACACCATTCCTTTCATTGGACATGGAAAAAGACCTGTTTGTAGAAATACCAAAAACAAGTATTATAGATAACAGCAGAAACAGTTTATGCTGCCTGATATTGCACGTATCCATAAGCAGATCCATAAAAGGCGCCAGTAAACACATCCCTAAATACGGCCCCACAAACCAGTATGCATCATAGCCGTACAGGTACGGTATTAATGATTTTATAACCATATCACCATTGCACGGGATACGTAATACAAACAAGCCGATAAGCAGGCAGATAAGCGTGAAAGCTACTACCTGTACTAACAATGAGACTATTCTTCTGGTTTTAAATTTGCCTTCTCCCGCCATAAAATAGCCGCTTATAAGTACAAATGCTACCAGGCCCGGATAACCGGTTGACCTGAAGAAGTGTGCAATGTTATTATTGAAATTAAAAACATCGAAAGTCTCAACAATGCCTCTTCTTGATACATAGTGATTTAAAACTATGACAGCCATACAAATAATCCGCAAAAGTTCTATATTAGATTTACGTGTTTTCATAAAATTTCGGGTTTCTCCATATTTATACCAAGTACAATCCGCTCAATGAAGTGAGCCTTGCTGCATAACACTCAACGAATCTATATCTACACATTCCTGAGCCGGGCTGAATGAAATACGTTAACACATCACTCTCAACTTTCAGATTTTCTGAATTGCTTTGAGTGCTACAAAAAAGCTTTCTCTAATCTATCCTTCCTGCCCTTCCAGTCCGGCATAACAAGAGTAAGAAATTTATAGAACCGGTTATCATGATCAGCATACTTCAAATGGCAAAGTTCATGCATAATAACATACTCTATACAATGAGATGGTGCCTTGATAAGTCCGGTATTCAATATTATCTTTTTCTTATAAGAATCACAGCTTCCCCAACGGGATGTCATCTTTCTGATAGTAACTTCAGGCTTTTCAATACCATATTTTTTCAGTTTGATTAAGCATTGATCAATGAGCTCATCATACTTTAATTCAGCATGTTCTTTATACCATTTGTATAATAACTTTTTATTTAAGACCGGGTCATTCCCCATGTCAGAGGTGATGAAAATAACTTTGCCCTGAAGTTTAACACCTTTTTCTTTTGATTCAATAACCTTCAATCGATACTGGCGTCCAAGATATCTGTGAGTTTCCCCGCTTACATATTGTCTCGGAGGTTCTTTAGGAACAAACTGCTTAAAATAATCACGCTGCTTCAGAATCCAATGAGCTCTTTTCCTGACAATCCTGTCGATATCATCAAGTGAAGATTCAAGCGGTGCAATGACAATAACTGACATATCCGGCAAAACACTAAGTTCAAGTGTTTTTCTTTTGCTTCTTTCAACTATATATGTTATTTTTTCATCACTATATTGAATCTCATACTGAGTCATTCAGCATACCTGCGTTTAGCAACATTCATAACAGTTTCGATTATCATATCTATCCGGTCATAATCAAGGTTAAGATCCGGATGATCTGCCAGATAATCTTCTATTTCGTTTATCATTCTATTCTGAATATCCTGTTTATAATGCCAATCTACTATCATGTTTTTTAT
>DAONFJ010000024.1:34961-40339 GCA_035403545.1 Spirochaetota bacterium
TCATACTCCTCTTCATCTTTTTTATTTTTTATACTTTTGAATATATCAACCAGTTCAGAATATCTCTGCGGAAGTTTATCAACCTCTTCTTTTACATTGACAAGAGTACCACACAGGTCCTCTTCTTCAAATTCTTCAAGTGCACTATAACTGTTCAGGGCGCTGTCAAGCTCACCAAGGATACCCTGATAATCAATTATGTAACCAAAATCTTTTCCTTCATAAAGCCTGTTAACTCTCGCTATCGCCTGAAGCAGATTGTGACTGGTTAACGGCTTTGCGATATATAAGACTGTATTTCTCGGTTCATCAAATCCGGTAAGAAGTTTATCAACAACTATAAGAAGATCAGGATCAGCATCAGTTCCAAATGCACTTATAATCTCCCTGTTATATCTCTCTTCACTGCCGAACCGCTCCATCATTTTTTTCCAGAACTTCTGGACATCACCTTCAGGTTCCTCATCTACTTCAGAATACCCCTCACGTTTATCCGGCGCCGAGATAACAACTTCGGTTGAAACCTTCCCCATTTCATCCATAAATTTCTTGAATTTGAGTGCTGCCATTTTGGATGAAGTGGCAATCATTCCTTTAAGACCTGTCCTTTTCCATGCCCCGCTGTAATGTTCACTTATGTCATAAGCAATCATATAAATTGTCTGATCAGTTTTGTTCAGATTTTCAACTCTGCTGTATTTCTTTTTTAAATCGGCCGTTTCGTATTCACTTAATGGTTCGCACACACGTTCAAACCAAGTATCAATTGGTTTCTGGTTAACATCCTGAATTACGTGACGTCCTTCGTATAAAAGAGATAAAACAGCTTTATCTTTAACTGCCTGATCTATAGTATATTTATCAATGAATCCACCGAATTTATCTGTTGTATGTTTGTCTTTCTTAAAAAGCGGTGTACCTGTAAAACCTATATAACATGCATCAGGAAGTATACGCTGCATCATTACATTGTTTTTGCCATACTGGCTTCTGTGGCTCTCATCCACCAGTACAAATACGTTGTCAGATGCGATGTCATCTTTCTTTTTATTAAGTGCGGTTTCAAATTTATCTATAACAGAAGTTATAACTGAAGTCTTATTTTTCTCAAGAAGCTCAAGCAGATTAGCCCCGGTACTAGCCTTTTCCGGTTCAAGCCCGCAGTGGCGGAATGTATCCCATATCTGGTCGTCGAGGTTTACCCTGTCAGTTACAAGTACTACACGCGGATTTTTAATCTCATCATCAAGGACAAGAGCTTTGGCAAGCATTACCATAGTAAGCGACTTACCGCTCCCCTGTGTATGCCATATTACACCGCCATTTCTCTTCTTTGCTTTTTCAAATGTCTTAACTCTATCGAGAGTCCTTTTGATAGAATAATACTGCTGATAGCGGGCAATCTTTTTCTGACCCTTATCGTAAACAATAAACTGATATGATAATTCAATCAGCCTGTCCTTTTTGCATATTGAATAGATTGACCTGTCCTGTTCGGTAACAAGACGCCCATCTTTCTCTATTTCACTGAAGTAATCCTTAACATATTTATATCTGTCACCAAACAATCTGCTTTTAACATCATCTCTTAAAGGAGTGTTTACAGTCTTTAAGACTTCATCTTCGGAGAAAACCTTTTCATTCCATACAGACCAATACTTCTCCCTTGAATCTACTGTTGAATACTTTGCTTCATTCTTGTTGACTGCCATAAGAATCTGCGAATAGATAAAAAGCCCCGGTATATGATCTGAATTCTGGTTTCTTATATGCTGTTCTATTGCATGGTGTATAGAATCATCAAGATCGGGCCTTTTACATTCAATCACCATAAAAGGTATCCCGTTTACAAAGAGTATTATATCAGGCCGGCATGTAGCTTTCTGATTAGTTCTTTCCACTTCAAATTCTTCTGCTACATGGAATGTGTTATTTTCAATATTTTTCCAGTCGATATAGTTTAAGGTATAGCTTTTTGTGTTTCCCTGTATAGTCTCCTCAAAACTTTTACCAAGTGTAAGCATGTCATATATAATTTCATTGGTGCGCACAAGGCCGTCAAAGTGCACATTTTTTATTGCATCAACCGCAGCGTTTATATTGCTGTTTGAAAATTCGTACACTTCATCTCTGAACTTAATTTTATTTATTTCACGGAGCTTTTTATCAAGTATTTTATGAAGGATTACATTTGACGCTCTCCCGCCCCGCGCATCAAGCGCTTCCGCAGGTGTAAGATACTCATATCCAAGATTTATAAGCAACTGTAACGCAGGAATCTGTGATATATGGTCTTCTTTAAATGAAGGAGTTTCTTTCATGAGTTACCTTTTTTAAAGCATCGAGTTTTGCAAATCTGTTCATATATTCCTCATTTAGTATTAATGCCCTCACCCGCGCGTTGCTGCCGCTCGCGTACCCGACAGGCATGGATGCCTTAGTGCCGCGATGACAAGGATGTCAACGAGCGGCCTCTCCCGACCTTTGGTCGGGAGAGGGTTAGTATTACAAAACATTCTCTGCATCAGACTCCCCCTCGCCCGGTACCCCGGGAGAGGGGGCCGGGGGGTGAGGGCTTTTCATACATTAAACATCCTTAAATAATCCTTCTCAGTTTCATAAACAGACCTGCATATAAGATTTATAAATGACTCGCTGTTTTCATGAGCTGCTTCAATAGATGATATATACTCTGCCCTTATTACCGGTGAAATCAAAGCAATATTATATCCGTGTTGCAAAAGAATTAAATTCATCAGCAGACGTGCCACCCTGCCGTTGCCGTCGATAAACGGGTGTATAAACACAAAGTCGAGATGCGCTTTAGCTGCTGCAATTACCGGATGTTCACTGTTTCTGTATGATGCTATTTTCTTAATCATATCATTCATAAGCTGTGGTACTTTATCCGGTACAGGGAGAGGGTGACGCGAACCTGAAATAAACACCTGGCTTTTACGGTACACTCCGGCATTATCTTCATCTATCTTTCTGTAGAATAGACGGTGAAGAGCAAAAATATCTTCTTCTGATATACTGCTTTTATTCACGAGGCCAAGCATATGATCAAAAGCCTCTGCATGTCCCTGGGCTTCAAGATGATCGCGGAGAGGTTTACCGCCGATAGTAAGGCCGTCTTCAAGAACAACCTTTGTTTCGGATTCGGTAAGGGTGTTTCCCTCCATGGCATTGCTTGACCATGTAAGACCGATTTTGTAATATTCCTTTAGAGATAATACAGTTTCTCTGCTAAGCGGACGCAGGCTGTTTATCTGATTGCGGAGATCGTCTATTTTTTTCAGGAGTTCATTCATAGTATAACACTCTATTTACATGATTATAATATATTGGTAAAAATAAAATTTCCGGGTTTATCATATCCCATAAGATGTTCATCCAGTGACCATATATATACTCTATGTTCTTTAAATTGCTTACAGGCCTTTTCCCATTCTTTGATAATAGATTGATCAGCCATACCAGTTCCACGCATCGCTGAATCAGGAAACTCATCTATCCATGACAAAACTTCTTTCATCTCAGGAAATGAGGTTGGTCTGTATGGAGTGTCCCCCCTGAAGGCCAGTTTTATTTCCTCGATAAATCTCAGTGCACATTCACGTTTTTGAGAACCGCTTCCATTCTGG
Source organism: Spirochaetota bacterium (assembly GCA_035403545.1). GTDB lineage: Bacteria > Spirochaetota > UBA4802 > UBA4802 > UBA5550 > WRGT01. Next base: position 38,609 of record DAONFJ010000024.1, read on the forward strand.
GCGATATGATTACCTGTCTCAAAAACAGTTGCGAAAGGAAGTAATAGTATTTCCTTCTTTTCGATTTTATTACCGACCTCACTTATAATTCGATCACTATCCTGTGATTTAAAAGGAACTCTTAATATATTGCAAAAAACTGATGTATCAATGAGGCTGATTGTCATTTACCCTCCTTTACCCTGGAGAGCCATCTATCAGTTTTATTCAGGATATCTTCATAGCTCTGCTTACTTTTTACAAACTTGTCTATTATACCATTTGTCATTAAACTTCCGAGCCTGTCCTGCATTATTAATTCAGGATATCTTTCCATATCTTTAAGACGGACCAGCCGACTGTCGCCTTCATCAGGATCTCTGTAACAGAAAACTACATCACCAATCACATCATCAGGTATTGCATCGAGCAGTGCAGGATTATGAGTTGTAAGAAGTACTCGGATATTTCTCTTTTCAGCTATCTGCTGTATATTTTCCATCAATTGCTTAGCCCTGCTGGGGTGTATGCCATTATCGATCTCTTCAATTACAACGAGAGAACTCTCTCTTGCCGAGAGCATGGCAGCTGCAATAGCAAGAACTCTCAATGTACCGTCAGAGATCAGACTGGCATCCCATGATTTCTCGCTTCCACCGAAAGTTTCAACAATCGAAAAAATTACATTCTGCTTCAAAACATCAAACTTAATATCACTGATATTCTGCTCAGGAAGGCTTTTAATAAAACTCAGAATCTGTTTTTTGTTTTCAATATTTTCACATAAATTATAAAGTACCGCTGAAAGATTTCTGCCATTACCACGTAAATTTACATCATCTTTGTCATTCATTTCTCTCATAAGAGAAGGAACGGGCTCAAGAAAAAGAATATCTGTTAACAACTGCTGATATTCACCTGTAATTTCAGGAATAACTTTCTGTGCTTTCTTATGCCCGGATTCAAATCGTGCAGCACTGCTCAGTTGAGTAAAAACAGCAAGTTGATCTGTGCAAACAATCTGAGGCTTCTTTCCGCCGCGTGCGAAATTATTATATTCAACGCTTATGGAATCACCGGGAGGGTCAGCAATACGTGCTATTCTGTATAATGGGAAGTTTTCATCTGTCGATGATATTGATTCAGCAGTAATTTTTATATCTTTTGTTTTTACAGATAAAGTAATCAGCAACCTGTTCCATCTCTTTTTTGTTTTACATCCTATCGAAAATTCCTTCATCCCGTCATAGGGAAGATCTTTCACTTTACCCCTCATGACTTTATCAGTATCAGATATATCATACTGAAGAGATGATACTTTTTTCTCCTGCGCCAGCCAGGATAGAAATCTTATCGCTTCAAGAGCATTACTCTTACCTGATGCATTTGCACCAATAAGCATTGTAAGTGCTGACAAATGAAGCTCTACTTCCTTGTAACTTTTAAAGTTTTTTATAATAATTGACTGAAGCATACAATACTCCGGTAATATTTTTTATTTAAACAAATCATTTCGAAAAACTATAAATACCAAGTGCCCTCACCCGCGCGTTGCTGTCGCTTGCGCACCCTCTCCCGGTCAAGTCCGGGCGAGGGTTATTTAACACAAAATTTTTCTTCCACAACCTCCCCTTCTCCCGGTACTCCGGGAGAAGGGGCCGGGGGATGAGGGCACATACTTCAAGTTCACACCTTAACTCTCACCTCGCCGGTAAGCAATTTCTGCATAAGCCCTTTTTTCTGCTGCTTCAA
>DAONFJ010000025.1:0-9682 GCA_035403545.1 Spirochaetota bacterium
AGCTTGTAAAAATAAACATACAGGTTCCCAAGAAATTATCTTCAAGACAGAAGGAGCTTCTCAAAGAATTTGCGAAATTATCAGGAGAGAATCCTGCTGGAAATGATTTTTATTGATCTTTGTAGGAGTGAAAGATTTTTGCTCCTACAAAAAATCCCCTATGGGGATTTTTGTTTTCTTATTGCATTTATTTAGAGTGAATCCTTTATTGATTTTAAATATTTTTTGTAATTCTTTATTAAACCGCATAATAATGAATGTTCTTTTCGGGTCATTTTTATTATCCAACCATTCATACATTTTATTTACGGTGATTACAAAGTAGTTGTTCATAGATCTAAGTAATTCCGATCTCAACCGTACAGGGCGTAGCGGAGAACAGAATTACCGCCATATGAGAAGCTGCATAACAACGCTGTAACTGGAGAAAAGAATGTTGCCAATAGTCGATTATGGAAGCATCGCAATAGTTGTTCCTAAAGTAACTGCCGTAGGGAGTACTGTTTCGGAGGATGGTAAACCGGGATTTGAAGTATTCCTGTCAGGAATGGAAGAACCTATTGTAATCGGGTTTGATACTGAAGCGGAAGCTCTTGAAGCAAGGGAAGAACTGATTGCAATTATAGCTCAATACCATTATGTAAAAGAGCTCGGCCCAGACTTCGAGATCAGCGATCTTCTCGGCAGGAATGACGATGACGATGATGACATACAGGAACATTGATGGCGATAAGATCCGGATTGCTGAACTTATAACATTAACCGGTCCTGCTGCTTCAAAATAAAAGGCACGAAGGCTTATAAGAGGGGGAGGAATTATCTTCGAGAGTGAAAAAATATCCGATCCCGATTTTGAATTAACGAAAAAAGACGAAATTCTCAAAGTAGAAAAAAAATTTATAAAAATATTGTTTTCTTAAATTAAATTATTGTAACTATAACAGGACAATCATGTCACTTATAAATGATATTGAAATAATAAACAGAGTAATTGAGGGCGATAAAGAAGCCTTCTCTCTGATTGTAAAAAAATACCAGAATATGGTATTCAAGTATGTTTATTATCAATTCAACAACTATGACGAAGCACTTGATATTACACAGGATATATTTATAACTGTTATGGAAGCTCTACAATCATTTAGACAGGAATCAAAATTTTCAACATGGCTTTACAGTATTATGGTAAACCATTGCAAAAATTACCGGAAAAAGATGAACAGATACAGCACTGTATCTCTAAAAGTCATGAGGGGAGAGGATGAAGTTGATCTCCAGCTTCAGGATTACAGGGAAAATCCCGCGGAAAAAGTAGTAAACGAGGATTCTATCAGGATAATTAAAGAAGAAATCGAAAAACTCCCTGATGATTTCAAAGATATTCTTACCCTTAGAGATATAGATGGTTTATCATATAACGAAATTTCAGAAATACTGGGAATAAATCTTTCAAATGTTAAGGTAAGAATTCATAGAGGACGTGAATATTTAAAAAATCGATTACATGCCAGAGGTTTAATATGACACTTAAGCATCTGAACTTTGACGAATTATCTGATCTCATCGACAATGAACTCTCAGAGCAGCAGAAAGACTATTGTTTAGCACACATAACAGTATGTAAAATATGCTGCAAAGAATATGAATCTCTCTTAAAATGTATATCCCTTCTGTCGTCACTCAAAAATGAATGTATAGCAATTCCCGATTTCTCGGAACGTACCCTTACAATATGCAGGTCACGCGAAAAAAAGAGATTATTCCTTAAAGCAGTTCCAGCAATTGCCGCTTCTGTAATTATAATCGCCGGCGCAGGATTTATAAGAACCGGTTTTTTTAACGAAAGCGGCTCGTATGTAGCAGCAAATTTATCAGGCCATAACGAAACTCAAAGAATTATAGAATCTGTAGGAAATTCGAAGGGAAGAATTCTCAAAATTACTCACTCTTTTATTGACGGTGAATTTGATAAAAATTCTCTTTCCGCGATAGAAAGAATTCTTCACAAAAACAATATTAAACATGCAGTAATAGTTAACTCCGGGATGCTCGTAAATCCTTCAACAGGTAAAATGGAAGATGTAAATTTTACATACGGCAATGGATCTGTTTCGGGGAACGATATTTATAAAAATCAGAATTATGCAACTATCGAAAATGGAAAAGTACGTATAAGGATTTTTAAGTAAATTCAAGAATCAATTCAAGAAATGATTCTGTATCATAAATAGCGCCTCCGCATACACCTCTTGAGGAATACAAAGAGGCTTCATGCACAACTTCATCGTAATCCGCCTGAGCATCGTGTATTTGAAAAACTTCATAACCTCTGTCTGATGCATCTCTTGCCGTTGTCTCAACACATTGACTGGTTGCAAGCCCTGTGAACACAAGAGTTGTTATATTCAAAGATTTCAGGACACTGTCGATGTCAGATGAAGAAAATGGGCTGAATGTAGTTTTATTTACTATAGTATCATCAGAATCAGGTTTCAATTCATCAATAATATCTGCTGCAGGATCTGTATCAATAGGATAAACACCGTCAAAACCTCTGGCTAAACCATCTTCATAAGATTTTTTAAAGAATCTGTGAAGGTCGCGCCTCTCCAGGTCATGACCGCATAATCTTAAGTAAATAACCGGCAGTTTTAGAATTTTAAAAGACTTCTTCATTTTTATAATATTAGGGATTGCAATATTATATGAACGGTCGCGTATGTATGAAAGAGACCCGGGATATAAAAAATTAAAATACCCGGAATAAACTGAATCACTCTCCAGATAATATTTCTGCATATCTACAATTATTAAGGCAAAGCCTTTCATAGTAACACCACAATACCCGGATATTTTAAAAGGAATGGATCGAAACTTTTATAATTTTAATAATAATTTAAGCATCAGTCAATAATTTTTACTTGTAATCATACCCGAGATAATAATTAATTAAGTTTATTCATGAACTTATTATAAATAGTTTTACTGATTTCGGGGATTCTTCAAAGTTAAATTTCTCCTGCTTGACGGGGAAGAACAGGTCCGGGTGAAAGTACTAATGATTTACGCAGAACTCATTAACCGCCCTCCCCTAACCCTCTCATCACGGGAGGGGAAGAAATCAATTTTAAATAAATTTCGAAATCCATAAAGAAGGTTAGTCTATGTACACAGTGAATCTTATAGCAACATTTATAAGTACAATACTTGTTCTATTCACTGCTTTTTTCGTGTTTTATAAAAACAGGACGATTAAGAGCCAGGCATGGAATTTCTTTTTTATGTATAATTTTATTGGTGCGGGAATTCCGGCATCAATATTCATGACCTATTACATGTATGATTCACCGGATATGATCATATATAGCCGTTTAAGTCAGATATTTAGTATTCTTTTTTCTTCCTCAGTTTTAAATCTTTCTCTAACATACCCGGAAAGACAGAAAAAAGTTCCATTATATATTCCGATTCTGGTATCTCTTCCGGCTGTTATTATTTCTATTCTTATCTTTTCTACTGATCTGTCTATTAAAAGTATAAAATTTGTCGATTGGAAACAGGTGAGGGAAACCGGAAATTTATACCCGATTTATGCCCTGACTTCCTTTTCCTACTTTATCATCAGCTGGATAATTTTTTTAATAAACTATATAAGAACAAAGATTGAAACATACAGGCTGCAGATAAGGTATGTATTTCTTGCGACATCAATATTTATAACTCTGACTTACATTGGTTCAATTTTCATGCCTCTTCTGGCCAATAATTTTACATTTTACGCACTTGCCCCATCAAGCGTATCTCTGGTTTCTACTTTTACACTTTTTTATTCGGTAATTGCATATAATATTATGGATATCAGAACTGCTATCCATAAAACAACGATGTACATTGTATTAAGTACAACTGTTTTTATTCCAATTTTTATCATTACATATTTTACTGAAAAATTCAGCGGAATAATTACCTTCCCTCATGAGATTATTGCAGGTTCTTCAGTAATGGCTTTTGTACTGTTTGTCTATCTGTTTCAGCCTGGTATAGACAGGGCATTCAAAAGAAAAATAGCAGATATTGAAGGACTGACAAACAGGTATATTAAAAAAGCATCAAGATTAAAAACACTGGAAGAACTTATAAAAGCAAGCGCAGAGGAACTTCACCAAGGGCTTGGATTGACACGGGCCCTGTTCTTTATTTACGATGAAGAAACCAGGGGATTTAAAAAAAATTTTGATACATCAGACTCTCCGGAAGAGGCAGAATCAGTCGACCGGCATTCCCCTCTGATAATATGGTTTGCCAGAAATCAGGAAATACTTCCACTAAACAGGGTTTATACCGATGATCAGTCATTTAAGCCGATAAGAAATGAAGTTACAGATTTTTTTAACAGATATGATATCAGTGCCATCCTCCCTCTTTATTATGAAAATAGAATTTACGGAATGCTCTGTCTTGGCAAAAAAGAGAACATGAAATCTCTTACCCCTGACGAGCTTGATAAACTTGAAGAATTCAGGATAAGATCAAATGACTTTATAATTACAGCACTGGCTTACGATAAAGCCAAACAGGACCAGTTTATTTCAAGAAGTCTCGGTTTATCCGGCAGTATACTGCATGGTTCATCCGCTGATTCACTGCCGCAGATGCAAAATATGAAATTCGGTTCACTGATTGCCCCGGGATATTCGAGGGGAGTTGATTATTTTGATTTTCTGCAGCCCACTAAAAACACCATAGGAATACTTTTTACTGACGTTTCAGGACTGGGCATAAATAATGCTCTTTACTCCGTTCTTCTGAGATCCGTATTTCATTCATGCATCAACGAAGCCGCTTCACCGTATATAATTATCAAAAGAATAAACCTAGTACTGCACGATTACACAAAAGGAAAAGGAGAACTTGTAACAGCATTTTATGCTTTCTTTGACACTGATACAAAAAGATTATTTTATTCAAATGCAGGATTTCCGCCAGCGGAAGTATTCAGGATCGATAGAAACGACTTTGATTCACTCGATACTGAGGGATCACCTCTTGGATATAAATTAAATGCAGAATTCGGTGCCGGCCGTACAGAACTTAAAAGCGGAGATATCTGTGTTATATACTCTAAATCGTTTATTAACTCAAAAAATAGTGATAATGAGAGTTTTGGACTTTTAAGATTAAGAAATATTGTAAAAGAGTCTAAATCAAAACTTCCTGTAGACATTGCAAAAAATTTAAAATCTGCATATGAAAATTTTATGGGTATTGCACTTCAGGGCTCAGATATAACATTACTGATAATAAAAATCACTTAAATGATTTGAAAAATAATACTATAATTCTCTGTCCCGATTGGTCATAATCAATTTTTAAAATATCTGCCTGATCAGCTTGTGATGAGATTTAACGTCTCTACATGACATTAATTTTGCTGATTTTCTGTTTAAGTGCCTGATGAATTCTTTTTTTAGTGCAGGAACCCTTTGAAAAGCCCATAGAGGCTCTGAGAACTCATAAAAACGAAGTTTTTATGAGCGACCTTTAAAAAAATGTTGTTTTTTTTAACAAAAATTTGACATTTTTCTATTTGTTGAATACTTATTAATACAGAATTGAAAATGTACCAACACCTTAAATGGTAGAAAGATGAATTACTCAGGAGGATTCCCGATGGGAAACAAAAAAGAAAAGGCTATGATGCCTGAACTGACAGATGAAATTACTCTCTGTAATGAGTTATTTTCTAAATGCTGCCACGATGAACTCAGAGAAATTGACAAACATGAAATTATTGTTAAAATCTGTCAGATAATTGGTTCGACACCGGAAAACCTATGTAAAGCAGAAGAAGTATTTAATACAATTAAATACGACATAACCAAGTATACTTTGCATCATGAATATTGCTCAGAAACTAAAAATCAGGTCAAACCTAAATTTTTATTATGGCTGGACAGCAAGGCAGAGCCGAAAAAAGCCAGAGAGCTGTCTAATTTTCTTGATAAGTATCTGAAATAACGAGTGATTTCGAAGAAACTATTACTCCATACGTGCTGTGCTCCATGCATGGGCTATGTCTATGAATTGCTTAAAGATGAATTTATAGTGACTGCTTATTTTTCAAACCCTAATATTATGCCTGCTGAAGAGTACAGAATACGGTATGTTGAACTTGAATCATACAGCAGGCTTAAAGGCTTCCAGCTGATAACAGAAATTCCCGACACAAAAAAATGGGTAAAAGAGATAAAGGATTTCCGCTATTACGGCGAGGGCTCTGAAAGATGCTGGAAATGTTACGAAATAAGACTGGAGAATTCCTTTAAAAAAGCTGTTGAGCTTGGATTTGATATTGTTGCGACAACCCTGTCAATCAGCCCCCATAAAAATGCAGCAAAAATAAATGAAATCGGTGAAAGGCTTTCCCGTGAATACGGTATTGAATTTTATTCAGCAGATTTCAAAAAAAATGACGGTGTAAGAAAGTCTGTTGAAATTTCGAAGATGAACAATTTTTACAGACAGAACTATTGCGGATGCATCTATTCAAAACTTGAAAAAAACAGTAAAAGCCGATGGTCGGAAAAAGCCAGGGAATTCAGGCTGAAAAGTCTATCTTCGCTAAATCCTGATGAAGATGTATCTGCGTTTACACTTGGAAAAGAAATAGATCTTCATCATTTTCATCCATCTGATACTGCAATCCTGATAGAAAAATTTCTCGAAAACGCAGTTAAAGAAAAATATAAAACAGTAAGAATTATTCACGGAAAGGGAAAATCAGTAAAAAAAAGGCAAATACATGAAATTCTGAAAAGCCACCCGTCTGTGATCATTTTTCATGATGACTCCGGCAACTGGGGAGCTACAGTAATTACACTTAAAGTGTAGACTTTTGTTTATTAAATGTCCGCAGGGATAAAATGCCATTTCCCTTTATCATCAAATGATAACAGCCGCAGTCCTATAACTTCACCCGCCCTGTATTTTCTTGAATCTGAATTTCCGTTATCCAGTTCGATATAATTATCATAATGCCTGATTATGCGTCCGGATACCAGTTCTATATCTTCATTATATACTTTTATCTCAAGCCTTGGACTGTCGAGCAGTACATACATTCTAGTCTCTTTCATTCCGAGTATTGTTCCGTTATGGGCAGGCCTTGCATCAAGCGGAATATCCAGTTCAACTGTAAATGCCGACTCAAGAAGAAGCCCGTTAACAAACCGGTCAATGGATTTCTGCGTTTCTTTTGACCTGTTCGCGGAATTAATTATCTGTTCGCGTATAAGCAGATCATCTTCATCCGGTGCAGGTTTCTCCAATCCGAGTTTTTCCAGCAATTCTTTGTGAGAGTATATTCCCACTATCTCTCTCATAGGTGATGAGAACCTGCCATATAGATTTACCTTAAGCGCAAAGTGCTGACCGGGGTTCTCCGAAAAAAAAGATTTCTGGTTAGTGATAAGTATCTGCCTCTCTATTGTTTCTGTTATTCTTTTTTCGTCGCCCGACCTGGGAAGCCTTGAAAGATATTCCCCGGGAGTCTCCTCTCCCCTCCTCCATACCCAGCATTCATGGAGTGAATGGATCTGTACTATTGAATTGATTACTTTTTCCAGCCTGTGGAGACTCGATTCATCCGGAGCATCATGCACCCGGAAAACGGGGTGTATATGAAGATCATTACCATTACCTTCGGGAGCGAGCATCGCGGCTCCGGCCATGTTACAGATAAGTGAAATCTGCTCGTTCCATCTGCCGGTATCGTCTCTTTCGATTTCGGTAAATACAAAACCGTTTCCGCCTTCGTTTATACTGATTGAGTTTTCAAACCTGTCATAGTTAACAACACCACGCTTCTCCGCGTTACGGGCAAGAATTCTCCCGGCTTCCTGCAGATAAATAAGCGATGCCGTATACTCTCTTTTATTAAGAGGACTTTCCTCCATACAATTATAAAAGTCCTGAACGCCTGAGTATGAAAGCTTTGCTCTGCTTAAAATTTTTGACCGCTGAACTTTTTCTGAAATAACAGAACCGCCGGAGTCAATTCCGATAATAAAAATTAATGATCTTCGAACCACTCCTTCATTTAGAGAGATGATCCCTTCCGATAACTCGGCCGGCAGCATGGGTACCGAAAATCCCGGCAGATAATAACTTGCTCCGCGCCTTATACTCTCCCTGAACAGCGCTGAACCGGGCTTTACATAATACGAAGCATCTGCAATAGCATAATATATTTTATAACCGGAATCATTTTTCTCGACATACACAGCCTGGTCCAGGTCTTTTGAACCGTCATTATCTATTGTAACAAAAGGGAGTGATGTAAAATCATTCAGCAGCGGATCATCTGTACCGGGATTGTTTATAATCTGTTCCGCTTCTTTCATAATTTCATTTGAAAATAGCGGATTGATTCCTGTTCTTTCAAACTCTAAAAAATATCTGTTAATTACAGATGATCTTTTATATATAGTCTTCAGGATTTCGCCGGATACTTTATCATTGCTGATAAAAGTTATATCACCCTCATTCAACCCGTTTGTAATGCCGTCATGCAGCAACAAACTCTCATCACCAAACATCGGGCGGAGAGAAATATTTTTTCCTTTTCGGACATACTGTGCAATTAAATTTTCACTGCTCTTCAGCTGTTTCATGCTCGTTCCCTGATCATTTTTTCCCGGTTTCAATAAAATTACTGCATGCAATTAATTTTCAACAACTTTTAATTACAAAATTTCAGAAGTAAAGTACTTCTTTAATCCGGCAGATGCACAGAAACGGTAATAATAATTACTTCTGATTTATGGGCAGTAAAATTTAACCGCTCCAGCGCAGCGGCAGAGTATATTCGTACGGCGCACTGATGCGGTATAAATCATAATCACCAACGCTTTTCAAACGCCATGTTAAGGCGTTTATAACATATTTTAAGAATTGACATTAATAAACAGTATAATATTTTAGCATAGTAACGTTTTTAAAGGGTCTAAGGGAAAAGCTCAAAACCCTTCAGAACTTACAGAAATAAATTTACGGCAACTGCTCTTCAAGTAATAATATTAAAAACGTCATGGTGATATATGAAACTTCTTAAAAATAGAATTTTAAAAGATGGCGAAATAATCACAGATCAGATTTTAAGAGTAGATTCTTTCCTTAATCATCAGATTGATCCCGAGCTGATTGATGAAATTGCTTCTGAATTCTGTTACAAATTTTCAGATGTACATTTCAATAAAATACTTACAGTGGAGTCATCCGGCATTGCTCCTGCAGTGATGACAGGGCTTAAACTTTCAATACCTGTTATTTTTGCAAAAAAAAACAAGCCCTCCACAATAATTGAAAATTCTTACTGCGCAACGGTACACTCCTACACAAAAAACAGCGATTATGAAATTTCCGTTTCTTCAAAATATATTAAAAGGGGAGATCATATTCTGATCATTGATGATTTTCTTGCTAACGGCAGCGCTTCCCGTGCCCTGATAAATATAGCAGAACAGGGCGGCGCAAAAATCGATGGTATAGGCGTTGTAATAGAAAAAGGCTTCCAGGCTGGCGGAAAACTTTTGAGAGAAATGGGTTATAAAATTATATCTCTTGCTATAATAGAGAGTATGACTGGAAATAAAATACAATTCAGAGACTAAAGAGTTAATAC
>DAONFJ010000025.1:9782-40116 GCA_035403545.1 Spirochaetota bacterium
GTATTGGAACATTTTTGTTTTAAAAAATTAAGAGATGAATACTGAATTAATAATTAAATTCTCTGATGTATTATTTGAATAAAAAAAGTAGAGGGTAAAATAACATGAAAAAGTTTACATTATTTTTAATTCTTGTTTTGTCAGCATTGATTACATTCAGCAGCTGCGGCAAAAAAGAAAAAAAAACTGTGGATGGCAAAGAAGTAGTTATGGGCTTTGTATATGTAGGGCCTATCGGTGACGGCGGATGGACATATTCTCACGAACAGGGAAGAAAAGCCGTTGAACAGGAAACCGGAATCAGGACTATTTTCAAAGAAACAGTTCCTGAAGGAGCTGAAGTTAAGGATGTAATCAGAAGCATGATTGACCAGGGTGCGACAATCATCGCAGCAACAAGCTTTGGTTATATGGACTATGTTGTTGAGATGGCTAAAGAATATCCGAATATTAAATTTCTCCATTGTTCAGGATATAAAATGGGTGAAAACCTTTCTACATATTTCGGAAGGATCGAACAGCCGAGATATCTTTCAGGTATAGTAGCCGGGATGAAAACAAAAACCAACAAAATCGGTTATGTAGCAGCTTTTGAAATTCCGGAAGTAGTAAGAGGAATCAATGCGTTTACTCTGGGAGCAAAATCTGTAAATCCCAAAGTAGAAGTTCATGTAAGATGGACTCACACATGGTACGATCCGGCAAAAGAAAAAGAAGCTGCGAAAGCTCTTCTTGATGAGAAATGTGATATAATCGCGCAGCATCAGGATACTGCCGGCCCTCAGCAGGCAGCTGAAGAGCGCGGAGTATTCTCAATCGGATACAACTCTGACATGGCAAAAATGGCTCCGAAAGCTTACATGACAGCTCCAGTATGGAACTGGGGGCCATATTACATAGGTGAAGTTAAGAAAGTACTTGCCGGAACATGGAAAGCAGCAGACTATTGGGAAGGTATGAATGCCGACATAGTAAGACTTGCTCCTATCACAAAAAATGCTCCTGACGGTGCTGAAGCAAAAGTAAATGAAATTAAAAAGAAAATTCTCGACGGAACTTTCAATGTATTCGCAGGACCTATAAAAGATCAGAAAGGAACAGTTAAAGTTCCTGCCGGTTCAGCTCTAGCTGACAAAGATCAGCTTTCATGCGACTGGTTCGTTGAAGGTGTTGTAGGAAAAGTAAAAAATAAATAACGCTCACGGCTGGGATTCTGGAAGATATACTCCCCTTATCCCTCCAAATGTCACGTTATAATAACTTTCCGTACTTTATTTACTAAACCGGCGAAAAATAAATTTTTACGCCGGTTTTTTTATTTACAATCTATTGAAAGCGAAAATTCTGCTTATTATTCATAAAATTTCCATAAAAAAGAGGAAAGCACCATTAACGGCAAAGTAGCAGTAAAAATGGTTAATATCTCAAAATCTTTTGGTGAGATAAAAGCCAATGATAATATAACATTCAGTGTTAACTATGGTGAAATTTACGCTCTTCTGGGCGAGAACGGCGCAGGAAAAAGCACACTGGTAAACATGCTGTCTGGAGTTTACACCCCCGACTCCGGTGAAATATATGTGCATGATAAAAAGCTGAGATTTTCTTCCCCCGGAGATTCGATTGATTCCGGAATTGGAATGATTCATCAGCACTTTAAACTGATTGATATTATGACAGCTGCGGAGAATATTATAATAGGGCGGAAACATTCTTTTATTGTACGCCGCAAAAAGCTGAAAAAGATAATTAATTCCATCTCTGAAAAATACGGATTTAAAACAGATCCTGATAAATATATTTATGATATGTCAGTCGGAGAAAAACAAAGTGTCGAGATACTTAAAGTTCTCTACCGCGGTGCTGATATACTTATACTTGATGAACCTACCGCTGTACTGACACCCCAGGAAACCGAAAAGCTTTTTAAAATACTGAGAAAGATGAAAGACCAGGGATGCGCGGTAATAATTATAACTCATAAGCTTCATGAGGTTATGGATATCAGCGACAGAGTGACGGTACTCCGCCACGGTGAAGTTGCAGGGACTGTTAATACAAATGAGACCAATCCGAAAGATTTAACTGCTATGATGGTAGGAAAATCCGTAAACCTTTCAATTGAGCGTCCGGCGATTCTAAAAGATGAGATTATGCTTGAAGTAAAAGATCTTTCTCTTGTTGATCGTGACAGGATAAAAAAACTCAACAGAATATCTTTTAACGTAAAAGCCGGAGAAATACTCGGCATTGCAGGTGTAGCAGGAAGCGGACAGAAAGAACTATGTGAAAGCATACAAGGCCTGGAGAGAAGAAAAAGAGGAGTAATCCTGTTCAGGGGTGAGGATATTGCACGGCTCACTCCGCGAGCTATTTTTGAACGGGGTTTAAGAATCAGTTTCATCCCAGAAGACCGTCTGGGTATGGGCCTTGTACCATCCATGGATATTGTTGATAATGTAATAATGAAAGACTACTATCTGCAGAAAAGCCTTTTCCTTGACAGGGAGCCTGCCAGGGAGAGGGCCGAACATATTGTGAAAATGCTGAACGTCCAGACTCCCGGAATTAATCATCCGGTAAATCAGCTCTCAGGCGGAAATATTCAGAAAGTTCTTCTCGGCAGAGAGATAGATGCCAATCCCGATTTTCTTGTAACAGCATATCCCACCAGAGGTCTCGACATAGGTTCATCACATCTCATTTATGATGAACTCAACAGGCAGAAGATGAAGGGTGTAGGAGTTATATATGTCGGAGAAGATCTTAACGTGCTTTTAAGTTTGTGCGACAGAATAATGGTTCTCTTCGAGGGAAGAGTGATCGGAACAGTTGATGCCTCCACAGCGACGAAAGAGGAGATTGGATTCATGATGCTTGGAGGTAAAGAATGTTAAGAATGTCATCAAGAACTGATTGTTCCAGAAATGAAGCGATACTCATAAGGACTTCAGCTATTATACTCGCACTTGCTGCAGTCGCATTTTTCATAATGCTTCTCGGGCACAATCCGTTTTCAGTTTATATATCGATGATCGAAGGCGCTTTCGGCTCAGGTTACCGTATAACAGAAACTATACGTAAAGCTATCCCGCTGATAATATCATCACTCGGCATATCTCTTGCTTTCAGGCTTAAATTCTGGAATATCGGCGCCGAGGGCCAGATCATGATGGGTGCCTTCGGAGCAACATTCTGTGCCCTTAATTTTCAGAGTTTACCGTCTTACGTACTGCTTCCGCTAATGGGACTAGCTTCAATAATCTGCGGAGGGATATGGGGAGCAATCCCCGCATATTTCCGCGCAAAGTTCAGGACAAATGAAACAATATTCACTCTGATGATGAATTATATAGCGCTCAAATGGATTACATATCTGCAGTACGGTCCGTGGAAGGATCCTGGTGCGCTTGGTTTTCCTAAAATTCCGGGTTTTACTGAAAATGCAGTTTTACCGGCATTTTTTGGGCTGCACATAGGATGGATAATTGCGCTGATACTCGTCGTCGTTCTCCATTTATTTGTTAACCACACAAAACGGGGTTATGAAATAAACGTTGTCGGTGAAAGTGAAAACACAGGCCGTTACGCGGGCATGAATGTAAAATTCATAATAATATACACAATTTTTTTAAGCGGAGGATTATGCGGGCTTGCGGGCATGATCGAAGCTTCCGGCGTGAATAAAACATTATCCGTTGAAATAACACGTGGCGTCGGTTATACAGCAATCATCACAAGCTGGCTCTCGTCCCTCCGCGCGCCTGTTATCGCCGTTGTCTGTATACTCTTTGCAGCCATGATACAGGGCGGAACTTTTATTCAGATGGCATTCCAGATACCTCAATCAGCCGCACAGATACTGCAGGGAATGATACTTTTCTTCGTACTTGGAAGCGAATTTTTTATCCGGTATAGAATTTCAATCATCAAAGATAATAAAATGGAGGCGGAGCAGTAATGGATATATCATTTTTCGCAGCTGCGGTTGTTGCAGGAACTCCCCTTCTCTATGCCATACTCGGTGAGCTTATTACAGAAAAATCTGGACAGCTGAATCTCGGCGTTGAAGGAATGATGCTTATGGGAGCTGTTATCGGATTCAAGATGGCCATCTCGTCAGGAAACCCTTATCTTGCACTTCTAGGAGCAATGGCTGCCGGCGGATTTGGTGCTCTTATCTTTGCAGTACTTACAGTGACACTCAGGGCAAACCAGGTAGTATCAGGTTTAACTCTTACAATTTTTGGTACCGGATTCGCGAGTTTTATGGGACAGGGGCTCATGGGAGAGACTGTACCTCCCGACATAAAACTTTTTTTTGCGGATTTCAAAGTCCCTCTTCTTGGAGATATACCGTTTCTTGGCCAGATTTTCTTCAATCAGGGAATGCTTGTTTATACCGGATACATACTTACTATCATCGCAGGAGTCTATATATACAGAACTCAGATTGGATTAAACCTGCGCGCAGTCGGTGAAAATACAGCTGCAGCAGATGCTGCGGGTATAAATGTTTCTCTATACAAATATATTCATGTTGTAATCGGAGGAGTATTGTGCGGACTTGCCGGTGCGTATCTCTCTCTTGTATACATCCCGTCCTGGCAGGAAAATGTCACAGCAGGAAGAGGATGGATCGCTGTAGCACTTGTAATATTCTGCAAATGGAATCCTTACAGGGTAATGATGGGCGCGTTTTTATTCGGCGGTCTCGATATAATAGGTTTCCGTATTCAAAAATTTGATTTTCACATTTCTCAGTATATAATTGATCTTCTCCCTTATGTAGTAACGATTATAATTCTGATCCTGGTTTCAGTGAGAAAATCACACTCCGGTTCAGCTCCGGCCAGCCTCGGAGAATCATACTTCAGGGAAGAGAGATAGAGCAGGATAATATGCTTAAATATTTTATGATATACATGGTAATGGCATTCCTTGCGGGAGCAACAGTACCGCTTCAGGCAGGGATAAATTCACGCTTGAATTTTTTCAGCGGTTCACCGGTCATGGCATCTATTATTTCTTTTCTTACAGGCAGTGTCACGCTGATAATATATGCGCTCGTGACCAGAACTCCACTCCCCGCTTCCGGTTCATTTGCCGGAGCTCCATGGTGGATATGGACAGGCGGAATTTTTGGCGCATTCTATGTCGCGTCCTGTGTAATACTGGTAAACAAAGTCGGTGCAGTTTCAATGCTTGCACTGATTATGGCAGGCCAGATGATCACATCTCTTATCCTCGACCATTATGGCCTTGCGGGATACCAGATGCAGCCTGTAAATATGTACAAGATTGCCGGAATACTCCTGATCATTGCGGGCGTTTTCCTTATTCGTTTTTCCTGAGGTTAAATTATATGAGATATGAAGGTAATATATTCAGACCGTTCAGTGAGGCAGACAGCTATCTCCTCCAATGCACAGTGGGATGCTCGCATAACAAGTGCACATTCTGCGGCATGTACAAAGATAAAAAATACAGAGTGAGGTCTCTCGCAGATATAAAAGAAGACATCAAACTGGCCAAAGACCATTACGGAGACCTGGAGAAAATTTTTCTCTGTGATGGTGACGCAATTGATATTGAGACCGGTATTCTCCTTGAAATACTCGCAGATCTGAAAAAAAACTTTCCGTCACTGCGGCACGTAGGAACCTATGTCGGGCCCGGAAGTGTCCTGAGAAAAAGCATGTCCGAACTCTCCGCCCTCAGGGCAGCAGGTCTCTCAAAGGCATATCTCGGTGTTGAAACCGGTGATGACAGGCTTCTTCATGAAATAAATAAAGGTGTCGGTTATACGGAAATGCTTCAGGCGGGATTGAACCTTAACAATGCCGGTTTCAATCTCTCATCTATGGTGCTGCTTGGACTTGCGGGCAAAGGTGACAGGTCACGTGAACATGCACTGGCCACAGCAAAAATCACTAACGAAATGAAACCGAAATATCTCGCGGCACTTACGGTTACACCGGTTCCCGGAACCATACTTTTCAACAAAGTACAGAAAGGAGAGTTTCAGGTACTCGATCCGTTTGAAACTCTCGAAGAGATGAAAATTATTTTCGAGAACATAACAATTGATGATTTGAAATTTGTCGGGGTTCACGCATCAAATTATCTCCCGGTTAACGGTACTCTTCAAAAAGATAAACAGAAGATGCTTGATACAGTAAACCGTGTACTCGAAACAAGAGATGAAAAAATGATAAAATCCGAAAGTATGAGAGGTTTGTAAAAAACTCTACCGGTCAAGAAGTCCGGCATAGTAGGGAACTTTTTTTATCAGTATCTTTTCACCGGAACTTTTCAGTTTTATAAAATCTTCAGACAGTTCAAATTCCTCGTCAACGGGACGATAATTGCAGTATGTAAATTCATCCCTGACAGGATATTTTGCGTCAAATGCTTTCTCAAAAAAAACTTTAAGTTCGTTCAGCTTAATTGAGTACTGTCTTGGAGTGCTTACAATAATAACCAGTCTGGTTTCGGGTGACTTTTTACCATTTCTTGTCTCAAGAAGTATCGCCACCTTGCCGTTATTTTTTGCGGCAATCGCCCTGTACTCTTTAATCCCCTTAGCCCTGAAGAATCCCATTATAAAGCCCCTTTGCTGCAAAATTTATCAGATGATGCTCAACTTAACCGCCCCTGTATTTTTAACAACAAAAAAATTTCTACAATCTATAGAATAAACTCAACTATTTTTACGCCTGGCATCGTATACATAACATGAACAGATTAAATTCAAAACAGATTGAAGCATCAAGACCTGACCGTGGGATCAGCCTTGTAATTGCCGGCGCCGGGACAGGCAAAACAAGTACAATGATCACAAAGATCAGGAATGTACTGGAACATTCGTTAGTAAAACCTGAAGAAATTCTCATTCTTACTTTCAGTAAAAAGGCAGCCGGAGAAATAAAGGAAAGGCTGTCGCCAGGATTTAATTCAAATTCCGAACCGGGTTTTGCAGGTACATTTCACTCTTTCTCACTTTACCTTCTTAAAGAGTACAAAGAGTATTATCTGAAATACAGAGAGATAAATCATTTCCCGTCCGTTATAGACCGTGATGAGAAAGAACAGATAATGAGAAAACTCATAATGGATAAACCGGAAAAATTTCTCGGACTCCCGGCTGATGCCGTTTTAAAACTTTCTGAAAATATTGATCACCTGGATGAAAAAATAATAATTAAACTTAAATCAGGCCAGTTATTCGACGAAATCTGCAATGTTAAAATTTTGTACGAAGAATATAAAAAAGATAAATTACTCATAGAATTCGAAGACATGATCAATCATGCTGCGGACTTACTTGAAAGAAATCCGTTTATAAAAAAAAGTGTTAATGAAAAATTCAGATACATTTTTGTCGATGAATTCCAGGATACATCAGAGAATAATTTCCGGCTTCTTTCACTTCTTCTCCCGGATGCAGATAAAAATCTTTTTATGGTCGGAGATGATTTTCAGAGTATATACAAGTTCCGTCACAGCAGGGTTGATTATATTATTAACGCAAAAAAATTCTTTCCTGAAATTTCTATACACAAACTTACAGTTAACTACAGATCAAAAAAAGAAATTATAACTATGTCAAACCGGTTTATCCGTATGAACAAATTCCGGACATCAAAAAAAATTACATCCCACAGCGGGAAAGGAGGAAAAGTAAAGTTTTATAATGTCGAAGATATGCATAATGAATCTGAACTTCTGATTCAAATTATTTCTTCCACTCCTCACAATTCTACAATTGCTGTACTCTACCGTAATAATTACCAGGGAGAATTCCTTCAAAAAAAGTTTGAATCTGAAAATACAGAAAGAATAGTCTCCTTCATGACTATGCATGGTTCGAAAGGACTCGAGTTCGATATAGTTTTAATCGCCGGAATTTCCGACAAAATTATTCCTGACAAAACTTCAGATATTGAAGAGGAGAGACGTCTGTTTTATGTAGCACTGACGAGGGCAAAAAATGAACTGCATCTTTTATATTACAAAAACGGGCCTGATCAACTGCCGAGGTTTATCAGAGAAATCGGGTTCAGAAAAAAATAATTATAAATATTTCTGATGATACTCATGCAACAGCATCAATTTTCTGCCCTTTATTCTCTTCAGCCGGGCGTTCCCTGGGAGCTTCGCGTGTCTGGTCAGTCGGAATCTGCTCATTTTTTGGAGTGTATTCCGGTGTAAAATTAGTGGATATTATATCAGCGCCTGAAATATTCTGAACAGCCATACAATACCTCCTTTCTAATTGTAATATAACTATTATGAATTCAGAATCAAATAAAAAGTTTAAGAATGTGTTTTGCAATAGATGTAATAAAAGCAGCAGAAATTATGGAAACTACAATTATCTCTACATCCCGTAACTCAGCCGATGGATTACGCTTCCTGAAAAATTTTAGAGCGCTCCTCGATACAAAAAAATACGAAATAAGAAAAACTGCAGTTTTAAATATAATAATAAAAAAATCATTCATAGTCTTTGTAATAGAAACTCCAGCTGCTCTTTTCCGCAGTCATGATTCAGTATCAATGATTTTTCGATCTCCCGTTTTAAAAATCTTATCCGCAAAGCGGTGGTGTTGATTTCTTTAATGAAGAGATCATCCGCTGAGTCTGTTATTTCATTTATTATATTTAGCTCACCGGGCATAATCGTATTATAGCTCTCTGAGGTTTAACTACACTATCATAGAATAAAACTAGAGTCAAGGAATTAAACCAGTTTTTTATTATAACGCAATGATTATTTTAAAAAACGAAAAAATACTTGACTGGTATGAAATTTGTTGCATAATATTTTGTAAATTAATTCTATAGTACACAGAATTAATTTTACTCATCTCCGGTGCAGCTCTTCACAGCACACCGTGAACATGGAATTGCGGGATTCGTACAATAATTCCTTATCGTAAATTACACAAAACGTACGTAAATAAATTAAATGTTAAAAACATAACACCGTTTTTTATAGAACAATAAATGGAGAATATAATGGTACACTTAAATGAAATGCTTAAAACAAAATACCCGATAATCCAGGGACCAATCGGCGCGATGAACAGCCCGGAACTTATAGCTGCAATCAGTAATGCCGGAGGTTACGGTATGCTCGCTCTCGGGTTCTCCTCCAATATTGATGAAATAAAAAGACTATTGCTTGAAATAAAAAAACTGACAAACAAGCCATTCGGTGCCAATATTATGATAATCAATCCGCTGAATGAAAAAATTCTGCCGCTCCTCGCCGAATCGGGTATTAAAACCATTACAACGTCTGTCGGATTCCCCGGTAAGATATATCCTCTTATCCATGAACTCGGAATGAAAGGGCTTCATGTGCTGCTGTCAGTAAAGCATGCCGTGAGTGCCGAAAAGGCCGGTGCCGATGGAATAATCGCTGCAGGATCTGAGGCCGGAGGCTTACGCTCGACCGGATCTGAATCATCAACAATGGTACTTGTCCCTCTCATCGCTGACAGTGTAACCATACCTGTAGTCGCAGCGGGAGGAATTGCCGATTCACGGGGATACAGAGCTGCTTTTGCGCTTGGTGCCGAAGGTGTGCAGATCGGGACAAGGTTCCTCGCATGTAAAGAGAGCCCGGCTCAACAGAAATGGAAAGACCAGATTATTAACTGTGAAGACGGCGGAACAAACCTCCTTCCCGTAGATTACCTGATGATGAGAGCAATTATCACTCCCGAGTTACGGGAAAGACTCAATTCGCCTGATTTCGATATACATAAAGAATTCAAACTTGCTAATGCCTCGAAAGCATGGGATTCAGCGGATTTCGATCTCGTTCCTGCAGGAGCGGGACAGGTGAGTGCACTGATCCGCGATATAAAACCTGTAGAAGAAATAATTAAAGAAATGGTTAAGTAAAACTTATGCATAAAGCTGAAACAATAAAAAAAGAATTAAAAAAAATAGCCGATAAAGATAAAGCTAAACACCTTGCCGGATTCTTCAAAACAGGCAAAGGTCAATATGGAGAGGGTGATATCTTTATCGGCATCCGTGTTCCGGATCAGAGAAAAACAGCAAAATTATTTTTTGATACAGAACTCCACGAAATTGAAAAACTGCTCGATGATCCAATCCATGAATGCAGGCTGACAGCACTGCTTATACTCATTGAAAAATTTTCGAAAAGTGACGATATTAAAAAAAAAGAAATCGTAGAATTTTATCTTTCCAAAACATCAAGAATTAACAACTGGGATCTTGTCGATCTTTCTTCTCATCAGATTTTAGGAAACTATTATTACAGCAGAGACAGAGAAATACTGTATAAACTTGTTCAAAGCAGCAGCCTGTGGGAACAGAGAATTGCTGTTGTAAGTACATACTATTTTATTAAAAGAAATGATTTCAAAGAGATACTCACATTCTCCGAAATGCTTCTTGACCACAAACATGACCTTATACACAAAGCAACAGGATGGATGCTGAGAGAAACGGGAAAAATGGATCTGAAAATTCTGAAAAAATTTCTTGATAAAAACCACAGGGTAATGCCCAGGACTATGCTCCGGTACGCCATAGAAAAGCTCGACGAAACCGAAAAAGCAGTATATATGGCAAAGTCATAATGTTGAACCGGCAGAATAATCAGTTGGAGGAATTCTCCTTTAAAAGTTTAACCTTATCATAAAAAATTTTCATCACAGTATCATAAAGCTCATCCTTTAATACCTTATCCTCAACACCGAAATCTATACTTGGATTATCATTCACTTCAATAACATAGCATTTACAGCCGATCATTTTAAGGTCAACTCCATAAAATCCGCGCCCGATGTACCCTGCAGCCTTCAGAGCAGTTTTAATTACTTTTTTAGGAACATCACTGACACTGAGAGTTTCACCTTTACCTGAATGTTTATTTGATTTTTTATTTTTTGCCCAGTTCACAATCTGCCAGTGATCCTCAGCCATATAATACTTGCAGACATATAAGGGATAACCGTCAATTATTCCCACACGCCAGTCATATTCGGTTTTAATAAACTCCTGGGCAATTATAAGATCAGATTTTTCTAAAAGAGCATTAACTTTAACAAAGTACTCTCCCCTTGTTTCAACTTTGAGTACGCCCTGTGAATATGAGCTGTCGGGCTGTTTAAGTATTAGCGGAAGCTCCATGCTGCTCAGGACAAGTTCAAGAGTATCCCGGCTTATAACAACAGTCTTCGGTGCGGGTATTCTATAGTGGCTCAGAAGCTCCGCGAGATAGACTTTATTTGTGCACTTTATTATGGAATCGGGATCATCCATTACTACCAGCCCTTCGGCCGCAGCTCTCTGGGCAAAGCGAAAAGTATAATGATTTACGCTTGTTGTCTCTCTTATAAAAAGAGCATCAAACTCTGCAATACGATGAAGATCATCTTTGTCAATAAGCTCAACATTAAATCCGTTTTTCTCCCCTGCTTTTATAAATTTTTCTATAGCTTTTTTATTAGATGGAGGAGTTGCCTCATCATAATTTACAAGTATGGCCATATCATACGGCGCAGCAGGCCTTCTCTTTTTGCGCGAAATTGCTCTCGAAAAATACTGTGTTGCAAATTCAATTACATACTGATGATGCTCTTCAGGAATATCATTTGCGGATATAAGCTGTATATTCTGTATCTTCCACCTTATACCTTTTCTGGAAAAAAATACCCTGATAAGCGGAGCCTGAAAGAGATTATAAATCTGAAGACAAAGCCGGTCATATCTTTTAGAAATATTTTTACCAAAATAAATACTTAAAACAAATGTGTCCGACTGAATATGAGCAAGGCTCTTCTGAATACTTCTATCCAGATCTTCAGCCAGCACACGTATGACGTATGGAGTTTTCATCTCCTGAATAGTACTGACATTCGGAAATGATTTGTGCCCTCTTGCTGAAGCCAGAAGAGAAACATAGTATCCGATTGACTGATACCTGTAGGATCTGCAAAGATTAAAAATTCGCGCGCCCCTCATTCTTATGAATTCGTCTTCGAGGAGATAATCCCTCGCTGAAATCACTTCCACTCCCGGGATATTGAACTGCCAGTTTCTCTTATTATTTACAATAATATAGTTGGACATCTGAACTCCTGAAAAGAATAAACATATATATCCCGGCTGAAATTTTTCAAAAACATTATTCGCTCAACCATACAGAATATACTCAGTTAAAAACTTTTAACTTAATAAACATAATTAAAATAAAAAAATTTATTATAAACGTATGATCAATTTTGCATTATTACAGACACAGTGAATTACAAGAATAAATTTCTATTTTTGAAAAAACATTTATAAGATTGTGTAAATATACAATATGTCAAATTCATTCAGATAAATTTGAGCTTTGAAGTGTAACACAAATAGTTCTATTTTGCTGTTACTCGTCAACTATAAGCATGACATTTGCCGGCGCCTGTTATACGCAAAAGGTTGTGCAAAAAAATTTCACCTTTTATGCGAGTGTAATTAGTAATTTTTAAATAAAATATTATGAATTAATATTGACATTAATACATTAAATGATAAATTAAATTAAATTTAAAATTCTCGAAGGGGTACTTAATGGATAAGGCAATCATAGATTTCATGAGAGAATATCACCTTCTGGTTAGAAACACTATTGTTATCGCCAGTATAATTATTGCATTTGTATGTGTCTCCGGCTGTATCAGATTCGGTATCGCTATCTACCGAAGAAAAAAAGGAACTTATCCGCCTGCAACAAGTCAGATGGGTCATTGATCTTATTCTGATCAGGGTAAATTTGTTTAAAAAAATTTTAAAATTTTCATTACCGATAATGGTTTTTTTTATATCGGATTTAAATGCGACGGCCAAAGAAACAGGAATCCAGGTGATTCCTGTTTTTAATTATGTTACAGGCCGATTTAATCCTGCAGCACATAGTGATTTTATTAATCTGAAAAAATCCGTAATACCAAGTTCCGGAGATTTATATCTCCGGAAAGAAACTGTTGAAGCTTTGAAACTCCTGCTGAACGATTTTAACAAAGATTATCCGAAAATAAAAATACAGGTACAGAGCGCTACACGGAATTTCTATTCGCAGAAAACTATCTGGGAGGAGAAATGGAAAGGGAAACGAAAAATAAGCGGAGCCGCAGATATAACTAAAACTTCTGACCCTCTGTTGAGATCTCTTAAAATTCTCGAATATTCCTCAATGCCGGGAACATCACGTCACCATTGGGGGACAGACTTCGACATCAATACTCTCAATAATCTTTATTATGAGAAAGGTGAAGGAAAAATAATATACCAGTGGCTTAAACAAAATGCATTGAAATACGGATTCGCTCAGCCATATACAGAGGGCCGTACAGATGGTTATAAAGAAGAAAAATGGCATTGGTCATATGTTCCTCTCGCAAAACAGTATTTAAAAGAATGGAATAATTCTTACCAGGAAGATCCGTCTCAGTTCACCCGGTCCGGAATTTTTTCCGGTTCAGAAAAATCCGGTCATCTTGCACCTGTTTATGTAAACTCGATTAATCCGGCCTGCAAATGAAAATAATGTGTGTATATCTCTGCGATTACAATGATCGCGAAGACTACTACCTTTCACTTATGCCTTATGGCATAACTTCAATTGCAGCTTTTCTTGAAAAAAGCGGGCATGACGTAATTCTTGCAAATCTTTCATCATATGGCTATTCCAAAGGTGTTGAGATGACTCTCAAAAACAGGCCTGATGCAGTTGCAATATCAATATTTTCATTTAACAGAACTGAATCTTTTAAATATATTCGTGAATTAAAAAAACAAAACAAAAAGATACTCATCATTGCCGGAGGGCAGCACCCGACATTTCTTTCCGGTCAGATAAAATCCAGATACCCTGAAATTGATTTTATCATCAAGGGTGAGGGTGAGTATTCTTTAAAAAAACTTTTAGATGAGCCATTACCGGCCAGTAAATCAATTATCACTTCAGAGCGGATTTCTGATATCAACACTATTCCATACGGTTCTTTTTTTTCAGGTAAAACAATCGGGGTAAATCCGAATGAGCAGTTTAAATATATCATAACATCACGAGGCTGCCCTTCGAGCTGTACATACTGCTCCTCCCCGTATTTCTGGGAAAGAAAAGTAACATATAGGAGCCCTGAAAATATAATTGAAGAGCTGAAACATATTCAGAAAAAATTCGGAATAATATATTTTTCAATCCGTGATGATAATTTTACACTCAGCAAAAAACGCGTACTTGAATTCTGCCGGATGCTTGACGAGAGCAAACTATTCATGATGTGGAACTGTCAGGCACGCGTAGACACGATTGATGAAGAGATGCTCGTCGCGATGAAAAGGTCCGGGCTTGAGCATATTCAGTTCGGAGTCGAATCAGGTTCGGAAGATATATTAAGAATCTACGATAAACATATAACTCTCAGCAAAATTAAAAGCGCAGCAGCGCTTACCCGAAAAGTTGGCGTTTATCTTTCATTTTATCTGATGACAGGAATGACGGGAGAAACTGCCAAAGATACTGAAGATACAAAAATATTAATTTCCAATACAAAACCTCATGACGTAATAATTTCTCCAGTTGCATATTACCCTGGAACAAAGATTTATTCTGATTCAGTAAAGAAAGGAATAATCAACGACAACATCTGGTTTGAAACTGACGATAACGGACTGTATCTTTCTGATGAACATAATAACGAAAAAAATATAAAAAGCATTCTCTCTTACTCTTCTAAAATCACAAGAAAATCAAAATATACTAAAAGTGATTTTAAAATACACGAAGAAACAACCGGTTCAAACTGCTGGATGAATAATATCATTGAGGGAGATCATTACTCGGATGAAGCAGATCTGAAAAAAGCATCCGGGCATTACAACAAACTGATTTCAGAGTATCCTGAAAATATTTGGGGTTATCTTCGAATGGCTGAACTCATATGTGACCATTCACCAAAACAGGCTCTTACTCTTTTTAAAAAAGCAGCAGGAATTGTCCCTTCATATTACGGATCATGGCTAAGAATATCTCAGATTCAATATATCAGCAGAAATTTTACTGAAGCAAAATTCACGATTGAGAAGGCTATGAGACTTAATCCATTCGAACCTGAGATAAAAATGCTTGCAGATAAAATCAACAAGCAAAGTTAATCCCGATTAATTGAATGTGTGTTTCATTTTAATAATTTAGCCTTGACTCAGCTCCTGCAATA
Organism: Spirochaetota bacterium; assembly: GCA_035403545.1. GTDB lineage: Bacteria > Spirochaetota > UBA4802 > UBA4802 > UBA5550 > WRGT01. The sequence continues at coordinate 25,040 of DAONFJ010000025.1, forward strand.
GAAAAAATAGATATTTATTTGTTTATTTCACCAGTTCTCACACTTTCATATTATTTTTTTTGCAAAACTAAAATTAATATTATAGAATAAACATATGACCATAATTGACAACTATAACAAGATAAAAGATACAATCAATGAAACCGCATTAAAATGCGGCAGAAATCCCGATATGATAAAAATTATATCTGTATCTAAAACTTTTGATATGCTGACAATTCAGGAGGCAATTGATTCCGGTATCAGAATTTTTGGAGAGAACAGAATACAGGAGGCAAATGAGAAATTTCCTCAACTTAAAGGTAATTTTGAACTCCATATGATAGGCCATCTTCAATCTAATAAAGCGCGTGAAGCCGTCAGTCTTTTTGAAGTAATTCATTCAATAGATAAGGTTTCAACAGCACTGAAGCTGGATTCCGAAGCTGAAAAAAAAGGAAAAATACAACGAGTACTTATACAGCTTAAGACAACAGATGAAGTAACTAAATCTGGTGCCGGTCAGTCAGAAATATTTTCTATTGCTGAATCAATTTCCGGCATGAAAAATTTAAAACTCGAAGGATTAATGTCAATCGGCCCTAATACTGCTGATAAAAATCTTATCCGAAAATCATTTATAGAAACAGCTGAAACACTCGATATCATAAATAGCAGACTTAATCTTTCTCTGAAGGAATTATCGATGGGGATGTCCGGAGATTATACAATAGCAATAGAAGAAGGCGCAACAATAGTCAGAATAGGCTCAGCAATTTTTGGGAACAGGGATTATACAATATGAATACAAATAATTTAAACATCGGAATTATCGGAACAGGAAACATGGGAAGCGCAATAATAAAGGGAATTGCATCCGGTGACCGCAAAAACAAAATTATGGTTTACGATATTGATAAAATTAAATTGTCCGAAATTCAGGCAGAAACAGGAGTAAAAATTACTTATAAAATAGAAGAAATTATTAATTTTTCGGGTCTGCTTATTCTTGCGGTAAAACCTGATATTGTTGTGGAAATAACTTCTGAGTTAAAAAATTACAACGGAATAATTGTTTCTATTGCTGCCGGTATATCAATAAATACATTAAGAAATTGTGCCGGAAGCGATAAAAAAATTATACGTGCAATGCCCAATACTCCTGTAAATACAGGATACGGTATGACAGTGATCTCACCATCTGATAATATTTCGACTGATCAGATTGAACAGGTAAAAGCTATCTTTTCCTCAGTTGGAGAAGTCCTGATTATGGATGAAAAGCATATGAATGCTGTTACTGCTATTTCTGGTAGCGGCCCAGCTTATATCTTTACTTTCATACAGGCTATGGCAGATGCAGGCGTAAAACTTGGTATTCCTAGAACTGATGCTTTAATTCTGGCAGGGCAGACTATTTTAGGCTCAGCAAAAATGTTTCTTGACAAAAAGGAAAACCCCATTATGCTGAGAGACAAAGTCACCTCTCCGGGCGGAACAACTATAGCAGCATTATATATTCTTGAAAAAGCTGGTTTTAGCGGTATAATTATCGACGCAGTAGAAACTGCCGCAAAAAAAGCAAAGGAGCTTGATAAATCCTGATGAAAATGCCGACAATATACCAGTTGAATCAAATCAAGCAATACCTGCTTTTTGCTCTATTATCACTTTTTTTAATTATTCTAACCGGGAATATAATATCATATTTTTTTACAAAAAAAATTACAATAAATCCAAAAGCATATATCATTAAAGATGGTTATCCCATCTTCATTTCCGAAGCAGATTACATTGAATTTATCAGAAATTATCCATTCAACCCTGGAGTAGAATTAACCATTTACAAAATTTCCGCAGGAGAAACACTCTGGTCATTAAGAAAAAAATTCAATGTTACCATAGATACGCTTATAGCTGCAAACCCTCATCTTAAAGGCCTTGATCTAACAGAAAACAGTACAATTATAATTCCTTCAAAAAATGGCGCCTTATTTACATTTGATGATTATAGGGATGTCGGAAGAATGTATTCCATGATGGGCAGTAAAAATAAAATTCTTGGAGACTATAAGCCAAAAATCTTCCGGATAATTTCACCTGACGATATCCGTCTTGTTTTCTTTGAAAAGGGAAAACCGATGGTTGTTAATAATGATATTCAGAAAATATATGCCTATAAAATGACATTCATAGATCCACTTGATTCAGGTTTCTATACTTCGATGTATGGTGATCGCGTAAATCCTGTTTTCGGTGAAAACGTTGAGTTCCATAATGGAGTAGATATCGCCACCAAAAATGGGACTCCTATAAAAAGTGTAAGGGACGGTCTTGTATTTTTTTCAGGCTGGCGCGAAGGTTTCGGTAATACAATTATAATTCAGCATGATGATGGATATGCAACTTTTTACGCTCATTGTTCCAAATTACTGGTAAAACAGGGTCAATGGGTAAATCAGGGCGATCAGATAGCAGCAGTCGGTTCAACCGGAAGATCTACCGGATCACATCTGCATTTCACAGTTATACGACATGGTAAGCTTTTAAACCCTTTTAAATATCTTTGGTAATTTAATGGGTTACGCTTTAACCTTTATCTCTGCAATTCTTTATTATATATCCTTCCCTCCATACACACAAGGTTATTTGGCATTTTTCTCATTAACTCCTCTTTTCTTTGCGCTTTCTACTGCAGAATCTGTTAAAAAAACCATCATTACAGGATCAATATGGGGAACAACTTTAGCGGTTTTATTCTCTATACCGCTTTATAATGCGTTGATAACTGAATATGAATTCAGCATAATATTTTCCACTGTACTTATAATCTTTTCAGTCTACATCCCTTACGGAATTATTTATGGAATATATGGCATTTCATTTAAATATTTATTTCAAAAAACAGGCATTTTTACCCCACTATTAGCTGCATCACTCTGGCTGATAATAGATTACCTGATGAGCATAATGCCTCTCTTTATGCCATGGGGTTATGCCGGATATACTCAAGTATTCACCACGTTAATTCAGATTAGTGATCTTTCTGGAATTTACGGTGTTACTTTTCTGGTAGTACTTGTTAATTCACTTTTTACTGGTATTTTTATTTTTAAAAAAAGATATTATAAACAATCATTGTTAATTATAGCTTTTATTATTATTTCAACTGCATCATATGGTTTTCTGCGTGTACAGAGTATAAATAAAATTATGCAGACAGCGGCTGAAAACAATATCACTGCTGCAATAATTCAGGGAAATTTCGGATCAAAAGAAAAGTGGGATTCAAAAAATACAGCTGCAATCATTAACACCTACATATCTATGACAAAAAGTGTAATTGAAGAAGCGGATATAATTGTGTGGCCCGAAACTGTTCTAAACTCCAGCGATAAAAACAATCTGGAAGTTATAGCAGGAATGTCCTCTCTATTAAAAACTAATAAGATGTTCATCGCCGGCGCGACCAGAAATGACTCAAAAAATAGAATTTTTAATTCAATATTTGTTTCAGACGATTATGGACTGAAGTATATTTATGACAAAAAAATTCTTTTCCCGTTTACTGAATCTTCTTTCGCAGGACTCTCTTCTGGCAAATTCATGGATTCACCATCAATTTTTTTTAAAGGTAAAGGCAGGCCTGTATATAATTACGGGCCTGCCAATATTGGATTTTCAATATGTTTTGAAGCAATTTTTCCGGACTATATCAGAAGGATAAAAAATCAAGGCGCTGTAATTTTAATAAATGTTGCGAATGATTCATGGTTCGGAAACACGTATGAACCTTATATGCATTTTCATAATAATATAGCGCGTGCAATAGAAAATAGATTCTATGTAATCCGCTCATCCGATAATGGAATTTCCGCAATAATCTCTCCTACAGGTAAAATTGTGAATTCAATCGAGTTAAATAAAAGAGATAAAATAGCTGCACCCATAAGCATTATTGCGATTCCGACTCTTTACTCGAAATTCGGAGATTGGATTATCATAGTTTCACTTCTTATTATAATAATTTCCTTAATCTTCCAGTTAAAAAATAAAAATTAGATTATCAGTTAGCTTTATATTTTTTGATAAGATCATTTTTACCGGCTTCCATCTCAGTTCTTCTTCTCACCGAATCTGCTTCTTCACCGAAAGTTTTATTCTGAAGATTGTAAATCATTTCTTTCTTTTCTTTTTCGTTTAAATCTTTATTATTTGTTATTTCACTATATGCAGATAGATACGACAGCTCTTTCTGTTTCTCCGCTTCCATAAGACTATCAACTTCTTCAAGCCGTTGAACTATGTCAGGAGAAAAAACCTGCGCTCTGAATTCTTTTATTTTTTTTAATTTATCACTTTCTGTCATTTCACTCAAATCTTTGGAGTAAGTTTCAATTTTTTCCGTATATTGAGTATAAGGTTTTCTATTTTTTTCCAGTTCTTCTCCTTCACTCCCCCACATTTCTTTATTTAATTTGCTGATCCTTTCTTCTTTCTCTTTACCATAGAGCGATTTATCATTAACTATCCCTGCTCTTCTTATTGGATATTCCTGAGATTTTAAAGAAGCGCCGAAAATTATGTCAGCATCCTTTTCACCAAAAATTTCAATCTGCATTTTTTTCATTTTTAAAAGTATATTAAGAAAATCATCAGTTGTTTCCAGATCTTTTATTCCGCTGATTTCAGCAGCAATTCTATTCTCATAATCTAAAAATTTCTTATATATTACCAGGAGTTTATCAGCACTTTCACTGTCCATCGAGTCATACAGATACTTTCTTACAGCTTCAATATGCTGATCATAGGTCATATCTTTAAAAGTTTCCTGAAGATATTTAAAAAATTTAAGTGTATATTTATTAATTAAATTATCTTTGAAATACTCTCTGCTTTTATCTCCGCTAAAATCAACCTTCTTAAGATAATCGCGCACATCATCATACGTCAATTCTTGCGAGCTGCCTGATATATATTCAGTATCTTCTGATGAAAATATTTTCGAAACTATATTGATAGTTAACACTGCAAGAAAAATAATTATAGCTGCTGTTATCACATTTTTTTTAGACATTTGAAACATTTATTTCACCCCTAAAATAAAATCAGGCTGCAGAAACCGCAGCCTGATGTATTATAAAACTAATGTATAAATTTAATTAATATCCTTTGTTTTTCAAATCACTGATCATGTCAACATAAAACTGCGGAGCATCAAATCCTGGAGTAATTCCAAAGAATTGATTAACTATATTTAAATGATCAACTCCGCCAGCCCACCATGCTCCTTCAATAACTCCTCTAAAATTTCCCCACTTAGCTGAAGTTACAGAAACTAATCCATCATTATCACCTTCATAATAAAGTGCAATCAACCATGGAACTTCGAGAATCAGACTGTTAGAAACATATTTTATTTTTGAAGTATAGCTCTGATAATATAATCCGGGTACATCAGGACAACTTTTATTAAAGACATTCTGCATATATGGTCTTGTCATTTCCAATCCATTTTCAAGTGAATTCGGATTTTTATCACCAAACACAAAAGTATAAACTACATCAAGCGTAGCTCCGGCAAGCGCCCAGCCTTGATTTGGTACTATATTGAATATTGTATCAGCAACAGAACTTCCCCTATGAGGACCTGAAAGGCCTGTGTAAGAAGCTACCTTAGAAGAGAGACCAAGATTCGTAATAGCGTATCTGGTATATATTGTCCCATGTGAATGGCCGACTATATTAGCTTTTGATTTACCTGAAATCGCGAGGATATCAAGAAATTGACGTTTAAAAGCTTGAGCTTTATTTGCAGTACTGTCCATTCCATTTACGGAAGTGATATATACATCTGCACCTTCATCTTCAAGCGCATCCTCGATTCCCCACCAGTAATCCACAATATTTACAATTTTAGCCTGAGCTCCCATACCATGGGCAAGTACAACCGGATATTTGGTATCACACTTTGGAGTACTTCCTGAAGCTAGTACTATTGTTGGTATTATTAAAATAAAAAAGACAGCTGCCATTAATTTGTTATTCATCATTTCCTCCTAATATTATTGCATAAAAACAACATAATGGTTTTGTGAACGATGTCAACAAAAAACCGTCCGACCGGACTTAAAAGTTTAAAAACAAAGGTTTTTAGAGTTTAAAAATAAATTTTAATTCTATATAGAGGAAGATTATTATTTTAATGTTATAACTAATCAAATATGGAATCAATAACACACAAATTTAAAGTTCAATAAAATTAACAATTACGCTTCAAACCCCAGGTTAACTTTTTCATGAAACCGGCAACCTGTTTTTTTCATCAAGAACAATTCTGAATCCATAATAAGGGCTCCTTGCAGTAGGACACCTTCTGAATCTGAATTCCTTCGATTTCTGAATGCTTTCACTCAATAGAGATCCACCTCTAAGAATCTTGTATATATTTCCGAAATCCTTATTACTTATACTTTCATCATACCCGATATACCAATCAAGAGTCCACTCCCAGAGCAAACCTAATTGAAATTCCGATTGCTGAATATTATTCTGAAGAGTCATAAGAAAATCTATATCTGAATATATCAGGTCTTTTTTAGTAAATAAATGTTCGCTAATAGAATTAAGGCCCGCATAGGTCCCAAAAATTTCCCATTCGTATTCAAACGGCAACCTGAAATTTTTTCCGGTAATTCCACTTAACCATTCAGTATATCTTACCGCATCATTCCAGCTTACCTGCATAACAGGAAATGTTTCGGCAAAATCATTATAAACATTATCCGTTTCGGTCATGAATGGATTTTTCCAGGAGACACCATTTTTTTTTATCCATTTATTGTTCCACACCCAACCCCAACCTTCTTTTTCAGAATCGGTTACATACATTGTCTCAGAAATAAATCTTCTGAACTTTTCTACTGTTAAAAGTTTTTTGTGAATTGCGAATTGTTCATAATGAATAGTTCTGGGGGGAGTTGATGCTGTTATGTACTCTCTCTTTATGCTGGAACTGCCTAATGAAGAAACAATACCGTCAACCAGCGAAGGATCAACTCCTATTTCAACATCACCATCGGAGAATAAAACGTAATCATCCGAATCAAGCATCAGATTATTCTAACACTTCCAGGATGGAGAACAGGTCATTTCCATCTTCCGGAAACACTGAACTCATTGAGGTAATTAAAAGTTTAAAATCACTCATATTGTATCTTGCTACTATTGCATTCTTTATTGTATTTGATAACATTATTGAATAACGTTTTTCTTTTCCCGGAAGAACAATCATTAATTTATTTCTATCTATTCTTGCAGAAAAATCGCCTTCGCTCAATTTAGATTTAATAATTTCAGCGACAACTCCAGAAAGTTTTTCAAGCTCAATTTTTCCGAATCTGTCATGAAATCTTTTATAATTTTTAATTGTGAATAGAACTAAACTCAAAGGAATATGCATTTCCTGAGCATGTTTCAATTCATTCTCAATTCTTTCATAAAACACTTCTGTTAAATCATTATATTTATTTAATTCAGGATCCAGTTCATAAACACGATGGAGATAAGGGAATAAAAAACGATTTATCTTTTGAATACGGATATCAATATCTATAATATCTACTGCAGGATTTATCTTAAAAATTGTGATAAAACCGGAAAGTTTTCCGGATATTATAAATGGATAAGCAATAAATAATTCCATTTTAAAAGTTCTATTTCTTCCGAAAGTTTCTAATATTACACTCGATTCATTAAAATTCTCAAGTATTATTGATGATTTCTTATTTATTAAAAATGTAATGAGCCGATTATCTCTTTTAATTTTAAATCCGGAATTTGAAAATCCAAGAATATCGTCAGATTCAAAATATGCGGGATAGTAATCTCCCCCTGCCTGATCATTCATAAAAAGAGTATAACATTCAAGCCCAAGGGAATAAAAATTCTTTTTTATTACTTCTCCAAGTTCACTGAATGATGAAACATTTAATATAGAATCCTGAAAAAATTCAACATCTGATAATATTTCTTTTTCTATTCTTAGACCTAACAATTCGGTACTTATTTTTTCATATTTATAAAGTGATTCAATTATAGAAGAACCGATATCTGAAAGAGCCTGAAGAAATTCCAGTTCTGTTGCAGTAAATTCCTCTGAATTAATTTTTTCGCCTACAAGAACAGCTCCTGCAAGTATATTATCTTTCAATAATGGTGTAATAATTCTTGCATCAACCGCAGTGAATTTAAAGTAGTCATCCCTTAAATTACTATCATTTTTAATATCTTCAATATCAAGAACACCTTTATAAGTATTTAAAATTTGAAGGATGCCATCTTCTATTCCCCAATATAAATCACTTTCTGAAATTTTAATTCCATGTGAATCTTTTATAATCCATTTTTTTTCATCGTTTATGGATGGTGCAACAATTGATACCGAAGATACACCAAGCTGCCCCATAATCGAAAATATTATTGTGGAATAAACATCCTCAATAGTATCTGCATTAATAAATTCTTTTTGAATTTCAAAGAGTGTTCCATAATCATTAAATTCCGGCATTTCAAATTCATTATTTTCAGAATTTTTCTCAACAAGTTCCTGAATGACGATATCATTACCGCTGTCATCAACAGCGTCATTGATATCATATTTTTCAGAGGGTGTCGCTCTGGCAGGTTCACTATTTGTATCCTGTTCAAATTTTTCCGGTTGAACATCGTCATCATCAAAAAGAACTATATCTTCTTCAATTTCTTTAAGTTCAGGTTCTTTTTTATTTTTTTCTGCAAATGATTCGCTTTCATTTTCTGAGGAAATATTTATATTTATGTCAGGACCCGTAATTAAATCAATCTCACTAATATCAATTCTTTCTACGGTCATTTCTCTTGCAGCTTCAGTTTCAGCAGGACCTTTAATTCTATCTATTAGAGTTTCTTTTCCGGTTTCATTTATTTTTTGTTTATATTTTAAAGCCCGTTCCAGAAGTCCCATTTTACACACCCATTTCTTTAAGAACCTTTGAATATAATTCAAAATATTCAGATTCGGCAAATTTTCTTATTACTTCTTCAGGTAGTTTTTCAAATAATCCGTCCAGGTAGGATAATAGTCTAATTAGGTTTTCATGTTTATCAGGAAACTCTGATGCAAATTCCATAAGTTTTTCTTTATCTTCCAATATTATGATTCTATCAGTAATATCCGGTATTTCTTCAACGGAAACGATTTCTTCTTCAACCGGCTGAAGAATTTTTATTTTATCAGAATCAATATTATAATCTCTTTTTAAAATGACTTCAATTTCTGAAACATCCTCCTCAAAGACTATTGCATCTGAAGAAGAAATATCTTCTTCGATTGATAATCTTTCAGAATCTAAAAAGGAAATTTTGTTTTCGCTAAAATAATTAAGATTTTTTTTACCGGTATAGCTGCTTCTAAAAAAATCAATTTCAGGTTTGATAAAATCAATTTCATTATCCAGATCATATCTCTTATAATAATCTCCGAACAATTTATCCTCAATATACTCATTCTCTTCAGGAATCAGACCTAATATTTCAGATATCTCACTCTGAATAAGGGACTCTTCAGATTCAAAATAATCATCAATTTCATGAATATATTTTGTAAAATCATCACGTATTATTGCGTTATCAATAAATTCAAAATCTGAGTCTATATAAAAAATTTCTTCTTTAAAAACATTATCAAACTTTTCCGAGTTGTATAATGTATAATCTTCAAGGATGTAATTTAAATTTTCGCCTTCATTTGAAGTTTTTTCAAGTAATTCCAATTTACCATCGGCAACTTCAATCATCTTTACTAATCGTTCGGTAAGAGGATCCTCATTATAAGAACCAGCTTCCTCCATCATTTGCTTACTTGAAAACTGGTCATCTATAAATCTGCATTTTTGATAATTTGTTACTTCACCATACTTCTCAAGAATTTTATCATCTTTTTTTTGATCGTTACCAATAGTCAAAATTGCTGAGAGCTGTGCGTCTAAAGTTTCTTCATTGATCTTGACAGAAAATAATTTTTTTGTTGATAAAGGCTCTTCACTTAATTCATCATTAATTTCAATTTCGTCGGGCTCATTAGTAATAATTTCATCTTTAAGAACAGGCTCCTCTTCAATTTTAAAAATTTTTTGAACCGCAATATTACTATCAGCCAAATCGGTATATGATTCTTCTTCATCAGATACTTTCTCTAAAATTTCAAGTGCGGGAGTTTCTACAACCGGTTCCGGAATTTTAGTTGTTTCAACGTCTGAGATATATGCTTCATTTATTTCGTCAGTGGATTCATTCTTGACCTGACCATCAGAAACTGTCTTTTCAACAATTGAATGAGCACTTTCTGGTTCTTTTTTTGGGATTGTTCGGGAAATATCAGTTTTTGCTGTAAAACTGGTTTTTAAATCATCTCTATAATTCTTTACTGGTACCAGCTCAAAATCTTCTAATCCTTCAATAAGATCCGCTTCAGTAAGGAATATAACCTCTTCACTTGCAATTTTTTCAGCTTCTACAAGATCTATTTTACCAATAATTGATAGATCAAATTTATCCGGAAGTTTTGATTTATTGTTTAATATAAAATCTTCTTTCATATCACTTGAAGAGCCCTTAATATTATCTGTATTTACAGGATTCATAACTTTTTCATCACTTTTATTTTTGCAGAATTAATATCTCTGTCAAAGAATTATTAAGAAATTGCAATTACTTAATTATCGGCATCTTATTCCATATTAAATAAAAAAAGGAATGCCATTAGGGCATTCCTTTTTTTATTTATGTATTTAATATTTTTACTATCTTCTGGCAACTTTAAGTCTTACTTTAAGCTTGTCTTTTTCCAGTTTTAATATAAATTTATCTTCTGAAAAAACAGCCATTTCACTCATTTGTGAATCAAGCTCTTTCATTTTTAAATCAAGATCAGCTGCACTTAAGTCACTTTTTCTAAAAGCTTTTTCTGCGAGAATGATAAGTTTATTATTCTTTATTTCAACAACTCCACCTTCTACTACCAGATAATCAACACTTTTAGGATTGTTAAGTCTTATCTCACCAATACCAAGCTTTGAAATCAAAGGTGAATGTCCATAAAGAAAACCCATCTCTCCATCATGAGCCTGAACAACAGCAAATCCTACTTCGCCTTCGTAAATAAGTCTTTCAGGAGTTAATATACTGCAATTTATTACACGTTCCATTATTATTTACCTGCAAGTTTCTTAGCTTTCTCAATAGCCTCTTCGATAGTACCTACCATGTAAAATGCCTGCTCGGGAAGTTCGTCATATTCACCGTTGATCAGACCTTTGAAACTTTTTATAGTTTCTTCAAGTTTTACATACTTACCGCTCATTCCTGTAAACTGTTCAGCAACAAAGAATGGCTGAGATAGGAATCTTTCAATTTTTCTTGCACGCTGTACTAATATTTTATCATCTTCTGAAAGTTCATCCATTCCAAGAATCGCAATAATATCCTGAAGATCTTTATATTTCTGGAGGATTCTTTTTACATCCATCGCAACTGAATAATGTTCCAAACCAACAAGTTCTGCTGCTAAAAGTCTTGAAGATGATTCAAGCGGATCAACCGCAGGGTAAATCCCTTTCTCAGCAATCTGTCTTGAAAGAACTGTCTGCGCATCAAGGTGTATAAACGCTGTTGCAGGCGCAGGGTCAGTAAGGTCATCCGCAGGCACATAAATAGCCTGAACAGAAGTAATAGAACCATTTTTTGTAGATGTAATTCTTTCCTGAAGTTTCCCCATCTCAGATGCTAGAGTCGGCTGATAACCAACCGCAGATGGCATACGTCCAAGTAGAGCAGATACCTCAGAACCAGCCTGAGAAAACCTGAATATATTATCGATAAATAAGAGAACATCACTACCAGACTGGTCTCTAAAATATTCACACATAGTAAGAGCTGACAATCCTACTCTTAATCTTGCTCCCGGAGGCTCATTCATCTGTCCATAACAGAGACAAGCTTTGCTGATAACACCAGATTCAGTCATCTCCTGCCAAAGGTCATTTCCTTCCCTTGTCCTTTCACCAACTCCGGCGAATACAGAATATCCACCATGCTGTTGAGCAACATTGTTGATAAGTTCCATAATGATAACTGTTTTACCAACTCCAGCACCACCAAAAAGACCTGTTTTTCCACCTTTAATATAAGGCGCAAGAAGATCGATAACCTTAATTCCTGTTTCAAACTGCTCTGATGTAGGATTAAGCTGATCAAACAGAGGTGGATCCTGATGTATTGGCCTAAATTCTTTCGCATTTACAGGACCTTTGTTATCAACCGGCTGACCAAGAAGATTAAATATTCTTCCAAGAGTTTCCGGCCCAACCGGTACAGTTATAGGAGCACCAGTATCTTTAATTGCAACCCCACGTTTAATTCCATCTGTAGAGGCAAGTGCAACAGCTCGAACCCTGTTCCCGCCAAGGTGCTGCTGTACTTCAGTTACCAGTCTCAATTTCTCACCCATTACTTCAGTATCAATAATGAGTGCATTATAGATCGCCGGTAAGTTCCCCTCAGGGAATTCAGCATCAAGGGTAGAACCAATTACCTGTACCACTTTCCCAATATTTTCACTCATAAAACAACTCCTTAATTACGTTAATATCGATTAACCTTTTATTATTCGAGAGCTGCCGCTCCCCCAACAATTTCAGAAATTTCAGTAGTAATCTTATCCTGTCTTACCCTGTTATAAGTAACAGTGAGTTCTTTAATCATATCTTTAGCTGCATCCGTCGCATTTTTCATTGCTACCCGACGGGCGAACTGTTCAGAATATGATGATTCAAGAAAACAGGTGTATAATTTTACTTTAAGATATAGAGGCAAAATATAAGAAAATATTTCCGCCGGATTCGGTTCAAAAATATAATCCATATTCGCAGCCGGCAAAGCTTCATAATCTATTTCCATTTCAGGAGCGATTGGAAGCAGTTTTACAACTTCAGGTTTCTGATTAGAAAATGAATAAACTTTTGTGTAAGAAATATATACTTCATGAATCTCACCACTTACAAAAAATTTAGTCAATTCTTCACCCAATTTTGCAGCTTCGTCAAAAGAAAATTTATCTTCACTATTCTGCGCTGTTTTAAACATTGGCGTTTTAATAAAATTATAAAACGTTGCTGCCTTTTTGCCAATTACATATAGTAAAACTTCTTTCCCCTCAGACTCTAACTGTTCTTTAAGTTCAAGTGTCTTATCAAGAACTCTTGTGTTATAACTTCCACACAGACCCCTGTTACCTGTAATCTGAACTACAAGACATCTGTTTGGTTGAGCAACTTCCCTAAAAAGAGGATGTTGAATAGTCGAAAATCCTGCAGCCATGAGATTTTTAATTATCTCATTAACCTTATGTTCGTAAGGCTTTGACTGGCTCAAACGATCCTGGACTTTCTTCATTTTTGAAGTAGCAACCATCTCCATCGTACTGGTAATTTTTTTAGTATTACCGACGGACTTTATTCTTCTTTTTATATCCCTTTGATTAGCCACAATTCAATCCTCAATTATTTATTTTATTGAATCGATATACTTATCAACAAATTCAGCAATTATTTTGTTCAATGCGTCTACATCTTTAAGTTCACGTGTTTCATGTATCTGTTTAATTATATGGCTATGTGAATCTTTCAAATGTTTTAGAAATTTCACTTCAAAATCTTTAACCATATTTACAGGAACTTTATCAATAAGACCCTGAGTACCAGCATAAATAATCGCCACCTGATCTGCAACATCCATTGGTTCATACTGTCCCTGTTTTAAGATTTCAACAAGTCGAACTCCTCTGTCTATCTGCTTCTGAGTGGCAGGATCAAGCTCAGTCCCCATTTGTGCAAACGCTTCAAGTTCGCGGAACTGAGCAAGGTCCAGCCTTAGTGAACCGGCGTACTTTTTCATTGCTTTAATCTGCGCTGCACCACCAACTCGAGAAACAGAAATACCAACATCAACAGCAGGTCTTACACCTGATGCGAAAAGGTTCGGAAGAAGATATATCTGACCGTCAGTAATAGAAATTACATTGGTCGGGATATAAGCAGAAACCTCACCAGCCTGTGTCTCAATAATCGGTAGAGCTGTCAGACTACCCCCACCCAACTCATCAGATAACTTTGCTGCTCTTTCAAGAAGTCTTGAGTGACAATAGAATATATCACCAGGATATGCTTCCCTTCCTGGAGGTCTTCTTAAAAGGAGCGAAAGCTCTCTATAAGCATTGGCTTGTTTTGAAAGGTCATCATATACACAAAGAGTATGACCCTTTTTCTCATACATAAAATATTCGGCCATTGCACAACCTGCATATGGCGCTATATACTGAGATGGTGCAGGATCTGAAGCATTAGCTGCTACAACAATCGTATATTCCATTGCACCATGCTCTACTAACTTTTCAACAACTCCAGCTACAGTCGATCCTTTCTGACCAATAGCAACGTATACGCAAATTACGCCTTTACCTTTTTGGTTAATAATTGTATCAACCGCAATAGCAGTTTTTCCTGTTTTTCTATCCCCGATTATTAGCTCACGCTGTCCCCGGCCAATTGGTGTCATTGAGTCGATAGATTTTATACCAGTCTGCATAGGCTCAGATACTGATTGTCGTGCAGCAATACCGGGAGCAACAAATTCAAGAGGTCTATATTTTGTAGTATTAAGCGGACCCTTGCCGTCTAGTGGTTCCCCAAGAGGAGATACAACTCGTCCTAAAAGCTCCTCACCAACTGGAACTGCAAGTACTCTGTTTAATCTTTTAACAGAATCCCCTTCTGAAATCTTCAGATAATCTCCTAAAACAGCGCAACCAATGGAATCTTCTTCAAGATTAAGAACCATTCCCTGAACACCATTTTCAAACTCGAGCATCTCTCCAGACATTGCATTACTTAGACCATGAATACGGGCGATACCATCACCAACCTGAATAACAGTACCAACTTCACTTACATCGAGCTCGGACTTATAAGTCTCAATCTCTTTCTTTATAATTGACTTAATTT
>DAONFJ010000026.1:0-37276 GCA_035403545.1 Spirochaetota bacterium
ATGGAATACAGAAAACTCGGAACACAGGGGCTTAAAGTATCCTCAATAGGCCTTGGCTGCATGGGGATGAGCGACTTTTACGGGCAGGCTGACGAAAGCGAATCTATTGCTACTATCCACCGTGCAATTGAACTTGGCATAACTTTATTTGATACTTCAGACATGTACGGCCCGTACAAGAACGAAGAGCTTGTCGGCAGGGCAATTAAAGGGAAACGGGATAAGGTAATCATTGCTACAAAATTCGGCATTGTGCGTACAAGTGACCCTTCGGTCCGCGGACTGAACAGCAGGCCGGAATATGTTAAAAGGTCATGCGAAGGCTCCCTGCTGAGGCTGGGGATTGATTATATAGACCTGTACTACCAGCACAGGGTCGACCCCGATGTTCCGATTGAAGATACTGTCGGCGCCTTGAGTGACCTTGTAAAAGCCGGTAAAATAAGGTATATCGGCATGTCAGAAGCCGGCCCTGATACTATCCGAAGGGCTAATTCCGTCCATCCGGTGAGCGCTCTCCAGACCGAATACTCGTTATGGACCCGTGATCCTGAAGAGGAGATTTTTAAAACGGTTGAGGAGCTTGGTATCGGATTTGTCGCTTACAGCCCCATAGGGAGAGGTTTCCTTGCAGGGAAATTCAAAAAGTTTGAAGACCTTCCCGAGGACGATTATAGAAGAAACTCACCGCGCTTCCAGGGTGAAAACTTTAAAAAGAACCTTGAACTTGTTGATAAGATTAACCAGATAGCATCGGGCCGCGGAGTAAAACCGGGACAGCTGGCGCTGGCATGGGTGCTTCAGCGGAGCAGAAATATTGTTCCGATTCCGGGTACAACCAAACGGGCGCATCTTGAAGAGAATGTCAAGGCTCTTGAAATTAACCTAACCGATGCCGAGATGAAGGAGATAGAACAGATTTTCCCTCTTGATGCAGCCAGCGGTACACGTTATCCCGAAGCGATGATGAAGATTATTAACAGGTAGGGGATGCAGTCCCCTGCATTCTGATGAATGTTTACCGCAGAAGGTGAACTTCATCAGAATGTTAAATTCCTGCCGGGCTGCCCGCTTATTTACTCCATTGAGATTGAGCTTCATGGGGAGAATCCTCCGTTGAATGCATTTACCAGCAATTTTTTCCTTCAGTTAGAGGTGGTTAGTTTAACATATTTGTTTTAAATTTAACATTACTAATAATAAAGATAGTAATGGGTCGATTGCGCTTCCATCAGATAGTTCCATTCCAGATATTATGCCATTCCCGGCTGCTTTGCCGACACAGGATGTTAAGATTAGTACACCCCCTGTAGTAACAAAAAATAAAAAAACCTGAAAGATAAATTTTTTTTCATTATTTCAAACAGCGGACGTATCTATTATATCAGCTCTGATATTGGATGCGGAGGCAACTTTGAGATACTTAATTTACAGTTTATTCATTTTTTGTGCAGGGTGCGGAAACTCAATTTCTGTAATGGATCTTTATACCAGAGGGCAGCAGGAATTTGCAAACAAAAACCTTACCGCTGCCGAGAAAACTTTTTCCGAAGTAATCAGGCTTGATGATGATTTTCTCAACGCTTATCTCATGCTTGCGAAAATTAATTATCATAATAAAGATTACGATAAAACTCTCGGTAACCTTGAGTCAATTTTAAATAAAGATCCCGACCACGCCGGTGCACTTTACTGGAAAGGGCGTACTCTTGTTATTTCAGGTAAAGATGAGAAGGATGAGTCTGTTAAGATTCTTCAAAGTGTTCTGGATATTGACAGTCACCATATTCCTGCGCGTCTGCTTCTTGCTCTTGTATTCGAAAAAAACGGTAATTACAAGGAAGCTCTTCACGAGTATATAACTGCCATGAACGAGGAGGAAACTCTCATCAGTGCCAGGGGAAATCTTGCCGTGCTTTACCGGAGATTAGGGCTGAAGGAGAGAGCTTCACAGGAGATAGACCGGGCTGTGAAAATTTCGGAAATTACCGGCAGGGAAATGAAATCATTGAATTTAATAAAAAGCGAGTTTGATAAATGGGAAGAAAAATAATTTTTTTAATTCTGATGTTTTCCGCTGCGGGCTGCTCGGATTTTAAATTTCATGTGAAAAAAGATGCACATAAAATCAAACCGGCGGTTATCCTCATCGGCCAGTTTGATCTCCGGAATATGAACTACGATCCTTATGTTTCCGATGAATTCAGGGATGCGCTTAAATTTGAATTTTTCAGAAGGGGATACAATTCTGTTTCAGTAATTGAAAACGGTATAATTTTTACAGATGAATCTGATCGGGCGGCAAAAATCTGCGCAGCACATTCCGGAGATATTCTGATAAAAGGCGTAATATCACAGAGAGAATCTGGACTTCTTGCTGACAGGGAGACCGATACCCTGATATCTTTCACTGTTTACAGGAAGGACGGGATTGTTCTCGCGGAGGGCTTTTATCATGATAAACACCTGGCGGGTGAAGTGTCGCTAAGAAGAGATGCTGCGGATGAGTTTGTATCGGAGCTGATTAAAAATTTTGAGCAGATTAACTAAATTGAATAAGCATACAGTCAGTCTGCTGTTTGTTATATGCTTAACCTCCGCTTCAGTTTCTGCAGCAGCAGGTGATGATATTGTTAATGAAAAAACAGATCAGAAATTTTTAAAACTGGATATCAGATCATCAGTATCGATTGCAGTTGCGAACAGTTTTGAACTTCAGGAGATCAGGGCAAAAGAGGGCTTATATGATCTTGCAATCGATGAAAAGCTGAGAAGCTACTTCCCCTCATTAACTTTTTCCTATATGCAGACAGATGAAGTCAGGAAGAGAGACTCCGACAGCAGGTCATCAAGACTCAGCATTGAAAGTGAGTTTCCAATTTATGACGGAGGTAAACGGAGCCTTGATTACGATATAGCAAAACTTAACGCTCTTCTTGCACGGAACGACTACAGGATATCAGCGAATAAGCTTATTGCTTCAGTAAGAGAAGGGTACCTCAATCTGCTTAAACTTCGCGAAACAATTAAAATAATAAGGATAACACTTGAGCATGGTATGCTGCAGCTTCAGTTTATACGTAAAGAATTTGAACTTGGTGATGCCACAAAACTTTCAGTTATTGAGATAGAGGCAAAGATCAAAGAAATTGAACTCGCCCTTAAACAGGCTGCTGATGAATACGAAACAGCTTTAAATCAGTATAAACTTCTGCTACGGATCAATAGGCATACCCCTGTTGAAATAGATGGTGATCTCGACAAAGATTTTGTAATAATACCGGCCATGGCAATAAATGTTGAAGAGTTTGTTTCCATCGCGCTTAAAATGAAGAAAGAAATTGAGAGCAGTACGGCTAAATACGAGATAAGCATGAGAAACAATGAAATGAGCGAAAACTACTTTCTTCCAAATGTTTCACTCGGATTAAATTATAATCTCAACGGAGAAGAGTACCCGCCAAAAGAAAAGGGGTGGGGAGTGAATATTAAGTTCAGTACCAGGATCCTGGGAAATACTATATCGGGCGGTACGGGCTATAACGAAGGCGGTAATGGAAACAGTAAAAGCAGGTCAGGAAATTCATCTGCTGATGTTCTGAATGATATGCCGTATAAAAGCACACTTGTTGAAAGCCGGATAGAGATGGCAAAAGCAAACGATGAACTGGCGGTGATGAAGGATAGTATTGCTGCCGAAATTGTATCCCTCTGCGCGGGTATTATAAATTCATGGGACATGATTGGTATTGCATCAAAACAGGTGGAGTTGTACGACGCGCAGCTTATTATCGAAAGATTAAAGGCAGATATGGGAGAATCGAGGAGGTATGATCTTCTTGAGAAAGAAATCGACAGAGGCAAGGCGGCTGTTGCGCTGCTGAATTCAAAAATTAAATACCTCATGTCTGCATCGAACCTTGAGCTTTCAACCGGTATGGATGTGGGATTTTTAAGAAACTATATAAAGAGTAAAGAATAAATGTCGTCATCCGGCCGCCCTCTCTCGACCTTCAGCCGGGAGAGAACGGTGACATAATACTGAGGCAAACAAAAGAGGATAAGAAATGAAAATTAAAAAATTCCTGTATTTACTAAATGAAAAGATGAGTTTGAAAAACCGTTTAATTGCCGTTGTTCTTATATTCGTTACAACTGGCGGTATAATTTACGGAGTAGTATTAAAGCCTGAGATTATATCGGGAAGAGAAGCGGCTCTTGCAAAAAAGCCCATAAATGAATCCATTTCCACTATTATTGCTGAAGGAAAAGAAGTGAGGGATACTATCCAGGTTCTCGGGCAGATTGTATTTAAAGAAAAAGTTAATATATCATCAAAAGTAAGCGGACGACTAAGCAAAATTTATATAAAGGAGGGTAAACGTGTCGGGCGTGGTGAACTTATAGCGGAGATTGAGAGGCTCCCTTTTGAAATAACGTTTAAGCAGCAGCAGTCGGAACTTGAAATTGCGAAGAAAGCTCTGGAACTCTCAGAGGCAAAATACAGCGATGCTTTAAAAGGTATCGAGATCAAATTCAAAACTATAAAGAAAGCAAAGGCCGATCTTAACGATAAAAAAGTCTCTTATGAAAATATGAACAGCGTATTGAAAAATAAAACTGAACTTTTTAAAGCAGGAGGAATCAGCAATACTGAACTTGAAAGCATAAAGACTCAGCACACCACTCTCCGTACAAAGTATGAACTCGCGAAATCTGATTATGAAATTCAGCTTGTGGGCTACAGGGATAAAGATATTACTAGTGAAGGAATAAAACTTCCCGATTCGGCAGATGAAAAAATCAGGATATTTAAAGAAATCAATACAAAGATAGAGAAAG
Organism: Spirochaetota bacterium; assembly: GCA_035403545.1. Taxonomy (GTDB): domain Bacteria; phylum Spirochaetota; class UBA4802; order UBA4802; family UBA5550; genus WRGT01. The sequence goes on from DAONFJ010000026.1 coordinate 4,843, forward strand.
CTGAACTTGAATCCGCAAAATCGAGAGTCAGGCAGGCGCAAAGCTCTCTTCTTTCCTCTGAACTTCTACTTAAAGAAACCTATATACGGTCCCCGATAACCGGAGTAATCGCTGTCAGGAATATGGAAGGCGGAGAAATGGTGAAAGAGGATTCTGTTATATCAACTGTAATGGATATAAGTTCGGTTTTTATATCAATGAATCTGAATGAAAAGGATATTACAAAAGTAAAGCCGGGACAGAAAGTAAAATTTTCTGTTGATGCATTCAACATCGGGAAATTTTTCACCGGAAGTATTGATACAGTTTCCCCGGTGCTCGATACCAGGACACGCAGTGTTGAAGTTAAGGCAGCTGTATCAAACATCAGCCATGAACTCCTTCCTGGAATGTTCGCCCGGGCGGTAATCGATACCGGGAAATCTGTCAGGGGTATTCTTATACCGAAAAGCGCTGTAATACTTCATGAAGATGGAAGGAGTGAAATCTATACCGTAAAAAACGGCCTTGTAGTTAAAGAGAATATTGTAACCGGCAGCGAATATGGAGAGGAGATCCAGATAATAGAAGGTGTTAAAGAAGGAGATAGAGTTGTTGTAAGCGGCCTTAACAGTGTTTACCAGGGGATGAAGATAGAGTAATGAAAATAATTGAACTCGTGATTAAAAGAAAAATCACAACCGCGATGATATTCAGCGGAATATGCCTTATAGGTATAATCTCCGCGACTAAACTTCGTGTAGAACTTCTTCCCGATATTGATCTCCCCACTCTTACAGTTATAACACCATTTGAAAATGCTGCGCCATCCGAAGTGGAGAAGCTTGTTACCGCACGGATAGAGGAGGCGGTTACTTCTGTGAGCGGCGTGTCAGGTGTTACATCCGAGTCCATTGACGGAATGAGCATTGTGAAGGTTAGCTTTGAATGGGAACGGGATATGGATATGGCTCTTATCGGTGTAAAGGAAAAGGTTGACCTTATCAGGGGTGAGCTGCCGGAGGATACGGGGAAATCCATCGTTGTAAGGTATGACACTGCTGATGAGCCGGTAATGATTTATTCCGTGTCACTGGATAACGGAGATTTTAAGAATATCAGAAAAAGAGCTGAAAAAGAGATAGCACCATTTCTTGAGAGAATTAATGGAGTGTCTCTGGTTGAACTCCTTGGCGGAGACAAACGGGAGATTCTGGTCGAGGTTGATAACGCTTCTCTTTATTCAAAGAATCTGTCTCTGCCCGAAATTGTACAAAATATCGGCTTGTCTAACTACAGCTATCCGGCGGGGAGTCTTGTTAAGGATGGGAAGGAGTACCTTGTTCGTACGGCAGGTGAATTCAGAAACTGTGAGGATATACGTTCGGTGGTGACCGGGTATAGTGAAAACGGAGTTCCGGTATACCTGTCAGATGTTGCAGTTGTGTCTGATACATTTAAAGAAAGAAAATCCGCTGTAAGATTTAATGGGGAAGAGAGTGTTGCGCTGCTGGTAAAAAAGGAACCCGGGAAAAATACAATTATGACCTGCGAATCTGTCAGGAATGAAATGCGTAACATAGCTTCCGGCCGAAAAAGCGATTTTAATATCAAATGTATTTATGACCAGTCTGTATTTATACAGTCATCAATTGATAATGTTCTCTACTCCGCAATTCTCGGAGGAGTTATCTCTTTTTTTGTTATCTGGTTTTTTCTTAAAAACATTATACCGCCGCTTATTATCTCTCTTTCAATACCTGTAAGTATTGCCGGAACTATGGTTTTAATGAAAATATTTGATATATCATTAAACACAATGTCGCTCGGAGGGCTTGCTGTAGGTACAGGCATGATGGTTGATGCCGGTATTGTGGTTCTTGAATCAATACAGGACTTTAAGGATGGTGATAAATCTCTTTCAGATTTTGACGCTGCAGTTAAAGGGACTCTGGACGTTGCTGCACCTGTAACAGCGTCAGTCCTCACTTCTGTTATTGTATTTCTGCCGATTGTTTTTCTATCAGGATTATCCGGTGCCGTATTTCGTGATCTTGCACTTACGGTTTCTTTTTCGCTTATGCTTTCACTTCTCAGTTCGCTTACACTGATTCCGATGCTTTCCGGATTGCACATTCCTTCGGACAGTCCGCTCCGGTACGCTCTGCACAAGGTTATGAGATTGTTAATGAAACATTGTTATTTAAAAGCCGGCAGGCCTTACAGTTTATCTGGTGGCATAAAGAACATGGGAAATATTTCAGATAAAGTAATGCGCGGGATTGATTCATTTTACGAATCAATACTGTGTATGGCGCTTGCAGAGAGAAAAAAAGTGATCATATCAGGATGTACAGCAATGGTTACAGGTTTTGTACTTTTTACCTTTATTGATAGTGAGCTTATGCCATCCGTTGATCCCGGTGAATTTTCCATTGAGATTGAACTGCCGGGAGGGACTCCATTAGCGGAGACGTCAGGACTTTGTGAAACATTTGAGAATTATATCAATGGCACAGGTAATGCTGAATATGTTTTTACAAAAGCCGGATGTGATCCTGATGACAATATATCTGAAAAGATTTCGGGCAGGGGATCGGATTATGCGTTAATTAAAGTTTTTATGAAAAAGAGTAATTCGGCGGAGAAGTTTATATCAGAGCTTAAAGGAAACCTGAAATTTAATGACCGTGTAAAAATTACATACAGAATGAAAGAGGATATCGTCGCATCTGTATTCTCGGCAGGGAAGAGTAAAACTGATGTTGAAATTTACGGGATTGACGAGGCTGATCTGAAGGAGTCAGGAAATTCCGTCAAGGATATGCTGGCAAAGCTGAACGGGCTGCAAAATATTTCTTCGGTATTTGACAGGGAATCCCCTGAGCTAAGAGTTGATATAGACAGAAAATCCGCAGCATCCCTCGGCCTCAATGCTGATGAGGCTGCATCGCAGCTTGGAATGGCCGTGAGAGGTGAAGTCTCCTCATCATTTCGCGATGGAGATGATGAAATAGACATCCGTGTACGATTGCTTAAAAAAGACAGAACCGGTGCTGATTCCCTTAACAGGATTATTGTTAAAACATCTTCAGGGGTAACAGTTCCTTTGTCAAAATTTGCAGAGATAAAGAGCGGTACCGGAAGCGGAAGAATTGTACGCCGGGAGCAGAGCAGAATAAATATTGTCAGCGCTGATATAATTCCAGGCGGCGGATTTATTTCAGAAACACTTCGTGACATGATTAATAAAATGAAGTTCCGTGATGGTGTGCTGTGTAAAGTGGCAGATGGAAGTGATCAGATAAAAGAAGCATTCGGATCACTCGGTTTTGCCATGATTCTTGCCGTGATTTTTATTTATATGCTTCTTGCGGGACAGTTCCAGTCTTTAAAAAATCCATTGATTATAATGATAAGTATTCCGGTTACAGCATTAGGGGTCTCCCTTGCTCTCCTTATTACGGGGCAGAGTTTAAACATTAACTCCGGGATCGGAATGATCCTTTTAAGCGGGACAGTTGTAAATAACGCTATAGTACTTTTTGATTTTGTAGATAAGGAATGCGCAAACGGCATGTCCGTGAAGACTGCAGTAATTGAAGCAGGGAGGAGAAGGCTCAAACCCATACTGATGACAACTCTTACAACAATTCTTGCGCTTGTACCTATCGCTTTCGGAATGGGTGAAGGTGCTGAACTTCAGAGGCCTCTTGCTGTTACAGTGATCGGGGGAATGACTGTCTCGACATTGCTTACACTTGTTTTCATACCGGCTGTTTTTTCTGCCATCAATGAAGATCAAACAGGAGTAAAGGCGGAAGTAGAAATCGAAGTAAAAGATACAGCAGCTAATAAAACAAAAAATATAATTAAAAGAAGCTTATAGAGTATGGTCAGATATTTCATCAATAACAGAATCAGCGCGTTTATGGTAGCTGCCGCATTTCTTACTGCGGGGATTATTTCATTATATAAGCTTCCTGTTTCACTTGTCCCCGCTTCGGACTATCCTGCATTGTCAATTATAATTGAATATCCCGGTGTGGGCCCTGATAAGATTGAACTGCTGCTGACCAAACCTGTAGAAAGGATTATTAAATCTGTTAGCGGTATTACCGGGATCGACTCTGTTTCAGAAGAGGGAAAATCCAGGATCAATGTAACGTTCAGTGAAAAAACAGATATTAAAATTGCATCAGTAAAAATCCGTGAGAAAATTGAACTTATCAAAGATACATTCCCCGAAGAGGTACAGGAACCTGTTGTATACAGGTATGACCCGTCTGAGCGTCCTGTTATTATAGCTGCCGTTGACATTGATGGGCTTGGCGTGGAGGAAATCCGTGATATAGCGGATAAGGAAATCAAACCTGCCCTCCAGAGAGTTGACGGTATTTCCGAAATAAACACTGCCGGAGGTGTAATACGGGAGATACATATTGAAACAGACAGAAGCAGACTCGAAGCAAGGGGACTGACCTTACAAAACATTTCGTCAGCTGTAAGGAGCTCAAATATTTCAATCCCGGGCGGTGTTGTGGAAACCGGAACCGGAATGAATGTGCTTAATATTCCATCCAGATTCAGATCTATAACTGATATTGAAAATACAATTCTTACTGCAGATAATGGGAACGTCGTTTATTTAAAAGATATTGCTGTGGCTTCATTTTCTTCAAGGGAGCGGGAAGATTTCTCCAGATATAACGGCAAGGACCTGGTTACAGTCTATATACATAAAGGAGGGGGAGCAAATACACTTGGCGTGTGCAGAGATGCAATGAAAATTTTGAATTCATTCGGTAATATTAAATTCAAAATAATCTATAACCAGGGCGAGTATATTGAATCTGCTGTAAATAATGCCGCGTTCTCCGGGTTGTGGGGAATGTTTATCGTTTTTATTGTGCTGACTATTTTTTTCAGAAAGAAGGAAACTGTAATTCCCATAGCACTTACTATACCCTGTTCGATGTTTATTGTTCCGGTGTTTCTGTATGCCGGCGGGCGCGGAATAAATATCATGAGCCTCAGCGGATTTGCACTCAGCGCCGGAATGGTTGTTGATAACGGAATTGTAATCATTGAAGCAATTACTTCGTGGAGCGATAAATCTATTGATGGAATCTTATACGCTGTGAATTCCGTGAAAACAGCAGTAATATCTTCCACTCTCACTACTATTTCAGTATTTGCGCCTGTAGCCGTACTCAGCAGCAGGGCTGAATCGATGTACGGCGATATGGCATTTACAGTAAACAGGGCGCTTGTCGTATCTCTCTTTACTGCAATTATTCTTATACCTGCATTTTATGTTGCATTTAAGAACAAAGGGAAAATAAAAATTCCTGAAAAGTTCAGGCTGTGGTTTCTCCCTGTCCTGAATAAAATTGAAGCCGATATAATTAAACTGGAGACCGCATGTTATAATTACTACAAAAATATACTGGAATATGTGTTCAATAACAGCTTCAGGGTTATCACGGCATCAGCAGGAGTGGTATTTTTTTCCGCTATTTTATTTTCAGTTATGGATAAAGACACTGTGTCTGATGACGGCGGGAAAGAATTTTATCTGTACATGGAGTTTCCAACAGGCACATCCCTTGACGCGACTGATCTCGGTGTGCGGGAAGTGGAGAAAACAGCACGGGAGCTTGATGGTGTTGAAAGCGTTTCAGTAAAGGTCGAGAAGTGGCGCGGAACACTGACCGTCAGGACAGACACGGATCTCGATGCAAAAAAAAATGAAAAGCTTCGGCTTACGTTGAAGAACAGTGCTGATGCTTACCTTAAACAGTTCCATGCATTCTCATATACATCTGAAACAGATGAAATGGCTTCGCGAGAGATAAGCGTTCACTTCCTCGGCGATGATACTGATACTCTTAAAAAGATAGCAAGAGAAGCATCCGCGCGGATAAAGAATATTGAAGGGATCAATGAATGTTATCTCCGGTTCAGGGATGGGAGGCCTGAATACTGTCTCACACTCGATAGAGCGAAAAGCAGTATGAGCGGTGTTACTGCGTCATCAGCTGCCGAGAGAATCCGCGCCGGGCTCTTCGGGCCTGTAGTGACCAAATTTATAGAAAAGGGGAGGGAGGTTGATGTAAGGGTAAGGCTTGCAGAAACGGATCGTGATACAATCGGACATGTAATGTCGGGTATTGTAAAGAATGGCAAGGGGGAGGATGTGCCTCTCGGAGAAATTCTGACGCTCACTGAAGGTGAAGGGCCAACACGGATATACCGGATGAATGGGCGGAGATCACTTTCAGTAACAGCAAAACTCGGGAGTATCTCAATGCAGGAATGCGAGTACAAAATTAAACATGTACTCGAAGAAATAGGATTCCCTGATGAATATACATATGAATTTGACAGAAAGATCAGTGAGTTCAGAAAAGAGAGAAATGAAATTATAACCGCGGCGTTTGTATCCGTCCTCCTGATTTATATGATACTTGCATCACTCTTCGAATCGTTGCTATTACCTTTTTTAATAATGATAACTATACCCTTCGCGGCTGCCGGAGCAGTACCTTTTTTATTTATTACGGGTACTCCCGTTTCGCCACCAGTATATATGGGCTTTATTATGCTCGCGGGAATAGTTGTAAATAACGGAATTTTACTGATAGAACCGGTTAACATGGATTTTCATTCGGGAATTCTAAAACAGAATTTTCTCGAAAGCAATATCAGAAATTCCGCCTTACGGAGATTCAGGCCTGTGATGCTTACTGTTGTCACAACAGTTCTTGGAATGGTGCCGCTCCTTATTGGCGGGGGTGAAGGGAGCACGCTCTGGTTTCCTTTTGCACTTACTGTTACGTCGGGACTTATCTTTTCGACACTTCTCACTCTGGCGTTATTCCCTCTGCTCAGTTTTAAGTTTTATAAAAAATTTCAGTTTAAAAAGTTCAGCGAGGCAAATGCATGAATGTTAATTTAAAAATTCCGGTTTTGATAAAATGGTATTGTTACACCTTATTCTGCCATATCCGTCTTTACGACTATGATAAGCAGTTTTCCAAGTCAGGTCAATCTGCCTGCCCGGCAATAAATAAATGTTTTATGCTGTTTTCAATAATTACATGTCTTATCTTGACATTATCCGCATGTGAAAAAAATTTTGACACTCTTGAGATAGTTTCAAGTTCACCGGCAAATAATACTATAGGTGTTCTCCCTGAATTCTATGTCGAAATTGAATTTAACAATGATGTGAATAAAACTGATATTGAAGACAATTTCAGTATCAGCGGCAGCGGCAGTGTTCCGGGAAATTTTCAGTGGGAATCAGGAAAAAAATTCAGGTATATACCGGCAAATCCGGTAACAGCTACAGGGCGTTATGTTATGGAAATTCCGAGAAGTGTCCGTGATACTGACGGGAATACTATGGATACAGATTTTGTATCTGATTTTTATATAGGTAATGATTTTACACCTCCGTCGGTATTGTCATCCGATCCGCCATTTACAATCGGAGCATCTGATAATATTGCCATAGACCATGATATAACAATAAACTTTTCTAAAAGCATGAACCGTGAAAGTGTGGAGAAAGCATTCAGGTTAAATCCCGATGTGCCGGGGCATTTCATCTGGTCCGAAAATGTTCCCGGAATGGAAAACAGCAGGCTTACGTATGTGCTCCTTGATGAAATGACATATGGTAAACTTTATTCTCTCATAATATCTGAAAGTGCTTCTGACATTTCCGGTAATTCCCTAGGTTCGGATTACAGGGTAAATTTTATAACCGGAAATGATTTTGTACCTCCCCATGTGAATGGAATTTATGATGCATCAGTTGTACCCGGTTACTGGTTGGCTGTAAATATAAATGATACTGTAAACCGTAATGTAAGGATAGCAGTAGATTTTTCTGAACCGATGGACAGAGCAAGTTGTGAAGGCGCTTTTTCAATGACACCATCCGTACAGGGGAATTATGAATGGTTTGGTGATACAATGATTTTTACTCCCGCCGCCTCCCTTGATCCTGAAAGAAACTATCAGATTTATATTGATAAAACCGCTAAAGATATTACTAAGCACACGCTTGAATCAGTCTATACCGCTGAAATTAAAACAGCAGCACCGGATTCTCTATATGTCAAATGCGGAAATATCTGGGGTTCGCCGGATGGTATTACATATACTTTACTATCAGCCGGAATTCCGCCATCGGCATCGTGGCCGTTGATTATAACTATGGGTATGGTTCAGGATTATTATATCAGGATTCAGTTCGTATCGTCTCTCGAACCATACACTCCAGACGAAATTATTAAATATTCAGTATTAACAAATAAATTAATTGAAACATTTAAGTCCGGCCCGGGAGGCATTGATGTGAATAGCGCGGAGATAATTGATGTTGCATGGGAGAACAGCAGCACAGTTATTTTTAAATTTAATCCTGTGACAAATAAAACTTTGGGGCATATACCCGCACTTTACAGGCTTACTCTTTCAGGCCGTGCTGACGGGATTAAAGATATTAAAGGGAATTATGCACAGAATGATATCGTGATCGAATTCAGGGAGGCATTGTAATGAAAAAGTTAAGTTTCTTTTTTTTGTTATTTTTAGTGATCGGCTGTAATGCGTATCCTGATTTTGACAGGCCTGAAGTTGTCTCTGTTACTCCGTCGCATAACAGTACTTTAATTCCGGCAGGATCAGATGTTGTTGTTGAATTCAGTAAATCTATGGATACAATTAAGACCAGCAATGAGTTTTCATTAAGCAGCGGATCGGAAAAAATTGAAGGGATTTTTGCGTGGGAGGATGGTAACAGGAAACTTGTTTTTACTCCCAGGACTCATCTGGCATCTGATAAGTTTACAGTAAGAGTTACAGATGCTGCTGAAGATACAGAAGGTAATGATTTAAAAAATGAGTTTGTATCAAACTTTTTTATAAGCGGTGAGACCGGATCTCCATCTGTTTTATCATACTCGCCTCTGGAAAATACTGCAGGGAACCTCCCGGACTCCAGGATTGCTATTACATTTTCAGAGCCCGTTGATCTGAACTCAATATATAACGGAATATCCATATCTCCTTCAATAGAAGGGACATTCTTATGGAATGCAGGAGTTTCGGATTCAACCGTGATTACGTTCAATCCGATTTATGGTTTTAACTATGGCGTAACATATACCGTAACTGTAAGTGATTCCATTCTTGATGTCAGCGGAAATAAACTGAGAGAACCGGTCTCTTTTAATTTTACGGTAGGAGATGATTTTGTAAAACCGGAATTACATGTTTATCAGGATGATGCCACTCCACTTAATTTTGATGAAGCGGTGTACACTCATGGCGCAGAAAAAGATAAGCGTATAGTTCTCCGGTTCACTGAAATTATTAAAACTGACAATCTGCGAAGCGCGATAACGATTTCCCCGTCAGCCCTTTTCTATGTAAGCAGTGAGGTCCAGTCAGGTGCAACTACGGCATATATTAATTTTTCAGAGAATCTCGAGTCAGAGGAAATTTATACACTCAGAATCAGTTCAAGTATAACTGATACCCAGGCTAACCCCCTGATTAAAGATTACCGTTATGTTTTTGTAACTGACGGAATATACTCCATCGCGCCGAATGCAGATACAATCGGCGATCTGGCTGCACCTCTCCCTCCGGCTCTCCCGAAATGGATTAAAAACGAAATTCAGATTCTTCAGATACAGGCGGCACACCCTCTTCTGTATTCTGATATCATTATAGATTTTACTTCAGAGATAGATCCGCTGTCCCTTTCAATATATGCTGAAACCGTTTCGGGAACAGGCGGGAGCCCTTCAATTGTTAATATAGACTGGCCGGATTCGCCTCCTGCGAAATTTACACGTCTCAAGTTCGGCTTATATAATGTGCATAGCGGAAATATTTATATGATAGTCCTCAAAGGCGGAAAGAACGGACTTAGGGATATGAATGGTAATTATATGAAACTGGATTTTGAACAGATGGTACGGTTTTGATCGGGTAGTTTTAAACGTTATTCCCGGTTAAGATAGGTCGAAATTTTGATGAATTATGTAAAAAAGAACAGGCCGCTGGATTAAATATAAAAAAAGCTTGAAATTTGATAGCGTATATGCTATCATAATGGAGAACGATGCATAGATTTATTTTGAATTGTATAACAGAAGTCAGATTTCAGGATTTACTTAAAATTTGTGAAGATACATTCGGAATCCCAATAATTATAGGGTCTCATTACATATTTGCAACTCCCTGGAATGATGATCCATTAGTAAGTATTCAGAAAGATGGTATATTCGCAAAACCGTATCAGGTAAAAATAGTTAAAGAGGCGTTAGAAAAGCTGGAGGCCATGAATGAGAAACATTGATAATGAAAAATATAATATTGATAAATACACATACAGGATTGAATGGTCGGAGGCGGATAATGCTCATATTGGACGATGTCTTGAATTTCCTTCTTTAGCTGTACATGCGGAAAGCGCGGGTATGGCATTAAAGGAGATTAATTATCTGGTAGAAGAGACCATTAAACTGATGAGTGAAGAAATGGAACCGGTACCGGTATCTTTCGGTTTAAAAAAATTTAAAGGCAATCTTACTTTGCGGATATCATCCGAGATGCACAGAAGTCTTGCTATCCGGTCTGCGGAGGAAGGGGTCTCGATCAATCAGTATATAGTATCAAAATTATAGAGAATTTTGCAGATTATCAAAATTATAAATGAGAATTTTAACCTTTATATTAATACTTCTGCTTCAGGGAATCTCACTTTTTGCTTCTGCGGATGGAGCTTTATTTTCGGAAGAGAATTATACCGCATATGCATCTGAAGAAATTACAGCGGGCTGGGAGAGGGACTCTGAAGCAAAACTCTGGGATAGCCGGGTACTTTCTGATTTAAGAAATAAACAGGAAGAGAGTTTTTCGCTGAACACATACTGTTCAACAGAAGGCATAGAAAAAGTTGCACGGATTCGCAAACTCGCAACAGATATAATTTTATCTTCAATAAAATCCGGTACAACGGGAAGTGAACTGCCCGTTGCGGGAGAGATTCTGAATAGTAGCGCCGGCGTTTCATTTACCCCTCTTACCATGAAGGAGCGTTCTCTTGTCAGTAATACCGGTAATGTGAATTTTCTTAATGACAAATCTGATAGCGCAGGATTTTCACCGGGAAACATGCCTCGCCCCGAATACGCAGTATCATCATTGACAATTATATTAACGGTATCGCCGGTTCTAAAACAGAAAATATTTAAAGAAAAAAAGATGGAGATAACCTCATCTCCAAAGAGTGGAATATGCGGAGCAAATACCAGCGATAGGGAATTTGCAGATATCTACAAACAGTTTCTTTACGTCAGGGACAACACCGGGAACGGCAAATCGCAGACCGTAACATATAATAAACTCACTCTCCGTTCTCTTCAAACTCTATATAATTCAACCCGATATAAAAACACTTCAAAAACAAAAATCAAAATTTTAACCTCAGGAGCTTCTTTATGAAAAAGAGGATAACCTTATTATCTGCTGCGGCGTCATGCCTTTTTGCTGCAGTATTTGTAATTTCAGGAACATCCCTGCACGCGGAATTTAAATTCAAAGAGTTTAAAAACGATCGCGAAAAATTTGAGAGGTATGCAGAGGAAGCTGAAAAGAGTACAACCGAACAGGACTGGCAGGATATTCTCGATACAGGAAAACAGGAAATGCTCGCGGACTGGGAACGGAGCGCGGAGTCCGAAAAGGAGAGATATTTACGCCAGGGATTCAGCGGAGATGAAGTAAGGTTTAGTTTTGAGGAGGCACGCGCAGGCTGGGAAAATGATTATGAAAAAGCGGAGTCGGGAGCGAAAGGTTCATGGTACTTAAAAAGGGAGAATCTTGTATTTGAAAATATAGATTTTTCGCAATTGAAACAGAGTGTTGCAAACGCAGGGAAAGACAGTAGTGTAAAAGATGTGCCGTCATGGGACAATTTTGTAAGCAGTTCTCTGGCTGATGTAAATTCTTCATGGGATATAAAATTTGCCTTACCTCTTGGTAATCTCAGAAATAAAGGCGACCTTCTTACCGGAGAGGTGAAGGCCGGTTTTGAAGCTGAACTTGCGGTATTTGAAAATGGATTGAGGGAAAAGTTTGAAACAGAACGCAACAGTATCCTCTATTCAGCAAGAAATATTTTTATCACTGAACTCTACGTTGATACTGAATCTTTAAAATATCAGAGCGGCAGGGAGAGCGCCGACTCGGCAACGGATAATATTATTAAAGATGTTCAGGATGACTTAAAATCCAGGGAAGATAAAATATTAACAAAGAGTTATAATGACGAAGGACAGGCCTCGATAGATTTTTCCGGCATGGGGGATAACTGGGAGAATGAGCTTAAGCTGCTTGTCAATACCGGGATGGAGAAGTGGAATTCAGCACTGGAGAGATTATATCAGCAGATGCTGAACTGGAAACAGTCTGCTGAAGATGCGTACAATACCGCGGAGGAAATCTGGAGAAAATCCGCAGAGAAACTTGAAAACGCCAGACTTGAATGGGAAACAAAATTAAGCAAAGAGATATATGAAGCGTTTGATAAATGGGAAAGGGAGGAGGCAGAACTTGCAGCTAATATAGAGATGGCACGTACAGATTTTACTGATTACATGGATAATCTGTCAAACCAATGGAACGATCACAGCAGCGGGCTTATAGATATGGCGGTCAACGGGTCGATGGTCTACACCGGGTCGCTTGATAATATCAAATGGCTTGAAAAGATGTGCTCTGAAAATGAAAACAATACAACAGGCGCATTCGGAAAAACCGGTGATCAAAAAGATCAGAATCCGGATTTTAGCACAATACTTGAACAATCTGAGATCGAAAAAATACAGAGTATACTTTCCTCAAAGCTGAACACTGAAGGTAAAGATACCATTCCCCGAAGATATATTGATAAAGTATGCGTTGATTCTAATGATGGAGGATGTTTAAAGTACAGCTATGTACCAGTTTCATATACCGCTCATAAAACAGGAAAGATGATTTATCAGAACTGTGAAAGTAATGGCGATAATAGTTCTGATTACAGCTGCACGGATAATCGTATGAATACATATCTCGGTCATTATTATTTTACAGGAGAGGGCTTTTATAAATATGAGTATGCCGGAGCAACGGAAAAACAGGACAGCAGCGGAAACTGGTATGTGACTGAGGCTTATACTGTCAGGGTGTATGGCAAGAAAATGACATATGAAGCAAGGGGTGAAATGGTAAAGGGTTTATTTGGTAAATATTATATGAGTAATGAGCGTGATTACAACTGGTACGCTTCAAATGAACTTCTTGAAACATTTACCATAACAAATGACGTTACTAAAGACTCTCCGGACAACCAGAAATCTTCATACTATTACTATAAAACTGAACTTGAAAGATGGAAAGGTATAAGGGATTCTTTTGCAGGGATTGCGAAAGATGCAGAAGTTTATATGCACGAGAAGAATATGCTTGGCGAAGATGGCCCCGGGTATCTCGATAACGCCGGAGGAAGCGATCCGTATTTAATGACAGATGCAGAGTTCAGACTGGAACTTGCGTCAAGAGACCGGGACTTCTGGCAGAAGAGACTTGATATAGCAAAAGCTGTATTTGATTACGCTGAAAAAACAAAAAAAGAGGATGCGGGTACTACTGAAATTAATAAATCAGATGCTGAAGAGAAAATGAATACAGCAAAAGCCCTGTATGGAAAAAATCTTGCCGATGTTAAAACCATTGTTGAAAACCTGAAAATTCTTCAGGGTAAAAAACCATCCGAAGAAAGAAATGCCCTGAACGGATCTGAATGGGATGCATACCTTACCAGTATCGAGTACCTTACAAATAAATACAGTGAAGCTAACAGTGCGCTTCAGGTTGCCGACAAAGATTATACTGCACGGAAAAGAGCCCTCATCCTTGCTGAAAACGGCGAGAATGGCGATTACGTTTTAAAGGAGATTCAGGAGATAGAAAGGAACATCCTCCAGGCGGACAGGGACCTTTATCTAAAGCAGGTTGAGCTTTATAAAAAGCAGATGAATGGCGAGTACTCGGAGCGTACAGCGGGATTTGCTATTATTTATGAATCAGCAGTTAAGAATTTAGAAGAATCAAAACTCAGATTAAATGATCTTAAAAACATGATTTCAGGAGAGGAGAGTGATACTTCTCTTGCACAATGGGGGAACAGTATTGCTTCAGGTAAAAATAAAATCTGGGAAGAAAATTCAGACGCATACGGAAATGTGCTTCAGAACCTGCTGGATGAATTTAATGCAGCGGCAGGCGAAGAGAAAAATTTAAAAAGAGATAAGCTTTCTGCATATATAAAAAACATCTATTTCGATCTGCTGGGGAGAGTGGAGAGTAATGCTTTAATAGTATCAACGCTCCATGACAGTAATTTTGATCCGGATTTATTCTTTAAAAACGGATATACAGAAGACCACTCCGCTTACGAAAACTATGCTGAAACATCTGTAAAGGCGCTTGAAATAGTGGAAAATGCATTTGAATGGGGCGAAGATAATAACAGCAAAAACTACAGCAGCATACTGGCGTGGCTTGGAACAGAATTTAAAAATGAGAAATTTATATATGGAGCAGATAACAGCAGATATATTGAACATTATACTGCCCTTAAATATTTTGAAAACAATTATCATGGGCTTACTGCTGAAGCCTGGGAAAGCAGCCGTGACAGACTGGACAGCGACATCAATTTTTCTGAAAAAGCAGCTGGTCTGCATAATGATTTTAATACCTTAAATGCATCTGATCTTGCAGAATTAATATCTGAAAATGAAACAAAAGCATCCCTTGGAGATATGGATGCAGTTGCTTTGCTCAGGGAATATTATATGACGGGGAACGGTATTGCCGGCCTTGAATATATAACCGAGTCTGACAGAAGCGCCGAACTCGGGCGTAATTCGTATGAAATTTTAAGAAGCTATATATCTGAAAACTACAGGTATTTTCAGAAAGGGCAGAACCTGCTCGCGGAGCACTCGTATCTTGATGATATGCTTGGTTACATAAACAGTATAGTATCACTTGCACCCGGCGGAGGAGATAATCCGCTGTCGGCGGAAGCATTTAAAAACCTTACTCCAGGGAACCTGAGTATTGCTGCCGGAGCTATTGCTGATTACATGGAAAAACTTGAACTGGGGAATACGCCTGTTCCTGATTTTTTGAAAAGCGCCGCTTCATCAATTGCGCAGATAAAAGAGAAACTCGATTCAGGGCTTTTTATCTGGAGATATATGACAAATGAATTATCAGGAGAGATGGCCGGCAGTACTGATGATGTCTATTCCAGGAAATTTGCAGCATTCAGTGAAAGTACATCTGTAATGGCATTTATTCAGAACTGCGAAGATATAATCGAATCGGGATTGAGCGATGATTACACGATAACGGCGAACATACTGTCTTCATATGATAGATTGAGTGACAGCAATAAAAAATATATAGCTGACCATGAAGATGATAGTGTTAAAGAGGTCTATACATTTGTTCAAAATCTTTCTCTTTTTAGAGCCGCGGTTGATTTCAATAACATTGCCGCAAAATATGAACTTACTGACGCGGCTGTTACTCCTGAACAGTATGCGGCAATATCTGGCCTTACCGGCGATGATCTGACAAAACTGGTAAAGGTAGTAAAACCTGTTTATGAGAGGAGGATTTTTAACAGGGACTATGCCGAAGGAAAAATTACAGATATTGAAAATTATATATCAGGAAGAAGCCTTGACGTTGATGCGGAAAATGAGCTTAGAGCGTATGCCTTGATAAATGAATATCTGACCAGAAGTTCGGGAAACACTTTAACCAGCACTGATCCGGCTTTTTCTGATTATATAAAGTACAAGAAGTTTGAGAACTATATAATTACTTTATTAAGAGAATCTGGTGAAAGTGACGAAGCATATGCAGAAAGATGTTCATTTTCATACCGCGGGTTGAACGGCGGGGATACAGAAGAATTGAACGATTTTGCAGAAAGCTTTATTAATAAAAAACTGACAGCGTTCAGTTACCTCCGGGACGATGTGAAAATATTTGCCGCATCAACGTATTATTATAATGAAATGTTTTCAAAGAATAAGATTCCGATAGAAGGAATAGAAAAGTTTCTTGAGGATAAGTTCGGGGAGGACTCGATAAACGGCAGTATCGTTGACGCGGTTACAACGTATTCGGGAAGATTGAATGCCATATCATTTTTTTATGGGAATGATCCTGGTAAATATACGGCAGAAATGGATCCAGCGGTAAAAGATTATTTTGTTATGTATATAAACGGGGTGAGTGAAGCTATACTGCCCGGTTTTGAATACGGATTATATCAGAGTAATGTAACTAATACGGCAGTGTCAGTTGAATCAGGTAAACTTAAAGGTGAGCTTGATAAGTACATGTCCGGATTTGATGACCTTGCAAAAAAAATGGATAGGTATTGTGACATTGCAGATGCCGGGCTTAAAAATGCCGAAGCTTTACAGGCCTTTTATCTGAACGGAACACAGGAAAAGAACTGGCGTGGCAGTGTTATGGCGATTGAAGAGGGAGATGTACTTGTGACTCCACTGCCGTCTGATGACATTACAGGGTGGTATGATACTTTTGATTCAGCAAGCGGGTTAAGAAATACAATTATTTACAATAATATTCCTGTCACACGCGACGGGAAAGCATTTTTGTTAAACGGTATTATCGATGATATGAATGAAATAACATCGATATTTACAGCACTTGGTGAATCTATGGAACCCGGGACTAAGTACGACAGCAGCAAAGGGATTACCGGTTTTCTTAAAGATGCAGATATGATTTATACCTCTGATAGTAACTATATTTTTGAAAACGGAAAATTTTCATACGAAACAGGACTCGGGAGTATTGTATCCGGATATGAGACATTGAGAGACAGTAATGACTCTGCAATTGCGTCGATTCTTAGAGAAATTGAAGGTATAGACGCAGGTATAAGCAACAGCAGAAATTTGCTCCAGTCAAAAAAGTTTAGTTATGATCTCCTCGGCGGAAAAGAAATAAAAGATCTGATGTCAGAGCTTGAAGTCTCGCGGACAGCCCATGAAACAGCGAAAAGGGAGGTTGATAAATTCCGGGATTCTCTGGCAGAGGCGCGTGAAAATTATGAAAAAGCCAACACCGCCTATATAGATAAAATGAATGAAGTGAGCGCCGCCTACAGCAGCTATAAAACATTTGAATTTAATTACGAAAAGGCGTATTCAGTCTGGGAATATGCGAATACACCTTATCTGAAGGAGAATAAAACAGATGAAGGAAATATTACTGACGGACAGACGCCGGCCGGAGGGAGTGCGGATTATGGAGATATTCCTGTTCCTGACGCGAAGGATAACTATGCAGGAATACTGGCAAAATATAATGAGATTAATGCAGAATATATTATAAAAGCAAAAGCAGTAGAGAATCAGGACACGATTGAAAAACTCAATGCGGATGCGGAATATAAAAAACTAAAAGAGAACTTTGAGCGGAAAAGTGAATCTTATATAAGAACAGCACAGGTAGACGCTGAAGTGAAAGAGGATCTTGAAAAATATAAACAGCAGTATAGTTTATCGCAGAAAGCATATGAAAGCGCCAAAGATTCTATAAGTTTTTACATGACTAAAATGAATGTTACGTCTTTAGCTGACCAGGCAGCCTTTGAAAAACTTAGAGATACGATTCTTAACCACATGCTTAAGGCAGGCAATGAAGCAGAGAGTAAAGCAGTCCTTGGTCAATATATGAATGCACTCTCATGGTATAGCTGTAAAGTATCGACAATCAGTCATCGTGCCGAACGGGAACGTTTAATAAATCTGCATAATTATATATATTATGAAGAGATAGAAAATCTGACACATAGAATCTCCAGCAATGCATCGTCTGAAGCAGCATTTAACAGCCTTTCTGTTGAAATGAAAAATGATATTATTAGTATATATAACAATTTCAATAGCGGCGAGGATAATGACAATCTTCAGAAAATATTAAATAACTACCATCAGCAAATCTACTGGTATGATATGTATAAAGAAGCTGATGATAAATATCATAGCATTTCAAAGTGGAATCCGGTTGGAAGAAGAAGATGGAAGAATAAAAGAAATGACCGTGAGGCTAAATACAATAATTACAAGCGCAATTATCATGGAGCAATATCACCTGTAACTGCGTCCCTCGAGAATGCAAGGAAAACAAAAATAGACTATGCCGCAAAAGCAGAGACTTTGGAAGGGGTCTCGTCGGTCAGATACCTGGACGATATAAAAGCCTATCTGAAGCAGGGGAAATATAGTCTCAGCGATGAAGATTTAAGCCATCTTTATGATAGTTCAAGTGAGGGGTATACTCCTGACAGTGAAAGTATAAACCTTGATTTTCTGAGGGTTGATGTTGAGAGGAAGGACCTGGATGGAGAGACAGTGTATGCTGCTGTAAACGGAGATACAATAACGGTTCTTGACAAGGATGGAAAACCTCAGTTTAAAGCAGGAAAACCGGTTGAGGTGTACAATATTGATGACCCGAGCATCAGGGTAGAAGAGAGGGATGGTAAATATGTAGTAATCGACAGGAACTACAGCATCTCGGCAGTAACAGGAGTACTTAAAGAACGTGCTGCAGGAATACGGCAGAACTACTACGCAGCATTAATGTCCTATGTTGATAAATCCGTAACGGAAGAGAAACATGATAATACAGTAGTCCTTCGTGATATGGAGAACACATTCCATGGGCTGCAGGAATTTGCTGAAACATTTAATTTGACAGCAGATCCCGATGGAGAGAAAAGGCAGCGGGGATTTGAAGGATATGGAACAATAACAAGAGAATATGTCAATAACGTGAATGGAGAATCGCTCCAGGGATTAATCATGACAGCCCTTATGAGACAGAGCAGTGAGCTTCAACGGCAGTTATGGACACAGCAGCAGGAGAAATTCCAGGAGAGAAAAAAACGCTGGAACGAGGTTACAGGATATATATTGAACAGGGGGATGAAGGAGTGGAGAGAAAACTATGGTGAATTCAAAAATCTCTGGACAAAATGGCGGTTTGATGCAAAAAAGATGATCGCTGAAGGCGAAGAGTGGTGGACTGGAGTAAACTCCTCCATATCTCAGAATATGAAAACCTGGGCTGCGGATACATCCAGAGCATCATCGAAAGAGGCGGCACATCGAATCTATAACGACCTTGAAGGACAGATCAGTAAATACGAAACAGATTTAAAGAAAAAAATGCCGGACAGCCCGGATTTTGAACCTGATACGGATAAGATTCTGAGCCAGGCAATAAAAAGCAGGCCGCTTGACAGCATAGGAATACTGTCACAGAGCATGTTGAATATAGACACCACTGCAGGATTTACAAATCTGCTGAACCTGGGGTTAAACGGCTCCCTCTCCAGATACAATGAAGAGCAGATGGACGAGTACACAGATGCGATAGGTGTACTGAAAAATCTCCAGATAATAGACATACTGAACAGTATAATAGACGGCTTTAACAAACAACTCATTGAAGCAAACCAGAGCGTCTATGAAGGAGTAGAATACAACATACGCGGCAATGAAACATTCGGCCTTGCACCATTTGAAAGGAAATCAGACGAGAACAGGTGGGAGATCGAAGTCTGTACAGCCTCAAACCTTACGGGAGATAAGTATAAAACGCGCAGGTTTGCAGATTACAGTTATTTTATAAACAGCACAGTCTTTTTCCAGCCGATAAAAGGGCCCGGAGGAACAGCAATAGACTTTACACAGGCAAATACATATAGTAAATTAGACGGAGAAGAACTCGATACATATGTAGGCCTGGAATCGGAATGGCTGAGCCGGAAGATTGAAGACGTATTCAGGGAAGGCGGGACTTTCAGCGGCCATCAGCAGGATGAGTATAACCGGCTATACGGGAAATTCGGTGATTATTACGGCGAATGGATGGCCGGAGAAGCTTTAAGAGACGGGGCGTTTTACAGTAAGCCGATGTTTCCGAATGGGCCGAATATGATGACAGCAGCTGCGATGGCAGCAACATTTTCCGGCAATCCATGGCTTGCAGTAGCAATAAACGCAGCATCGACAAGCCTTCAGGTTGCAGATGGGAGTCTTGCATGGAAACACGCAGGAGTACAAATGGGAATTGGCGCAGCCTCAACTTTATCCGGAGGATTTTCGCCACTGGTAACAATGGCTTCATCCGGAATTAAATACGAAGAGGGCGGCGGAATAGGGTGGAGCAATAAGCAGTTTAAACAAGGTGTAAAGAGTGGTGTAATAAGAATGGGAGTACAAATGGCAATGGCTCAGGCTGGAGAAGGTTCTGTTGCCGGTCAGATATTTTCCAGCGCAGGAACAGCCGTAGTAATGTCCGGCATGAAAACAGATGGAGGCTGGGGACATATAGGGTTTGACACAAGCAACTGGTCTCAGCACCTAACAGCTGGAGTAGCGGCAAGTGTAACAGCGGCACTATCCATATCTGCCGGTGGAGAAAATGGAACAGCGCGGGGTTTTGAAGGGAATGACGCGCTCAGTCAGATGGTAGAGCAGGGAATATTGACTGCAGCATATAATATGAGAGGAGGTAAAGGTTTTAAAGAAGATTACAGCAAGTATAATTGGAACGCTATGGCGCCGAGTGCAGAAAAGCTGGGAAGTATGCTCGGAGGAATGGCTTCGGATTTTCTTGAGAGTAAGAAAGACGAATATGATAAGCGTCACGACCCGGGCAGAGCACCTGTAGATGGAGGAGATCCGCTCGGTACAATAGATAATATACTTAGCGCAATGTGGTATGGACTGGATAAGTCAAAAAAATACGCGAAAAGTATAATCAGCGATATAGGTAAATATGCCGGAGGTGTAATGGATGACCTCGGATTGACAGGTGCGGTTAATACAGTAGTGTCTACAGCCGCAAATGCATATAACACAGCGAAAAATTTTGTAAAAACAGTAACTAATTTTACCGGAGGGATGTTTTCTTCACTAGATTCAGGTGTACGAGGATTTGCAGAAAGGACGGGGAATCTGTTTACGGAAGGTGAGTTTGCTACTGATGAACAGTTAGAACAGATCAAAGAGCAGCAACGACTAGAGGAAATTCTAAGGAATCAAAATCTAAAGGAAAACCAAAAATTAGTAGATGCAAAATATGGTGAGTCATATACAAAAGCTGTTCCTGAAACAGATAATAGTAAAGCAGTACATATTATTAAAGATAAGCTGGCAAATGGACAAGATGTTTCTGAGGCAGAATTGAAGGCTTTTTTTGATTCAGCACATCAGCAAAGTAAAGGGAATACAACCCTCGAAAAAGAATTGATGGAAACGATAAAAAATGATCCAAAAGCATTTGAAGAAGCAATGAAGTCAAAGAAGCTTGATCCAAACAAACCGGAAGATGTTCAGAAATTTTCAAGACAAATGCAGGCAGGTTTCTGTGTATTGTTCTCTGAATATGCTCAAATGACATTGAATAATGTTAATGGAACAGCACCTTCAATCGGTGAGTTTTATAAAGATTTATTAAATGGCAAAAGCAGTAACGGTGGCAAGCTAATTAATGTGTTGAGTCAAAATGTATCCACTCAGGAGATATTTGATTCGGTAGCAGGAAAAGGTAATGTTAAAGTAGTTGGTTATGGTCAAGACAGGGATGGACATGGATTCGAAGATGAAGCTGGTAAAGATACAAAAGACTACAGTAGTTCAGATATGATGAAAAAGCTTAAAGAGTTAGCTGGTGATAAGTCTATAAATATAAAATACTTTACCCTGAGAATGAGTACAGGAGATGGACATTTCCATGATGTCACATTAAGAAATGAAAAAGGTAATTTAAGATTGTATGATAATAGCAGAAGGGGAGTAAATAAAAACTACAGTGATTATATTAAACTTAAAGATATTAAATCATTTTATTATATTCGCTGAAAAATTACAGAGGAGCGTTTGCGAATGAAAAGGCTATTGATGATTATTTTTACATGTATGTTTATAATTATTTATGGAGTCGAGAGTCAATCAATGGAAAGGAAAAATATTCAAAATAGAGATGATGCTGTAAAATTTTATGAACAAAAATTTGGAGCAATAGAATTTAATAATGTAGAGAAAGAAGTTGATTTCGATTTTTCTTCTGCTGAAAATTTAGTTGATGAAGATTTAATATATATTAATTATTTTTTAGATACTGGCGTTATTCACCTCGGTGGTAAAAAAATTACAGATCAAGTGTTTGTGAACTTTAAAGAATTAAAAAATCTTCGTGTTTTAACCTTTGATGGTACAAAAATTATGGGTGAAGGGGTAAACTATCTAACAAAATTAACTCAGCTAGAACGATTTATTGCTAATGAAACTCCCTTCACTGATATCGGTATTAAATATCTTTCAGAAATTAAGTTTGAAAAACTTATTGAAGTTCAGTTGCATAATACAAAAATTACTGATGAGGGTCTCAAATATCTTTCGAAAATAAAATTGACCGGAGCTTTGTATCTCGCAAACACAAAGATAACAGATGAAGGGCTGAAGTATCTTGCTAATCAGAAAGACCTCGCTGAGATTGATGTTCGGGGAACAAAGGTGACGAAAGCGGGTGTTCAATGGTTAGAAAAACAGCTTCTGAATACTGGTATTGAGTACGGAAAATTTGTTCCTGATAAAGATTGATAAAATTATCGGCAAGTGATTTGTCTGGTTAGTTTTTTGTCAGGAAAAGTCTCCATCTCCCGGACCCCCTGAAATTGTCTCGGATTATGGGCCTACTGAAAATGTATGGGGCCCATGGTTTTTATATACAGGAAGTGCCCCTGCTGAGCAAAATGTGCTGGCTAAATATCCAGATTTAATAAAAGTAAGGACAAAGGAACAGTATATTGAACAAGAAATTGAACCTAACTTAGAAGTCGTAGCTAAGAAAAAAAGAAGTTCAGAACTGGCAAAAGAATATGATGAAAGGGGATTAATGAAGGATATTAGTACATATGCACCAGTACTTGAATCTGGTGACGATAATCCTATGTTAAAAAAACATTGGGAACACCGTCATCATGGACATTTTTCAGTAAAAAAATAGGAGGAGTATAATTAAAGATGAGAAAAATATTATTATTTCTAATAATTATCGCTACTAGTATTCTTATTGGTGCAGGTAAAAAAATTCCTGTAAAACCATCGAATATCCCAGAAGATGCAAATTGGGTACATATGGTTGGGAGTACAATAATAGAGCTCACCAAGCTATAACATGGTACCCGAATGGTAACATATTGCGTTTGTTTTATGAAACTGATGATAAAAAATTTCTCATAATTGACTACTCTTATGAAAATGGAAAACCAAAACAAAAAAATCAATCCATTGAACCAGCTTTTTTTAATGAAAACCATAAAAAAGCAAAAGGCCCTTTTGATAGTACTTTAGTCGGTAAACAGCTACTTTACCATGAAAATGGTAAAGTAAAAGAAGAGCGCTGTTATACACTTACTTTACAAAAGGACAATACATTAAAAAATGAGATGTGCGGACCTGAAATATTCTACGATGAAACGGGTAAAGAGATCAAGCGTATTGAGCATAATGCTAAATGTGAATACGGCTGTGATGAAGTACCCAGGATAGGCGTTGAAAAACTGCTTGCTGATATAAAGGCATACAAGAATAAAATCAGAACAAGGAGCCTCGTAAGGCTCCCTGTTGTGGGCAAAATAGCATCAATTAATCAATCATCAAAAGAGATTGAAATTGCGTACAAACCCGGTTTTGCCTTGAATACAGGGGACCTGGTTTGCTGCCTTGTTGATGACCAGGTTGTATCTTTTGAGTGCAAAAATAACAATAACGGAACCGGCAGATTTCAGCTTAAAGAAGATAAAAGTAAAAAGTATTCATCCATCAGCAACGATACTGAGCCGCGTTTTTATAAAAAGAATGAAATAAAGTATGATGATTCTTTAAAATCGTGGAGTAAAGCAAAAGCCGGGGATGTGAAGGTAATAGGTGGAATTGAATTTGTCTATATCCCGGGTGGCGAATATTTTCAGAATGATTACAAAAATCCGAAAACGGGTATTAATAAAAAGATGGTCGCTTTCTGGATGACCAAGTATGAAGTTACCTTGGGAGAATTTTTAAAGTACTGCTATGAAGACAATATAAAACTTCCCGACAATAATACCGGCTTTATCCTGAACAGCACATACCCGGTTAACATAGGCAGTCATCTCGGGGATGCAACCGCCTTCTGCAGCTGGTTTGAGATTAAGCATGGCGTCAAAACAGAATTACCCGACCTACATGAATGGGAGTATGCCGCCCGCGGAGGGACATCAACACCCTATTACTGGGGCAATGGTAAAATCAGCGACTACTGCTGGTATAAAAAAAATTCAGGAGGAAAACTTCATCCTGCAGGGCAGAAGAAACCTAACGCCTTTGGCCTGTACGACATGATAGGTAATGCCTGGGAATGGTGCAGGCCATATGATTTAAGGGGCGGGTCATGCCGCAGTGATGAAGCTGATTTACAGTATGGCACAAGCTATGTTATAAATTATGAATACCTGGATGATCTTGGTGATAAAGGGTACATAAATAAAACAGGGCAGGGAACAAGTTTTCGGATGATTATCCGCGTACCGTAGCAGCAGAAAATATCTGTAGCGTAATTAAAGATTTCTTTGATCGGGGATTTTGTATCCAGTACGGCATTGTAAAGGGATGGAGAATTAAAGTGGTATCGGGAATATCATGGTCATTTTCAGGTAAAGCTAAAAAAATGAGGGCGGTTATAATTGCATGATAAAAAAAATAATGGTAATAATTCTGATTTTTGTCTCAGGTTTAGTTCTCTATGCAGCTGGTATGAAAAAACCTGAAAGACCAGTAAATGTACCAGAAGGTGCTGAAAGACTTGGTTCCAAAGATGAACCATACTGGTTATATACTATCATTAACAATCATGATGTGCCATTTACCACATGGTATATCAATGGAAATCCCCGTTTATTTCGTTATAAAATCGATAATAACAAATTTGAAATTTATGAATATTATTATGAAAACGGGAACATGAAAGAACTCAAACAGTACATTGAATATAGTTATTTAGAAGTGATGTTTAAAAAGGATGAACAATTACCAATAGTTAAAAATTTTGCTGGCAAACAACAGCTCTTTTATAAAAACGGGAAGTTGAAAGAGGAGCGAAGCTATACCCCTGTTCTTTATAAACAAGGGGAAGTCAGATGCGTTTTATGCGGCCCGGAGGTTTTCTATGATGAAACCGGAAAAGAGACAAAGAGAATTGCGCACAATGAAAAATGTGAATACGGTTACGATGTTATACCAAGGAAGTCAGCTGATGAACTTATTGCAATAGTTAAGCCATATAAGGACAAGATTAAAAATGACAGCCTTGTGAGACTGCCGGTTGTTGGTAAAATTACATCTCTTGATTCGTCGTCTAAGGAGATCAGGATAGAGTATAAAACCGGTTTTAGGCTGAACGTCGGTGACCAGATTTGCTTTATTATAGAGAGCGAGATTGTGTCATATGAATGCAGTAATAACGAAACGGAGACAGGTACTTATATTCTTAAAGAGGACAACAAGGGTAAACTTCCCCTTGTTAATATAACATCTGAACCCCATTTTTATAAAAAGAACGAGGTGAGGTACACAGATGTATTGAAATCTGGAAGCAAACCAAAAGCAGGCGACATTAAGGTCATCGCGGGCATAGAGTTTGTATTTATACCGGCAGGTGAATATGTTGAGGCTGATGATTCGCACCCGGATAAGGTTTTAAGAACAAATATCAATGCATTCTGGATGACAAAGTATGAGGTGACCCTGGGGGAATACCTGAAGTACTGCTATGAAAAAAATATAAAGCTTCCTGAAAATAAAGCTTCTTTTACATTAGACAGCAGATACCCTGCCGCACTTGGAAAATACCATGACAGGGCGGACGGTTTCTGCGGCTGGTTCGGGAAAAAACATGGAGTAAAAACAGAACTACCCGAACATTTTGAATGGAAATATGCCGCCCGTGGAGGTACAACTACACGATACTACTGGGGCAACGGCAATATAAACGATTACTGCTGGTATACAAAGAATTCAGGCGGCAAACTTCACCCTGTTGGTCAGAAAAAACCCAATGCATTCGGTTTATATGACATTACAGGTAATGCCTGGGAGTGGTGTGAAGACTTGCACCTGAGAGGGGGATCATGCCAGAGTGAAGAGCATGATCTTCAATATAGCGTGAGCTATATGATTCATTATGATTATCTTGATGATATTGGAGATAAGGGGTATTTAATTATAACCAATCAGGGTACCGGCTTCAGAATGATTATCCGTGTACCATAACAGCAGAAAAATATCTGTACCGTGATTAAAAATTTCTTTGATTGGGGATTGTGTATCCTGTACGGCATGTTAAATGGATGAAGAATTAAAGCGGTATTTTCAACATCGCCACCATGGGCATTATGCAGTAAAACAATTATAAATGGAGTAAAATATAATGAAAAAGATAATTTTTTTAATTTTGGTTTTTATCGCAGTTACATTTCTTTACGCAGATGAAAAAAAAATACAAAAAAGGCCTTTAAGTGTACCCGAAGATGCTGAATGGACGTTAAACAATAATGAAGAATATTGGGAGTATCGATATAAATTTCAAAAACCTTTTTTATCATGGTATAAAAATGGTAATTTGCGTTTATTATATTACAAAACCATGGATAAAAAATATGATATTATAGAACACTATTATAGCAATGGAAATCTTAAAGATATTATCCAAATAATTGATAGTGAATATTTAACCAAAAAACATAAAAAAGTAGATCTCGGTGCATCACCTTATGCAGGGAAGCAGAAATTTTTTTATGAAAACGGAAAATTAAAAGAAGAGCAATGCAAAACACCAGTAGTAGAAAAAAACGTACTGGTATCTGTTTTATGCGGTACGGAGGTCTTTTATGATGAAACCGGCAAAGAGGTTAAACGTGTTGAACATAATGTAAAATGCGAATACGGCTGCGAAGAAGAACCTCGCCAAAATGCAGAACAGCTGATTGCCGGAGTCAAGCAGTATAAAGAAAAAATCAAAATTGAAGGTCTTATGAAAAGCCCTGTTGTGGGTAAGATAGTATCTGTTGATCAATCATCAAAGGTGGTTGAAGTTGCGTATAAACCGGGCTTTGAGCTGAGCATTGGCGACCAGGTATGCTTCATTGTTGACAGTGAGATTGTGTCGTTTGAGTGTAAAGAGAATGCTAATGGAACAGGTTCCTTTGTACTCAAAGAAGATAAAAATAATAAATACTCATCTGTTAACAAAAATTCCGAACCGCGATTTTATAAAAAGAACGAGGTGAAATATACAGATGTTTTAAAATCGGGCCCCAAGCCTAAGGCAGGGGATGTGAAGGTCATCGCCGGCATAGAGTTTGTCTATATTCCGGAGGGAGAATGCATACAGCAACCTCCATTTCGCACTGATGAAGATGCAATCGGACATGTCAGCCCGTTCTGGATAACCAGGTATGAAGTTACACTTGGTGAGTTTTTAAAATACAGTTATGAAGCAAATAGAAGACTTCCTGCAAATAAGGGAAATAAAACCTTTAACAGCAGATACCCCGCTGACCTTGGAGATTATGATGAATACGCAAGAGGATTCTGCTCCTGGTTCGGTAAAAAGCATGGTGTGAATACAACATTGCCTCTATCAAAAGAGTGGGAATTTGCCGCACGTGGCGGTACATCAACAGATTTCTACTGGGGCAATGATAGCCCCGGCGATTACTGCTGGTACGCCGGCAACTCAGGTGGCAAATCTCATCCTGTCGGGATGAAAAAACCCAATGCATACGGGCTTTATGACATGATAGGGAATCTTTGGGAGTGGTGTGCATCTTCAAACTTAAGAGGAGGGGCATATTTTAGTGAAGTACGCGATTTAAAATACAGCGTGAATAATTACCTGGAAGTTCAGCGTTATGATTATTATGGAAGGTATGATACTGTAGGTACCGGTTTCAGAATGATTATCCGTGTACCGTAACAACAGAAAAATATCTGTACCGTGATTAAAGATTTCTTTGATTGGGGATTGTGTATCCGGTACGGCATGTTAAATGGATGAAGAATTAAAACGGTATCGGCAGCATCGTCATCATGGCCATTTTTCATTAATAAGAAAATAGTGGAGTAAAGTTAAATGAAAAAAATAGTTTTCCTGTTTTTCTTTGTAATTTCAACGGCTGCTTTTCTTTTTGCAGCGAGTAAAACTATTCCGGTAAGGCCTTCAAATATACCTGAAGATGCGGAGTGGAATAAATCTAACTGGAAATATGAAACAAGTTCACTCCCATCAATAATATGGTATCAAAATGGGAATTTATCCTGGTTGTTTTATGATACTATAGATAATAAATATAGTATCAAGGAACTTTATTATGAAAACGGAAAACTAGAACAGAAAGATCAGTCAATAAATTTTGAATTTTTGAAAAAAAATCATCAAAAAGCTTCAGGTCCTTATGGTATGACCTATGTAGGTAAACAACTTCGTTATCATGAAAATGGCAGCGTTAAGGAGGAGCGCTGCTATACACTTGTTTTGCAAAAAGACAATACATTGAAAAACGAGATGTGCGGGCCGGAAGTCTTTTACGATGAAACAGCTAAAGAGGTTAAACGTATTGAGCATAATGCAAAATGTGAATACGGTTGTGAAGAGGTTCCCCGTCAGAATGTGGAACAGCTGATTGCCCAAATAAAAGCGTACAAAGAAAGAGTCAGGGTTAGAAGTCTTGTGAGACTCCCTGTTGTAGGGAGAATAGTATCAATAGGCACAATGCCAAAAAATATTGAAATAGCATATAAACCCGGCTTTGTATTAAACATAGGGGATCAGGTATGCTGTCTTATAGGTACAGATATTGTCACATTTGAATGTAATGATAATAAAAACGGAACAGGAAGATTTGAGCTTAAAGAAGATAAAAATAATAAGTATTCATCTATCAGCAAAAATACTGAACCCCGGTTTTACAAAAAAAACGAAATCAGGAATGATGATTTATTAAAACCTAAAATAAAACCGAATACCGGGGATGTTAAGGTTATTGGAGGTATTGAATTTGTGTATATACCTGCTGGAAAATATTTACAGCATGATAAACAGGATTCAAATCATATATGGCCGGTAGAGGTTAAAGCGTTCTGGATGACAAAGTATGAAGTTACCCTGGGAGAATACTTAAAATACTGTTACGAAAAAAATGAAAGACTTCCGGAAAATAAAACTGATGTTACCCTTAACAGCAGATATCCGGCAAATCCAGGATTCTATTACACCGGTGCAGCAAAATTCTGCAAATGGTTTGAAGAAAAACATGGTGTAAAAACTGTATTACCTGAACAGAACGAATGGGAGTATGCCGCTCGCGGAGATACTGCAACAGATTATTATTGGGGTAACGGCAAAATCAACGATTACTGCTGGTACAAAAAAAACTCAGGAGGTAAACTTCATCCTGTAGGGCAGAAGAAACCTAATGCTTTTGGCCTGTATGACATGATAGGTAATGTATGGGAATGGTGTGACCCTTTTTACATAAGAGGGGGTTCATGCCGGAGTCTTGAAGTTGATCTTCAATACAACCAGAGTTATTTGTTAAATTATGAATATATGAGCCAGGTAGGGGATACCAGTTATAAAGAAATAAATGATGAAGGTGCAGGCTTCAGGATGATTATCCGCGTACCGTAGCAGCAGAAAAATATATGTACCGTGATTAAAGATTTCCATGATCGGGGATTTTGTATCCGGTACGGCATTGTAAAGGGATGAAGAATTAAAGCGGTATTTTCAACATCGCCACCATGGGCATTATGCAGTTAAATAACTATAATTGGAGTAAAAAAATAATGAAAAAAATATTTTTTGTACTTATTTTTTGTATCACAAATTTAATGCTTTCTGGTGCCGATATAATTGTACCTGAAAAACCGGCGAATATACCTGAAGATGCGAACTGGTCAACACGTTGGGGAGGTTTTTGGAAGTACGAATATAAAACCAATCCTGTAAAAATATCGTGGTACAAAGATGGGACACTCCATTATTTAATGTACAATACAGCGGATAATTCGTTTTTAATAATTGAAAGTTACTATCCAAATGGTAAATTGAAGGAGATTGAACAATCCAACTACATATATTTAACAAAAATGTTCAAAGAAAAATTTGCTTCAACAAGCTCATTTCTTGTAGGTAAACAACTCCAGTACCACGAAAACGGCAACCTGAAAGAGGAACGGAGCTATACACCAATTATGAAGAAAGACAAAAAGGTATGGTGTGTAATGTGTGGCCCTGAAGTTTTCTACGACGAAACTGGTAAAGAGACTAAGCGAATTGAACATGATGTCAAGTGTGAATACGGTTACAACGATATACCGAGGAAATCAGTTGATGATCTTATTGCCGTAATCAAACCACTAAAGGACAAAGAAAAAAATGAAACTCTTGTAAGGCTCCCTGTTGTTGGTAAGATAGCATCTGTTGATTCCGTTTCAAAGAAGATTGAGATTGTGTATAAAAAAGGTTTTGAACTTAACATTGGCGACCAGATATGCTGTATTGTTGACAGTGAGATTGTTTCTTTTGAATGCAAAGAAAATGCCAAAGGTAAAGGTGCCTTTGTACTAAAAGAAGATAAGAGTAAAAAATATTCCGCTGTAACTATATCTTCCGAGCCCCGTTTCTATAAAAAAATGAGGTGAAGTATACAGATATTCTAAAGTCGGGCCCTAAGCCGAAGGCAGGGGATGTTAAGTTTATTGCAGGCATTGAGTTTGTCTATGTACCTGCAGGAAAATATTACCGGCAAGACTCTAATGAACCTTTTAAGGACTTTGATGAGCAGATTAAAGCGTTCTGGATGACAAAGTATGAAGTTACCCTTGGAGAGTATCTGAAATTGTGTTATGAGCGTAACTGGAATCTCCCGAAAAACCGGTCAAATATTTCCTTTAGCAGCAAATACCCGGTAAATTTAGGAATAGATCATGACTATGCACGCAGCTTCTGTAAATTGTTTGGAGAAAAACATGGTGTTGAAACAGTATTGCCAAAACCGGAAGAATGGGAGTATGCCGCCCGTGCCGGTACAACAACAGACTTTTATTGGGGTAACGGCAAAGCGGAAGATTACGCATGGTTTGGTGATAATTCCGGGGAAAAGCATCATCCTGTCGGCCAGAAAAAGCCTAACGCTTTTGGCCTGTACGATATAATAGGAAATGCCTGGGAATGGTGTGAACCTTTTATATTGAGAGGAGGGTCTGTAATTAGCCGGAAAGAAGGTCTTAAATACGATGTTACACAAACAATAGATGATTACCAGATCCCAGGTGAAGACCGTGAAGAGGCTTATAAATGGCTTAATGAAGCTGGTACAAGCTTCAGAATGATTATCCGTGTACCGGATTAGTATGAAACTACATTAAACTTAAATTATCAGAATACCTGACGATATATCTTTTCTGCGGGTACATTTAAATCAAGCCGGCCCCTGAAAAGGCCGGTTTTGATTTAATGGTTCGATTTTATTAACCGGATTACCCATAACAACAAATTATTCCCCATTCTGCTTAATTGTATGCGATACTAAAGAAGAGGTGTGTCACAAGGGAGAATGTGGCTGAAATAATTAACATTCAGCCGGATGGCAAACTTGCTAAACCATACCAGGTGAAGCATGTGAGAAATCTTATAATCCGCTATAAACTTGGAGGAATAGATGGAAAAATATAAATACGAAGTAATAATCTACTGGAGTGACGAGGATAACGCCTATGTCGCCGAAGTGCCTGATTTTCCGGGATGCATGTCGGACGGAGCGAGTTATGAAGAAGCACTCAGTAATGTCCGTGTGATTATTGATGAGTGGATTGAAACTGCTGTGGAGGAGGGGAAAGTTATCCCGGAACCGCGCGGAAAACTTATGTATGCTTGAACATTCAGTGATTCAACTCACACTTTCCGATAAGCCTTAATTATGCCGCCGCGCTCCATGACGTACCCTCAATCACATCAGGCGGGTTGCAGCCCGCATTCCCTATGTGCCAGGATAGTAATCGCCTTAACTTCCTGAACCACCACCACAAGCAGAAAAGAAGATAAAAGACCCGCAATAACCAGGATATAAAAGTATCTGCATCAGGCGATGGAAAGATAACTAATAGTGAAATTCAGGTATAGTTTTCATATTGACAATTAATAATTT